>JAQXFO010000042.1 GCA_029005135.1 Lachnospiraceae bacterium
ACGGTAGGAGCGCCGCCTTGCTTCGCAAGTTTCCGCGCAGGCGTCGTCACAAACGCTACTATCGTGACGTAAGCCTGCGCGAATGAAACCGACGCGAAGCAAGAGCAGAGCGACGTGTTAACCGCAGTCCATCACCGCGTAGTCATCTATTTATTCCACCGTTACCGACTTCGCCAGATTCCTGGGTTTATCCACATCCTGCCCGCGGGCCACGGCGATGTAGTATCCCAGAAGCTGCAGAGGGATGACAGCCAGAGAAGCTGCAAAAAGCTCATCGGTCTTCGGGACAAAGACGGTGAAGTCAGCGGTTTCTTCAAGGTTGAAGTTGCCGGACATGGTCAGTCCCATAAGGTAGCCGCCGCGGGATTTGACCTCGACCATATTGGAGAGGGTCTTCTCGTAGATCTCACTCTGGGTGAGGACACCGATGACGAGGGTGCCCTTTTCAATCAGGGAGATGGTGCCGTGCTTCAGCTCGCCGGCGGCATAGGCCTCGGTGTGGACGTAGCTGACTTCCTTCATTTTCAGGCTGCCTTCCATGCAGACGGCGTAGTCGATGCCGCGGCCGATGAAGAAGGCGTCCTGGGCATTGGCGAATTTGCTGGCAAACCATTGGATGCGCTCTTTGTCTTCCAGGATGCGGGCGATTTTATCCGGCAGAGTCTCCAGCTCTTCCAGGTACTCGGACACGCATTCTTCGGTGACCAGGCCGCGGGCCTTGCCGAAGGCGATCGCCAGAAGATAGCAGGCGATGAGCTGGCAGGAGTAGGCTTTGGTCGTGGCGACGGCGATCTCCGGACCGGCGTAGGTATACATCACGTAATCGGCTTCACGGGCAATGGTGCTGCCGATGACATTGACGATAGCCAGCGTCTTCAGGCCTTCTTCCTTCGCATGGCGAAGGGCCGCCAGAGAGTCGGCGGTCTCGCCGGACTGGCTGATAATGACCACCAGGCCGTCTCTGACAAGCGGCGGCCGGCGGTAACGGAATTCGGAGGCCATTTCCACGCGGACCGGAATACGGCACATATCTTCGATGATGTACTGGGCGGTGTAACCGACATGGGAGGCAGAGCCGCAGGCAACGATATAGAGCTGGCTGCAGGCGCGGATTTCCTCTTCGGAAATGCCCGTCTTCTCTAGGTTGACGGTATTGCCTTTGCCGTTTTCCTTAAGGTAGGCGTGAAGCGTATCGCGGACGGCCTTCGGCTGTTCGTGGATCTCTTTGAGCATAAAATGCTCATAACCGCCCTTTTCGGCAGCAGCGGCATCCCAGTCGATGGTGGTGAGCTCTTTTTCGATAAGGTCACCGTCCAGGTTGTAGAATTCGACGTTGCCGGCGGTCAGACGGCCCATTTCCAGGTTGCCGATGTAATAGACCTGCCGGGTACGGTTCAGGATGGCCGGCACATCAGAGGCGGTATAGGCGGCATTTTCCGTAATGCCGACGATCAGCGGGCTGTCCTTGCGGGCAACGTAGATCTCACCCGGATAGTCGCTGAACATGATGGCCAGGGCGTAGGAACCGCGGACACGCACCATGGTCTTGGCGATGGCGTCGATGGGGCCGATGTTGTATTTCTTATAATAATAGTCGATCAGGTTGACGACGGCTTCCGTATCGGTCTGGGTACGGAAGACATAGCCCTGACGAAGGAGTTTTTCACGAATCTCGGTGTGATTTTCGATGATGCCGTTGTGAACGGCGATGACGCTCCTGTCATTGGACACATGGGGATGGGCATTTGTCTCGGAGGGGGCGCCGTGGGTGGCCCAGCGGGTGTGGCCGATGCCGCAGCAGCCCTTGACGGCGCTGCCGTTATCGGTCTTCTCAGCCAGTTCACTGAGCTTTCCCTTGGCCTTGATCACGACCGTGTCTTCATTATTGTCACGAACGGCGATGCCCGAAGAGTCATAGCCGCGATATTCCAGTTTGGCAAGTCCGTCCAGCAGAATCGGTGCTGCCTGTTCGTTGCCGATATAACCGACGATTCCACACATAGGATGTTTCCTTTCGTACAGATAAGTCAAAGGTTATGTCAATTTTACAATTTGACCGGTGATAAGTCAAACCGTGAAACCCGGACCCCGGAGAGTCGATGCTTGCCGTCCCGCCGGGCCTCAAGTACAATAGTCGGTAGCGGACATAAAGGAGAACGATGATGATTCAAAATCTGATATTTGACGTAGGGGAAGTGCTGGTCGGTTACCGCTGGGAGGAAATGCTGACAATGCATGGCCTTTCTCCGGAGAGAGCGGCTCAGGTCTATGATTCGTGCTTTGATACGCTGGACTGGCTGGATTATGACAAGGGGCTGGTGACACTGGAGGAAGTGATCCGGCGGGCGAAGGCGGGTCATCCCGATGCGGCTGAGGATCTGGAATGGTTTCTCAACAATCCTGAAATGATGGTCGTGCCGCGGCCCCGGATCTGGCAGCGCCTCTGCGAGCTCCATGACAAGGGCATGGGCATTTACATCCTGTCAAATTATTCGCGGGAGTATTTTAACCGGGCCATACGGGGTTTCCATTTTTTCAGAGCTGTCGACGGCTGTCTTGTCTCTTATGAGGTGGGGCTGGCCAAACCCGATCCGGCCATTTACACCTGCCTCCTGGAGCGTTTCCGGCTGAAGGCGGAGACGTGTCTTTTTCTGGATGATCGTCTCGAAAATGTGGAAGCCGCACGGCAGCTGGGTATCGCCGGTTATCATGTCACCGGGGAAGAGGCACTGGCGGACTATCTGTCCGGCTTATTCCGGAATTTACCCGGATGAGGCCCTTCCGGCTAAGGCAAAGCCCTTTTGGCTGCGATGGATTCAGTCGCTCGGCGAAGATCATGTAAACAGCAACAAAAAAATCGCTTGTCATCTGACAAGCGATTTTTATGGAGCATATGGGATTCGAACCCATGACCTCCACAATGCCATTGTGGCGCGCTCCCAACTGCGCTAATCCCCCGTACGAGTGTTTATTATAGCAGCGCCTCGGGATAATGCAAGAGGTTTTTTGGAATTTTTTGAAAAAAATTCGGATGTTCCGGTTCTCCCGGCGGCGCCGCGCGGGTCCGCCGGTGCGCGGGGCCTCCGCGATCCCGGCCTCAGCCAAGGGTCAGGGTATGATAGATCTCGCCGGTCATCACATCGCGCCAGGTGAAGGTGTCATTTTCCCACATCATATAGCTGTGGCAGCTGCCGGCTTTCGGGATGGCGACGGAGCCTGGGTTGAGATATAGAAAACCGGGGTGCTCGGTCCAGGCAGGCACGTGAGTGTGGCCGTTCAGCAGGATGCCGCCTTCAGGTAAGGGCGGCGGGGTCATTTCCCCAAAATGATGACCGTGGGTGGCCAGAACATCCCGCCCGCTGAGGCTCAGCCAGGCGTAATCGGCCATGATCGGGAAATCCAGCACCATCTGGTCGACTTCGCCGTCGCAGTTGCCGCGGACACAGAGGAGACGGCTGCGCAGGCTGTTCAGCATCGGGATCACCGCCTTTGGGGCATAGTCCCGGGGCAGGTCGTTGCGGGGACCGTGATACAGAAGATCGCCCAGCAGGACGATCCGGTCGGGGGAGGCGGCCTCGATGCGCGCCATCAGTGCTTCGGCGTAATAGGCGGAGCCATGGATATCGGAAGCAATAAGAACAGATGTCATAATGATACCTCTTTGAACGGGTACGGACCCGGAAATAGGGCAATCTTGCCGTTGTCACTATAACACGAGCCGGCTTATTGCGAAAGTCACAGCCGGATGTTATGCTTAATTATTATGAACTATATTGTATTTGACCTTGAATGGAATCAGTGCCCCTATGGGAAGGAGCAGGAAAATGCCCGCCTCCCCTTTGAGATCATTGAGATCGGGGCTGTTAAACTGAATGAAGAGAAGGCTGTTCTGGATACCTTCCATACCTATATCAAACCGGTTGTCTACCGCAAGATCCATTATCGGACTCACGAGGTGATTGGTTTAAATATAGAAGATCTTGATGAAGGACTGCCCTTCCGTGAGGCGGCGGAACGATTCCTGGCCTTCTGCGGCAGTGATTATCGCTTCTGCACCTGGGGCTCGCTGGATTTGACGGAGCTCCAGCGCAATCTGCGTTACTATCATATGAATCAGCGTCTGGCGATACCGCTCTTTTTTGAAGATGTCCAGAAGCTGTTTGCGCTGACCTATGAGACGAAGCATGAGAGACGCTCACTGTCATATGCCGCGGAGTATCTGAACATTGCGGAGGAGGGACATTTTCATCATGCTCTGGACGATGCCCTGTATACCGCCAGGATCCTTCAGACGATCGATGACCGAATGATCCGGGAGAATTTCTCCGTGGACACCTTCCATGTGCCGGGCTGCCGCAAGGAGGAATACGCGATCCGCTATCCGGATTATGTGAAATTCATCTCCTGCGGATTCGATAACCGTGAAGATATGCTCGCCGACCGGGTCGTTGCCGCGGTAATCTGCCCCGAGTGCGGTCGGCCGCTCAGACGCCGCATTCAGTGGTTTGCGACGGGCGGCAAGGTCTATCAGGCCATAGGCCTCTGTCATACTCATGGCTACGTCAAAAGCAAGATCCATGTAAAAAAGACGGACGACAATGAAACCTACGCGATCCGGACCACCAAGATGGTAAGCGAGGACATTTACCTTCAGCTCCTTGACAAAAAGCAAAACAGGAAAAAGAAGAAATATCAGAAGGAAGAGCCGTGACATCAGTTGTCACGGCTTTTATGTTATGATGAATGCCACCACAATCTCGGGAAAGGAGATCAGGGATGATCAAACGCTCATTATGGCCAGTATATCTGGGTGCGATGCTGTCGGCTGCTGTCTGGACAGCACCGGAGGAGGTGTGCGCCGGAACGGAAGAGATGACGGAGGAAGGCCGCTCCGCGGAAGACGGCGTTGAGGTAGTGCCCTCGGCTGCGGCAGCGGAGACCGCCATGAGAGAAGAGTCTGAGGCTGCGGCAGTGACCGACCCTGAAGCCGAGGAAGGCGAAGTAAAAGAGGCGGCAGAGGGCAAAGAGGCTGCCGTCAGCATAGATGACACAGACGAGAACGCATCGGAGCCCGCGCCCGGGTCCGAACCGGGGCCTGAGCCCGAGCCGACGCCCGGCCCGGGACTTGCTCCGGAACCTGTGACCGAGCCCGCACCCGAGCCGGGTCTTACTCCGGAACCAGAGCCTGAACCGGAGCCAGAGCCCGAACCGGAATCTGAGCCCGAACCGGAACCTGAGTCCGCACCGGAACACGTGTCCGATTCAGATCCGGTATCCGAGCCGGCCCCTGTATCGGCGGAAGAGCCGTCTCAGAGCGATCCCCCGGTTTCCGAGCCGGCACCGGCCGCGAGGCCGTCGGCCGTGCCTCGTACGGCAGCGGTCACGGCTTCACCGGCCGGCCTCGCCGCCGCTGCAGCTGCGGATCATGCCGCAGCGATGACGACCGCGGCACAGTCGGCGCAGAACTCCCGGACGTATACGATGGCGAAGCGTGACAGGACAGCGGAGGCAGCTTCCGAAGAAGCCGGCTATTTTATGATACGCCGCGTCAGCGGACTGCCGTCGGTCAATATCAGCGGCGGCATCCTGCCTGTTTTCGAGTCGAAAGCGGATGATGCCCGGGCAGCGGGATACCTGGCTTTCGGCGGCAGCGCGGTGATCCTGGAGGATGTGGGCGACGGCTGGGCCTATGTGTAATCCGGTGACGTCCGCGGGTTTGCCCGCCGACGTTATCTTTCCGATGAAAAGGCGGCACCGTATCAGCGCGAGGGGGTTACTGCTGTGCCCGCCCTGCCGCTTTGTGAGAATGAGGCCTTTTTCTACTGCCCGATGACTCATCGGGACGCCGAAGAGTTTGCCCGTCTGTGCGGCACTGTTTTATCCGAAATGGCAGCCGGCTATATCGGCAGCCCTTATGTCTGGGGCGGCACCAGCCTGACGGAGGGCTGTGACTGTTCGGGTTTTGTGCTGCGCCTCTATGAAAACCTCGGCATCACGCTGCCCCGGGTGTCCCGTCAGCAGGCTCTGGCGGGATGGGAGGTCCCGGCGGATGAGATCCGGCCAGGAGATCTGATTTTCTATGAGACGGACGGCACGGTCACCCATGTGCTCCTGGCTTCGGGCAGCCAGCTGGCCGTCAATGCCGCCGGAGCGGCCAGCGGCATCGTGATGTCGGAGATCGAGACGGCGAGGATCGCCGCAGTCCGGCGTTTTATCCTGACGGAAGAGGAATTCGAAGCCGTGAAGGCGGCCAAAAGGCAGGCCGAAGAGGCGGCTCAGGACGCACAGGCCGCCGCAGACCGGGAAGCGGCTTATGCGGCGGAGGCGGTGCATGAGGAACTGATCTGGGCGATCGTGGCCCAGGAAGACGATACCTCCTATGAGGGCGCCCTCGGTGTCATCACCTGCGCCGTCAACCGCGCGGCACAGAACTACGGCGGCTACGGCACAACGGCGTACGCTCAGTTGACAGCCCCGGGCCAGTTCTGCTATTCCCCCGAGATATCGGATCCCTCCCTGTGGCAGTCCCGCCTGGGCGGCAGGGTACCGGACTATGTCAAAGCGGCCGTGGAGGACTGCCTGTATCGGGGTATTCGCAATCACGATTTTCTGAACTTCCGGAGCAGCCGCGGAACGAGTCTGCGAATACAGATCGGGAGTAATTGGTACTTTTGACGAAATGCTGACGGCAGCGCTGCTGACCTCCGGAATGAAAATGCCGCAAACGCCTGAAAACAGCGCGTTTTCTTGACAAACGCAGAGTCAAAAACATATAATGATGAGTACTTTGGAGGTTTGTGGCTATGTATAAAAAGGTAGATACGAATTTAAACTTTGTTGATCGTGAAAAAGAGGTCAGTCAGTTCTGGCGTGATCACGACATTTTCAAAAAGAGTATTCATCATCGTGAAGGCTGTCCGACCTATATGTTTTATGACGGCCCGCCGACAGCCAACGGCAAACCGCATATCGGTCATGTCCTGACACGTGTTATTAAAGATACGATTCCGCGTTACCACACCATGAAGGGTGAGATGGTGCCGCGTAAAGCCGGCTGGGATACCCACGGCCTGCCGGTGGAGATCGAGGTGGAGAAGCTCCTGGGTCTGGACGGCAAGGAACAGATCGAGGAATACGGCATTGCCCCCTTCATCGAAAAGTGCAAGGATTCCGTCTGGAAATATGAAGGTATGTGGCGCACCTTCTCCGATAAGGTCGGCTTCTGGGCTGACATGGACGATCCCTATGTCACCTATGACAACAATTTCATTGAATCCGAGTGGTGGGCTCTCAAGCAGATCTATGACAAGAATCTGCTGTATCAGGGCTATAAGGTTGTCCCCTATTGCCCGCGCTGCGGCACACCGCTGTCCTCCCATGAGGTAGCTCAGGGGTATAAGGAGGTTAAGGAGCGCTCTGCCGTTGTCCGTTTCCGCGTCAAGGGTGAGGATGCCTATTTCCTGGCCTGGACAACCACACCCTGGACTCTTCCCTCCAATGTCGCACTCTGCGTGAATCCGAAGGAAACCTATGTCAAGGCGGTTTCCCGCGGTGAGACCTACTACATGGCGGAAGCTCTGGTCGGTGCGGTCCTGGGCGACGAAGCCGAGATCAGGGAGACTTATCTGGGTAAGGATCTGGAATACCGTGAATATGAGCCGTTGTTTGAATGCACGGCCAAAGCGGCTGCCGATAAGAAGAAAAAAGCCCATTACATTGTCTGCGACAGTTATGTCACGATGTCCGACGGTACCGGTATCGTTCATATCGCACCGGCTTTCGGCGAAGACGATGCCAATGTCGGCCGCAAATACGACCTGCCGCTGGTTCAGCTCGTTGACGAGCAGGGCAATCTGCGCGGCGGCACACCGTGGGATGGTGTCTTTGTCAAGAAGGCCGATCCGATGGTGTTGGATTATCTGAAGGAACAGGGAACACTGTTCGCCGCCCCGGAATTCACCCATGATTATCCTCACTGCTGGCGCTGCGGCACACCGCTGCTCTACTATGCCCGCGAGTCCTGGTTCATCAAGATGACCGCTGTCAAGGATCGTCTTGTTGAGAACAACAAGAAAATCAACTGGATCCCGGCCAGTATTGGCGAAGGCCGTTTCGGTGCCTGGCTTGAAAATGTCCAGGACTGGGCTCTGTCCAGAAACCGTTACTGGGGCACTCCGCTGCCGATCTGGGTCTGTGACGGCTGCGGCGAGAAGACCGCCATCGGCTCCATCGAGGAACTGAAGGCACGCTCCGAAAACTGCCCGGACAACATTGAACTTCATAAGCCCTACATCGATGCCGTGACGCTGAAGTGCCCGTGCTGCGGCGGTCAGATGCATCGTGTGCCGGAGGTCATCGACTGCTGGTTCGATTCAGGCTCCATGCCGTTCGCCCAGCACCATTATCCCTTTGAGAATAAGGAACTGTTTGAGAAGCAGTTCCCGGCCAGCTTCATTTCCGAGGCTGTCGATCAGACACGCGGCTGGTTCTATTCTCTGCATGCGATTTCCACACTGATCTTCGATAAGCCCTGTTTTGAGAACTGCATCATCCTTGGCCTTGTGCTCGATGAAAACGGCCAGAAGATGTCTAAGTCCAAGGGCAACGCCGTTGACCCGATGGAAGCTCTCGAAGCCTACGGCGCTGACGCGATCCGCTGGTATTTCACCGTGAATTCCGCACCGTGGCTGCCGTCCCGCTTCTATAAAGAAGCGGTTCAGGAAGGCCAGAGAAAGTTCCTGGGCACACTGTGGAACACTTATGCCTTCTATGTGCTGTATGCCGAGATCGATCAGTTCGATCCGACAAAATACACACTGGATTACAACAGTCTGCCGGTCATGGATAAATGGGTTCTGTCCCGTCTGAATTCCTGCATCCGGGATGTGGACGGCTATATGAGCAATTACCGCGTGACGGAAGCCGGCAAGGCGCTCAATGATTTCGTTGACGAGCTGTCCAACTGGTATGTCCGCCGCTGCCGTGACCGTTTCTGGGCCAAAGGCATGGAACAGGATAAGATCAACGCCTATATGACGCTGTATACCGCCATTGTGACGGTCAGCAAGCTGGCGGCACCGATCATCCCGTTCATGACGGAAGCGATCTATCAGAATCTGGTGGTCGGCCTTGATCCGACAGCACCGGAATCCATCCATCTGTGCGATTATCCGACGGTGGACGAGTCTATGATCGACAAGACCATGGAAGAGAACATGGATCATCTGCTGGAGGTGGTCGTTCTCGGCCGTGCTGCCAGAAACGAAGCCGCCATCAAGAACCGCCAGCCGATTGCCCGGATGATGGTGAAGGCCGATTTCGCTCTGCCGGAATTCTACCAGAAGATCATTCTTGACGAACTGAATGTCAAGACACTGGAACAGGTGGATTCCGTCGACGGCTTTATCAGCTACAATTTCAAACCGCAGCTCAAAACGGTGGGTCCGAAGTACGGCAAGCTTCTGGGCGGCATCCGGACGGCTCTGTCATCGCTGGATGGTGCGGCGGCCATGGCTGAACTCAGGAATCAGGGCAGCCTGACCTTTGATATCAACGGTTCGGAAGTGGTTCTGGGCGAAGAGGATCTGCTGATCGAGACGGCTCAGAATGAGGCTTACGAAACACAGAGCGACAACAATATCACCGTCGTTCTTGACAAAACACTGACGCCGGAACTGATCGAGGAAGGCTTTGTGCGTGAGATCATTTCCAAGGTTCAGACTATGCGTAAGGAAGCCGGCTTCGAAGTGACAGACCGCATCGTGGTCTATGCCTCGGGCAACGATAAACTGCGCGGCATTATGGAAAAGAACAATGATGCCATCAAGCATGATGTTCTTGCTGACGATCTGGTCTATGAGACAACGGACGGTTATGTCAAAGACTGGAAGATCAACGGGGAATCTGTGACAATGGCGGTGAAAAAGAGCTGAAAAGCTCTTTTTTGCCCCTTAAAAGATAAACTTTGGGGAAGGGAAATATGAGTACAATTTTAGACACCATGGGGATGGATAAGGACAGTTTCAAAGAGGCTGTCGAGAGACAGGTTCGTGTCCTGTTTCGGAAAAACAAGGATGAGGCCTCCGAGGAAGAACTGTTCCAGGCGGTGGGCTCTGTTATTGAAAATGTGGTTATCAATAAGTGGATGGATTCCTGTGAGGCCTACAAGACCCAAAAACCGAAGACCGTCTACTATTTGTCGATGGAATTCCTGATGGGACGGGCCATGGGCAACGACCTTATCAACCTCGGCGCCTATGATGATGTCCGTGAAGCGCTGGACGAACTTGGACTGAATCTGAATGCGCTGGAGGACTGCGAACCGGATCCGGCTCTGGGCAACGGCGGTCTCGGCCGTCTGGCGGCCTGCTTCCTGGATTCTCTGGCGTCGCTGGGCTATTCCGCCTACGGCTGCGGTATCCGCTATCATTACGGTATGTTTAAGCAGGAGATCAGCGACGGTTTCCAGAAGGAAGTGCCGGATAACTGGCTCAAGAACAATTATCCTTTCGAACTGAAGCGTCCGGAGCATGCCAAAGAAGTGCGTTTCGGCGGCAACACCCGCATCGAATTCGACCCGGTGCTCCAGAAAAACCGCTATATGCACGAGAACTATGCTTCCGTCCGTGCGGTGCCGTATGATGTGCCGATCCTCGGTTACAAAAACAACGTCGTCGATACGCTGCGTATCTGGGATGCCGAGCCGATCGTTGATTTTGAACTGTCCAGTTTTGATCAGGGCGATTACGCCAAGGCCGTTGAACAGCAGAATCTGGCCCGTACGATCACAGAGGTTCTGTATCCGAATGACAATCATCGCGCCGGCAAGGAACTGCGCCTGAAACAGCAGTATTTCTTTGTTTCGGCTTCTGTTCAGGAGGCCGTGCGCAAATATGTGGAGATGTTCGGCGATCTGAGCCATATGCCGGAAAAGGTGGCTTTCCAGATGAACGACACCCATCCGACGGTGGCGGTACCGGAACTGATGCGCGTTCTGATGGATGACTACGGACTGGAGTGGGACAAGGCCTGGGATATTACCACGAGAACCTGTGCTTACACCAACCATACCATCATGCAGGAAGCCCTGGAGAAATGGCCCATCGACCTCTTCCGTACACTGCTGCCGCGTGTCTACCAGATCGTGGAAGAAATCAATCGCCGTTTCGAAAATGAGGTTCGCGCCAAATATCCGAATGATGAATCCAAACTCAGAAATATGATGCCGCTCTATGACGGTCAGGTTCGCATGGCCTATCTGGCCATCGTGGGCAGCCACTCTGTCAACGGCGTGGCTGAGCTGCACACCGAGATCCTCAAGAACAATGTTCTGAAGGATTTCTATGAGATGATGCCGGAAAAATTCAACAATAAGACAAATGGTGTCACCCAGAGACGTTTCCTGCTCAAGGGCAATCCGAAGCTGGCCGCCTTCATTACGGATAAGATCGGCGAAGGCTGGATCACGGATCTGTCTCAGCTGTCCGGACTGAAGGAACTGGCCGATGATCCGGAAGCCAGGGAGGCTTTCATGGCTATCAAGAAAGACAACAAGGTTCGTCTGGCTGCCTATATCAAGGCCCATAACGGCATTGATGTCGATCCGGATTCCATTTTCGATGTCCAGGTCAAACGTCTCCACGAGTACAAGCGTCAGCTGCTCAATATCCTTCATGTGATGTACCTCTACAAGGAACTGAAGGAGAATCCGGGCATGCCCTTCTATCCGAGGACCTTTATCTTCGGCGCCAAGGCTTCTGCCGGTTACCGGATCGCCAAGCTGATCATCAAGCTCATCAATTCCGTAGCGGATGTGGTAAACCATGACGAATCCCTCCAGGGCCGTCTGAAGGTCGTTTTCATCGAAGATTACAAGGTCAGCAGCGGCGAGATCATTTTCGCGGCCGCCGATGTCTCCGAACAGATCTCGACAGCCTCCAAGGAAGCTTCCGGTACCGGCAACATGAAGTTCATGATGAACGGTGCGCCGACGCTGGGCACCATGGACGGTGCCAATGTGGAGATCGTCCGCGAGGTGGGAGCCGAGAACGCCTTCATCTTCGGTCTGAGCTCCGACGAGGTTATCAATTTTGAAAAGAACGGCGGTTACAACGCCCGTGATATCTACGAGAAGGATCCGACGATCCATTGCATCCTGGATCAGCTGATCGACGGCACCTTCTCCGACGATAAGGAACTGTTCCGTCCGATTTACGATTCTCTTCTGAACGGCCAGTATGGCGGCCGTCCGGATCCGTACTTCATCCTGGCTGACTTCTGGTCTTATGTCAATGCCCAGAAGGCAGTCGAGAAGGCTTATCGTGACAGAGACGGCTGGGCACGCAAGGCCCTTCTCAACACCGCCTGTGCCGGCAAGTTCTCCTCTGACAGAACGATCCGGGAATATGCCGAAGAGATCTGGCATCTCGAGCCGATCACCGTCGGTTGATCCGTAATAACGTACCACTCTGCCGCTCCCCGCTGCCCGGGGAGCGGTTTTTCTGTTTTCGGGGCCCGTCAGCCGCTCCGGAGATGGTCGCCGGTGCGGCGCCGTTCGTCCCGGCGCGGCGTCGAAAGTGGCCCCGCGGCTTTACACTGGCGGCGGATTCTGATAATATTTGAATGAATATGGGTTTTTATAGGCTTCTGTCAATATGACGAAGTTAACGAGGTGACGAATAGTGGATAAAGCTGAATATAAAGAAAAGCTTGATGAGATCAACCGTCTGGCTGAAGAAGGCGATTTTGCCGGTGCCGCTGCGATCGTTGATGATATCGACTGGCGCCATGTCAAAAGCGTCCGGACTCTCTGCATTGTCGGGGAGATCTATGAAGCCAACAAGCGCTATGACGATGCGATCCGCGTCCTGAAGTATGCCTATAAGCGTTCTTCGGTCAGTAAGACCGTGCTGTATCGTCTGGCGGAGCTTTCGGCCAGGACAGGGGATGCGGAATCAGCCAGAGCCTATGCCGGGGAATTCCGTGAGGTCTCACCGAACGATTCTTCCAACTATATTCTGGATTATAAGATCAGCCGTGTGGAGGGCCGTCCCCTGGAGGACCAGATCCGCATTCTGGAGGACCTCAAGGAACGCGAATACAGCGAGCGCTGGGCCTATGAGTTGGCACGGCTGTATTTCCGCAGCGGACAGGAGGATAAGTGCGTCGACGAGTGCGATGATATGATCCTCTGGTTCTCGGAGGGCCGCTATGTGACGAAGGCGATGGAACTGAAGATGCAGATCCGTCCGCTGACACCGGCTCAGCAGAAAAAATATGCCATGAGAGACCGGCAGCTGACGGCAGCGATGACCGCCGCGCCGGCTCCCGCACCGGCCAGAAGTGCTGCCGAAGAGCGCGCGGTGTCTCCGGTTGAGACAGCGGCACCGGCCTCTGTCAGCCAGGCCGCGCCGGCCGCCCCGGCTCCTGTCCTTCCGGAAGAAGCTGCGGCACCTTCCGATACCATGGCCGAGAGACGCCAGGCCATTTCCTCCGATAATCAGATCCAGACCCGTCTGGCCGATTCGATCCGGGCTGTTCTGGCCGGATCACGGGCCGCGGAAGCTGCCCGCCTGTCGGATGACGATTACAGCATGGACGCCGAGTCCTACTCCGACGAGGATGTTCGCGATTATGTCCGCTCCAACACCCGGGCGGTGCCCTTTAATGTTCGCAGCCTCGAAGCGGAAGCCGACGGTGACGCCGGCGAGACATCGGCAGAGGATGGCCAGATGACCATCGATGATTTCCGCGAACCGCAGGAGCTGGATCTCAAGGCCTTGTTCAATGAGACGACGGCCAATCTGGCCAGCGCCATCGCCAGCGGCGATTTTGAGAAGACAGATACCGTCCGCAATGAAGACGAACCGGCTGTCGAGGAAACGCCGGCTGCGGAGGAAGCGCCGGTTAACGAGAAAGCCGCGGCTGTCGAGGAAACACCGGCTGCCGACGAAGCGCCGGTTATCGAGGAAGCGCCGGCTGTCGAGGAAACGCCGGCTGCCGAAGAAGCCCCGGCTGCCGAGGAAATGCCGGCTGCCGAGGAAGCGCCGGCTGCCGAAGAAGCGCCGGCTGCCGAGGAAGCCCCGGCTGTCGAAGAAGCGCCGGCTGCCGAAGAAACGCCAGTTATCGAAGAAGCCCTGGTTTCGGCGGAAGAACCGCCTCTGGGGCTGACCCGGGAGTTTAATTTCAGTGAAGAACTTCGCAAGGCGATGGACAGCGGCGAAAGCATGGCTGAGGCCGCCAGAAGCGTCAGCGCCAGAGCCTCCGAGGAAGCCGCTGCCGCGACGGAAGACCTGATGCCTCGGGTGCCGGCTGAATCCGAGATCCCGGCTGAGCTTTTTGCTGATGAACCGGAAGAGAAGGCAGCACCGAAGCTGGCCGATCTGTCCCTTCTGACCGATGATTTCGATGCGGTGGAAGAGAGCCGTGCGATCATTGACGATATTATGGAAAAACCGGAGAGCCTTTCCCGTCTTGAGATCGAGCCGCGCCGCTTCAATGAGGTGGAGACCAAGGTCTTCAGCTATTTTGCACCTATTCCGGGTGTGGCGGCTCAGGTCACTCAGGCGTTGGCCGATGTCCATAACAATGCCGGCGACAAGACCTCCCGCAGCGGTAATATTATCGTTGTCGGCCGTCAGAGTTCGGGCAAGACCCGTCTGGCCGACGCCATGATCCTGGCTATTTGCCATGATCTGAAGATCGAAGGCGCGAAGATCGCCCATATTATCGCGGAGGATCTCAACAAAAAGGATCCTGTGGAAGTGGTGGCCCGCATGGCTGGCGGCTTCCTCGTGATCGAAGGCGCCGGTGCCCTGTCGGAGAAAACGGTCGGGCAGCTGAATCGGGCGATGGACTTCAGAACCGACGATCTGGTCATTTTCCTGGAAGACGAGAAGGCGGATATGAACCGCCTGCTGGAGAAATATCCGGAGTTTGCCGCCAAATTCACATCCCGTGTCGTCGTGCCTGTCTTCACCAACGATGAACTGGTTACCTTTGCCAGAACCTATTGCAAGGAACTGGGCTACAAGATGGATGAGATGGCAATCCTGGCCCTTTACACCATGATCGGTGACAATCAGAAGGACCGTGAGCCGGTGACCGTCGGCCGTGTCCAGGATATGATCGATACCGCGATTCTCCGGGCTGACAAGGCCGCCCGCCGTTTCGGCCGCAAGCTGGGCCGCCGCGACATCGATGACTCCGGCCGCATCATGCTTCACGAAAAAGATTTCAATTTCTGATAATGACGGATCAACAACCGGAAATAAAGGCAGAATAGAGCTATGGCAGAACCATATTTGGGTAATCCGCTGCGCTGCGAGACCGTACTTCGAAAGTTCGGTTTTTCGTTCCGCAAGAAGTTCGGACAGAATTTCCTGATAGACAGTGATGTTCTGGAGGGAATCGTGGACGCTGCGGCCGTCGATGAGGAGGATGTCGTCCTGGAGATCGGCCCGGGCATCGGGTCGCTGACTCAGTATCTGGCAAGCCGGGCCCGCCGGGTCATCTCCGTCGAGATCGACAGGGCGCTGCTGCCGATCCTTGATTATACGCTGGCGGACTGGGACAATGTCAGGATCATCAACAACGATATCCTTAAGACGGATATCCGGGCGATCGCCGGGGAGGAAAACGGCGGCCGTCCGCTGAAGGTTATCGCCAATCTGCCTTACTACATCACGACACCGATCATCATGAAGCTGTTTGAAAACGGTGCCCCCATCAGTTCGGTTACGGTCATGGTTCAGAAGGAGGTGGCTGACCGCCTGGCGGCGAAGCCCGGCAGCAAGGCCTACGGGGCCATCACGCTGGCGGTGCAGTATTACGCATCGGTGGAACCGGTGATTGAAGTCGGACCGGAAAGCTTTATCCCCGCACCGAAGGTGTCTTCCGCCGTTATCCGTCTGAATCGCTATGAGGAAAAGCCGGTCACCGCGGCCCATGAGGACATCCTTTTCAAGCTGATCCGCGGCTCCTTCAATCAGCGCCGCAAGACCTTTGTTAACGGCGCTGCCAATTTCGAGGGCCTGTCCTATACCAAGGATGATATCCGTGCCGCTCTGGCTCACGCCGGCCTCCCGGAATCGATTCGGGGCGAAGTCATGTCACTGGCGGAATTTGCCGCCGTCGCCGATTATCTGGGCGAAAACAGCTGATATTTCAGAGACAACAAGCACAAACACAGGGAAACCGCCGCCTTCCGGAAACGGAAGGGGCGGTTTTTTCAGGATGTTCCGCAGAGAGATTTAAGAATATTTTCATACAATGAACACAAGGGGTGGGGTATAATGTCGCCATTGGCCGGGATTTACGGATGCGGCCCTGATTAAGAATATTTAAGGAGGAAAAGATAGATGAAAAAGACAATAGCGGCTCTTCTGAGCCTGGTTATTCTGATTACGGCTCTGGCGGTGCCCTCAGCCGTTCTGGCAGCGGATAAAACCTATGTGGCCCTGGGTGAGAATCTGAATGCGGATGAAAGGGCGATCGTCCTTGAACTTCTGGGCCTGACCGAGGAATCGCTGGCCGGGGATACGACTCTGACCGTTTCCAATGCCGAGGAGCATCAGTATCTGGATGCCTATCTGGACGCGTCGGTGATCGGGACCCGCGCCCTGTCATCCTGCAAGGTCACGACCCGGGAGGAGGGCAGCGGCATCACCGTCGAGACCCATAATATTACCTACTGCACACCGGCCATGTATGAAAATGCGCTGGCGACAGCCGGCCTCAAGAATGCGGACATCGTCGTGGCCGGACCCGTCGGTATCTCCGGTACCGCCGCCCTGGTCGGTGCCATGAAGGCCTATTCGGCCATGACCGGAGCCGAGATCACCCCGGAACTGGTGGACGCCGCTACCAATGAACTGATCACCACCAGCGAGGTGGCTGAGAATGTGGGTGACAGTGAGAAGGTTGCTCAGCTGATCGCGGCGGTCAAGGAGATCATTCTGAGTCATGATTATGAGACGGATGAAGATATTGACGCCGCGATTCGGGAAGTGGCGGCTCAGCTCGGCCTCACCTTGTCCGATGAGGATGTTGCCGAGATCCGTGAATTGATGAAGAAGATCGCCGCTGCCGATGTTACGGCGGAATCGCTGACGGAGCAGGCCAAAAATGTTTATCAGGATCTGAAAAACAGCGGCTTTGATCTGTCGCAGTACGGGATCTCCGCCGAGGATGTCAACGGCTTTATGGCGAAGTTCGGTCAGCTGCTGGCGGACATCATCAACTGGTTCAAGGCCTTTTTCAACTGACAGATGACAGCAAAAAAGGGGGCCCGGCTTATGCCGGGCCCCTTTTGATTGTCGGGGAATTACTTGAAATATCTGTCCAGAAGACCCTTCAGAGCTTTGCCGTGACGGGCTTCGTCGCGGGCCATTTCATGAACGGTGTCATGGATGGCATCCAGGTTGTTCTTCTTGGCGCATTTGGCCAGATCGAACTTGCCCTGTGTGGCGCCGAATTCGCAGTCAACACGCCAGGCGAGGTTGTCCTTAGTTGTCGCCTTCATGTTCGGCTCAAGATCTTCGCCGAGCAGTTCGGCGAACTTGGCGGCATGTTCGGCTTCTTCATAAGCGGCTTTTTCCCAGTACAGACCGATCTCCGGATAGCCTTCACGGTGAGCGATGCGGGCCATGCACAGGTACATACCGACTTCTGAGCATTCGCCGTTGAAGTTGGCCATCAGCTGATCAAAGATGTATTTCTTGTCTTCTTCGCTGATATCCGGGTTGTTTTTCACTGTCTTGGCATAGATGCCGTATTCATGTTCAGCGGCCAGAACCAGTTCGCCTTCGACTTTGGTGAATTTATCGCTGCTGACTTTGCAGACCGGGCACTGTGCCGGAGCGGCATCGCCTTCATAAACATAACCACAAACGCTGCATACCCATTTTGCCATAATTGTTTTCTCCTTTTCTTAGCCCCGCCTTGGCGGGAAATCATAGACAGTGTCAGTTGGTGCGGGCGGGCGTCGCAGGGACGTGCCGCCATAGAACCTCAAAGAGATGATGTCAGGTCGGTGTATCCTCAGATGCCTTCAGACAGTCAGGGCAGACGCCGATGTAAATGACCGATTGCTGTTCGATCCTGCCGGCAAAGCCGGGTATTGACAAGGGCGGTGTGTCCGCGCGGAAGATATCGGATATCCTGCCGCACAGTCGGCAGCGGAAATGATTATGGGGCTCGAGAGTCCCGTCGTAATGCTCGCGTCCGTCGCCGGCGATGACTTTTCTGATTTCGCCGATCTCAGACAGTAGAGAGAGGTTCCGGTAGACGGTTCCCAGAGAAATATGGGGGTCGGTCTCGCGGATCTCCCGGTAGATCTCGTCTGCTGTCGGATGATCAGAGCGGCGGCACAGGGCGTCTTTGATCGCATCTCTTTGGCGGCTGTGCTTCAGCTTGATCATGGCTCTCCTTAAGTCAAAATCAGTAATTGTTACTAAAATTAATATAGTCCAGGTTTTTCCGCCTGTCAAGATATTTTTGATCAGGAATCGTGAGGGATACACACCGGGGGTTCGGGCCATCGGCGGCTCTTCGTGGTATAATAGCGGCACGATCTTGGATGCGAGGAGTGATAGTTATGCTTGATATTGTCGCCTGGTACGGCGTTCTGCTTCTTCTGGGGCTGGCAGCTCTGCCGCTTACGCGGCTTATCTTCTGCCGTGCCGATGACGGCGGGTGGCTGTTTTCACGGGTGACAGGCTGGTTTCTGGCCGGCTTGCTTATGTGGCTGGCCAATGTGACGCAGCGGCTTCCCTTTACGGCAGCGGGCTGTTTTTTCACCGCAGCGGCGGTCCTGTCGCTGAGTCTTATCATTTTGATCGTCAAAGGCCGCCGCGGCAGTCTTTTCCGGGACGTATCCCCGAAGGTGATGCTGACGGAGGAACTGATCTTTGCGGGGATTTTTGCCGGGGCCGTGTATCTCATCGGCTTCCGTCCCGAGGCCTTCGGCACGGAAAAGCTGATGGACTACGCTTTTATCACCGCCTGTCTGCGCAGCGATACGATGCCCTTCATCGATCCCTGGTACAGCGGCTGTCCTGTCAACTATTATTACGGCGGCCAGTATATGACGGCCTATCTTATCCGGCTTGCGGGCACCACGGCCGGTATGGGCTACAATCTGATGCGTGCCACGCTCTGGGCCATGAGCCTGACACTGCCCTTCAGCCTTGTGCGTATGATGAAGATCCGCGCCGGGGGCGGCCGGGCCGGAGCAGCCGGTGTGCTGTCGGGGCTGGCGGTCGGCGCCTGTGCCAACGGCCACTATTTGGTCTTCGGCCTGGTGATACCGCTGCTTGACAGATTGACGGGCGGGCGTGTGTCGGCCGCCGTCGGTCTTGACGGCGGGAGCGGCAGCTATCACTACTGGTTTCCGTCTTCTACGCGCTACATAGGCTATTTTCCGGAGACGTCGGATAAGACGATCCATGAGTTTCCGGCTTATTCTTCGGTTCTCGGGGATCTGCATGCCCATTACATCGACCTGATCTTCGTACTTACCGCGGCGGCGATTCTCTATGCCTATGCCGTCCGGCGGGAGGAAATGTCTCCGTCGCCGCATCCGACGCTCCGCTGTCTTCTCCGGGAGGCCCTGGCGGATCCGGCCCTTATCCTGGCCGGCGTCATGATCGGTGCCTTCCGGTGGACAAATTACTGGGATTACCCGATCTATACCGTTATCGCCGCGGCGGTGATCATTTTCGTTCAGCTGAAAAAGCATCGCCGGGATATCCTGCGGTTTCTTGTTAATACGGTGACCGCGCTGGCCTTTTTGTGGGGAATCGGCTATCTGGTTTCGCTGCCCTTTACGAGTCGTTTCACCATGATTGCTTCACAGATCAGCCGGGTATCGGCCTCGACGCCCTTCTATCAGCTTATGATCCTCTGGGGTGTGCCGGCGCTGATGGTGATCGGCCTTTTCGTGCTGATGCTTGGTGATTACCGGGAGAGCCGCGCGGCGGCCGCGGAGGGTGTCGGAAAAGTCAGAAGGCGGGGGGCCTTTCTGCGCCTGCTGGCACAGGTTAAGACGGAAGACCTGACGGTTCTGATCTTCGGCGCCGGGGCTCTGGGCCTTATCCTTATCCCGGAACTTGTCTATGTCAAGGATATCTACGGCAGCGAGTACGCGCGGGCCAATACCATGTTTAAGCTGACCTATCAGTCTTTTATCCTGCTGGGCATCGTGACCGGCTATGTGCTGATGCGGGCTTTTGATAAGAGAGGCCGCCTGCGCCGGGTGATGGCCGGCTTCGGTATCGGCTATGTGCTTCTGACGGCCCTTTACACGGGAAATGCCGTCAACAGCTGGTTCCGGCCTCTGGATACGGAACGTACCGGCACCGATGCCTCGGTATTCATCGACGGGGATTTTGCGTCGGACTACGGCGCCGTGAACTATTTGAATACCTATGCGGAAGACCGAAGTGTTGTTCTGGAGGCACCGGGGGACAGTTACAGTGGGTACGGCCGGGTCTCGGCGGCCACGGGCCTGCCGACGGTGCTGGGCTGGTATGTTCACGAATGGCTGTGGCGGGGGGATACGGCGGACCTCAATGCCCGGGCGGCAGATATCGAAGCGATCTATACCTCGCAGGACGCGGCAGAGGTCAGGGCACTGATTGAAAAGTATCACATTTCCTATATCTACATCGGCGCCCTCGAACGGCAGAAGTACCCTCTTCTTAATGATAAGCTGCTGCAGTCTCTCGGCAGCGTGGCTTATTCGGATGGGGTGACGACGTATATTATGAAAATGGACGGCTGAGGCGGCCTCCGCTGCGGAAAACAGACGTTGCCCCGACAGGGGAAAAAGTGTATGATGAAATTTAGCATCATGCAAAGGAGATTGCATTTATGGCAAACAAAGGCAAGTATTATATCACGACGGCGATTGCCTATGCTTCGGGAAAACCGCATATCGGCAATACGTATGAAATCGTGCTGGCTGATGCCATCGCACGTTATAAACGTCTGGAGGGCTATGATGTCTTTTTCCAGACAGGTACCGACGAACACGGTCAGAAGATCGAGATGAAAGCGGCGGATGCCGGCATGACGCCGCAGGATTTTGTTGACAAGACGGCCGGCGAGATCAAGCGCATCTGGGACCTGATGAACACCTCCTACGATAAGTTCATCCGCACGACGGACGATTATCATGAGAAGGAAGTTCAGAAGATATTCAAAAAGCTCTACGATCAGGGCGATATCTACAAGGGGTATTACGAGGGCTGGTACTGCACGCCCTGCGAATCCTTCTTCACGGAATCTCAGCTTGTGGACGGCAAGTGCCCGGACTGCGGGCGCCCGGTGACTCAGGCCAGAGAGGATGCGTATTTCTTCAAAATGAGCAAGTACGCCCCCCGTCTGATCGAGCATATCAACACCCATCCCGAATTCATTCAGCCGGTCTCCCGCAAGAATGAGATGATGAACAATTTCCTGCTGCCGGGCCTTCAGGATCTGTGCGTCTCCCGGACTTCCTTCAAATGGGGCATTCCGGTGGATTTTGATCCCGATCATGTGGTCTATGTCTGGCTTGATGCCCTGACCAACTACATCACCGGCATTGGCTATCACTGCGGAGGCGAAAGCACGGAGCAGTACAAGAAGAACTGGCCCGCCGATCTGCATCTGATCGGCAAGGATATCATCCGTTTCCATACCATTTACTGGCCGATCTTCCTGATGGCCCTGGGAGAGGAACTGCCGAAGCAGGTCTTTGGTCATCCGTGGCTGATTCAGGCCGACGGCAAGATGAGCAAATCCCGGGGCAACGTGATCTATGCCGACGATCTGGTGGATCTGTTCGGTGTCGACGCGGTGCGTTATTTCGTGCTTCATGAGATGCCCTTTGAAAATGACGGCGTCATTTCCTGGGAACTGATGGTAGAGCGTATGAACTCCGAGCTGGCTAACAAGCTGGGCAATCTGGTCAACCGAACGATTGCCATGAGCAACAAGTATTTCGGCGGCGCCGTGACCCGCACCGGCGACAACGGCGGCCAGCAGGCTGTCGATGACGATCTGAAGGCGGTGGTGACCGGTACGGTGGGCCGTGTCGAAGCCAAGATGGCGGAGCTGAGAGTGGCGGATGCGCTGACGGAGATCTTTGCCCTGTTCAGCCGCTGCAACAAATATATCGATGAAACAGAACCGTGGAAGCTGGCGAAGGATGAGACGAAACAGGCCCGTCTGCAGGAGGTTCTCTATAATCTGCTGGAAGGCATCACCATCGGTGCCTCTCTGCTGGAGCCTTTCATGCCGGAGACAACAGAGCGCATCCTGTCCCAGATTCATGCCGACAGGGTGCCCTACGATACGCTGAGCAGCTGGGGTCATTATCCGGCGGAAGGCAGCTCCGTGACAGCGGCGCCGGAGATCCTCTTCGCCCGTATGGATGTCAAGGAGGTTCTGGCCAGGGTGATGCCGGCGGCTGCCGATGAGGCTGCTAAAGCCGGCGGCAAGGACGCCAAAGCCGATAAGAAGGCCGCCAAAAAGGCGGAAAAGGCTGACGCGCCTGCCGCTGAGGGCTGTGCTGCGATCACCTATGAGGACTTTGCCCGATGCCGTTTTGTCGTCGGTGAGATCCTGGAATGCCGTATCGTGGAGAATTCCCGCAAGCTCCTCTGCTCCCGGGTCAAGGTGGGCGATGACGTGCTTCAGATCTGCAGCGGTATTCGTCCGTGGTATTCCCCGGAGACGATGGTCGGCAAGAAGGTCATGGTTCTGACGAATCTCAAACCGCGCAGGATGGCCGGTCTGGAATCCCAGGGCATGCTGCTGTGTGCAGAAGACGCCGAGGGCAATATCTGCCTGATGACGCCGGAAAATGCCGCTATCCCGGCCGGATCGGAGATCAGCTGATGATCTTTGACACTCATGCCCATTATGATGATAAGCAATTTGACAGTGACAGAGAGGCTCATCTGGCCTCTCTGTCTTCTTCTGGCGTCACCGCGGTCGTCGATGTCTGTGCCTGTACCGATTCCATCGCGCCGGTTATGAAGCTGGCGGAGACGCATCCCTATGTGTATGCCGCCGTCGGGATCCATCCCGATGAGGTCGGCGGCATCACGCCGGCGGTGCTTAAGGCGATGGAGACGGCCCTTGACAGCCCGCGCTGTGTCGCGGTCGGCGAGATCGGCCTCGATTATTACTGGGATAAGGAAAGCCATGAGGTTCAGGCGTTATGGTTCCGCCGCCAGATCGAAATGGCCCTGGCTCATGAGAAGCCCATCATCGTGCATTCCCGGGCCGCAGCCGAGGACACGCTCCGTATCATCACCGCTTTGTACGGCAGCCATCCGATCCCGAATCCGGGGATCATCCACTGTTATGCTTATTCCACGGAAATGGCCCGCCTCTATACGGCCATGGGCTTCTGCCTCGGCATCGGCGGGGTGCTGACTTATCAGAATTCCCGCAAACTTAAAAAGGTCGTTAAGAATATCTCTCTCGATTATCTGGTTCTGGAGACGGACTGTCCTTATCTGGCACCGGAGCCGCACCGGGGCAGCCGGAATACCTCGGCTTATCTGGGCTATGTGGCGGAAGCGATAGCCGCTATCAAGGGCATCGCGCGGGAAGAAGTGGAGGCCGCGACGCTGGCTAATGCCCGCCGGGTGTTTCGCCTGGAGGAATGAGAGGAAAAGCCGGTGCACATTTTCATAGAAGAGGGCTTCTGTGCTATAATCAGATAAAAGACGGTTTCCGGCAGCGGAGGCCGCGTTGGACACCTTCATCAGGAAAAGGGGACGTGTCATGAGAACATTTTCAGAAGTTGAATTCACGGAATATGACCAGTATCTCTTCGGGCAGGGTACGCATTACGCTGTGCACCGCAAGCTGGGCGCCCATCCGGCGGAAAAGGATGGCAGGACAGGGGTGTATTTTGCGGTATGGGCACCCCATGCCGCCTATGTGTCGGTTGTCGGCAGCTTCAATGACTGGGACCGCGACAGGCATCCGATGTTCTGCGATCTGTCGATCGGCGTCTGGACGGCCTTCATCCCGGAAGCCAAAGCCGGTGATCTGTATAAATATCTGATCGTGGCGCCGGATGGCCGGGAACTCTACAAAGCCGATCCCTATGCTGCCTATGCCGAGATGAGGCCCGGCACGGCTTCGATCGTGTGGGATACGGACGAATCGGCGTGGACTGACGACAAATGGCTGAAAAAGCGCACCGACTTTGACATTGACAGGGAACCGATGGTCATCTACGAGTGTCATATCGGTTCCTGGATGAAGCACCCGGAAGCGGACGGCCGTGAACAGGGGTTCTATAATTACCGCGAATTCGCGGAACGGATCGCCGATTACCTCCTGGATATGCAGTATACCCATCTGGAACTTCTGGGCATCGCCGAGCATCCTTTTGACGGCTCCTGGGGTTATCAGGTCACCGGCTATTTTGCACCGACCTCACGGTACGGTACGCCGGATGACTTCCGCTATATGATCGATTATCTGCACAATAAGGGAATCGGCGTTATTCTTGACTGGGTGCCGGCGCATTTCCCACGGGATATGGCGGGTCTGGCCGAGTTCGACGGCACCTGCCTGTATGAGCATCCGGATCCCCGTCTTGGCGAGCATCCGGACTGGGGTACCAAGATATTCAATTACGGCTGCCCGGAGGTCAGCAATTTCCTGATCGCCAGCGCTTTGCACTGGATCGAGGATTATCATATCGACGGTCTGCGGGTGGATGCCGTTGCCTCCATGCTGTATCTGGATTACGGCCGCCGGGATGGCGCCTGGGTTCCGAACATTTACGGAGAAAATAAGAATCTTGAGGCCATTGAGTTTTTCCGCCACCTCAATTCTCTGCTGATGGGCCGCCATAAGGGTGTCGTGATGATCGCAGAGGAATCCACCGCCTGGCCGCAGGTCACCGGCGATGTGACCAACGGCTCCCTCGGCTTTGCCCTCAAGTGGAATATGGGCTGGATGAATGATTTTCTGGAGTACATGAAGCTGGATCCGTATTTCAGAAAATACAATCACCACAAGATGACCTTTTCTACCTCCTACGCCTACAGCGAGAAATATGTCCTTGTGCTTTCCCATGACGAGGTGGTTCATCTGAAATGCTCGATGCTGGAGAAGATGCCCGGCCTTGACGGTGACAAGTTCGCCAATCTTCGCGCCGCCTATCTCTACATGCTGGGCCATCCGGGCAAAAAGCTGCTGTTCATGGGCCAGGAATTTGCTCAGAGACGCGAGTGGTCCGAGGAGAGGGAACTGGACTGGTATCTGCTGTCGGAGCCGCTTCACGCCGGCATGAAGGACTATGTGCGTGAACTGTGGCGTCTCTACCGCAAATACCCGGCTCTCTATGCGACGGATTATGATCCGCAGGGCTTCGAGTGGATCAATGCCGATGACTGCGACCGCAGTATTTACAGCTTTATGCGGAAGACGGAAAAGGGAAAGAATCTGCTCTTTGTTCTCAATATGACGCCGGTCCGGCGGGAGGATTACCGCGTCGGCGTGCCGCATGAGGGCATTTACCGCCTGATCCTGAATGCCCAGGATCCGAAGTTCGGCGGCAGTCATTATGTCCGCCGCAAGACCTACCATGCCGCTTTGGGCGAGTGTGACCGCCGGCCGTACTATCTGGCCTATGATCTGCCGCCCTATGGCTGTGCCGTCTTCGAATTCGATGCCGAAGCGCCCACCGCTGCCGGGGAAGCCGCGTCGCCGGCTGTGAAAAAACCGGCGGCAAAAAAGGCAAAGAAGCCGGCTGCGAAGAAAACGACGACAAAAAAGGCGGCTGGCCCGAAAAAGTAAGGCGTAACGGGCCGGAAAAAAAGACATCATACAGGCGGCCCGGACTGTGACGGCCGCCTGCCATAGAAAAGACCTCCTGTCGGAACCGGTGTCCGGCAGGAGGTCTTTTTCTTATCGCAGGCGTTTTTTCCACTTCTTACGAAGCGCTGTCAGCCGGGCTGTGAGAGGCGCCTGCAGGCGGTTCATCAGCCGGGCGTAGACCGTGATGAGATAGAGGGTCAGAGCCCCCAGCGGGATCAGCAGGAGTGACCACCACATGAACAGACTGTGGATATCGTAAAAACCGGGCAAGAGCAGCACGGCGAACCAGAAGATAACAAGGCTGCCGGTCAGAATGATCTTGCGGTACTTTGTCAGGGGCCACATGACCTCGAGGACGACCAGAAGCCCCACCAGACCGCCGATCACCAGATCAAAGGTGCCAAGGACGGGCAGATCCCATTGGAACAGGAATTTCAGGAGCTGAACCAGGAGGATCATCGTCGTCATGGTCAGGGCCGAGGGGGCGGCCACCTTCAGCACGTGCTGAAGGAAACCGTGAGCCGGCGGATCATCCGGCTTCTCCAGCGTCAGAAGGAAGCTCGGCAGTCCGATGCAGCAGATGTTGATGAGGCCGAGCTGCAATGTCGTCCAGGGATAGGTCTGCCGCAGGCCGATGAAGATCAGACACAAGAGGATCGAATAGATCGTCTTGGTCAGGTAGAGAGAGCTGGAACGCTCCACATTGGCGATGATTGTGCGGCCCTCCGCCACGATATCCTTCATGGAGGCGAAATCGGAGTCGAGCAGCACGATGTGGGCGGCCTGCTTGGCGGCCTCGGAGCCGGCGGCCATGGCAATGCCGCAGTCGGCATCCTTAATCGCCAGAACGTCATTGACACCGTCGCCGACCATGGCGACGGTCTCGCCGTTCATCTGCCAGGCTTTGACGAAGAGCTGCTTCTGCTCCGGTTTGACGCGTCCGAAGACGGTGTACCGGCCGATGACCCGGCGCAGTTCCTCGGGGCGGGACGGCAGTTCCGAGGCGTCGATCTGGTTTTCGGCACCTTCGATACCGGCCTTGCGGGCTATGGCGGAGACGGTGAGCGGATTGTCGCCGGAGAGGACTTTGATCGCGACGCCCGCTTCCGCAAAGCTTCGGAAGGTGTCGATGGCATTTTCCTTAATCACATCGGCGATCATGATGGCAGCCAGGGGTATCGTCGTGCCGATGCTGTCATCCCGGGAAGAGATATGATCGGTACGGCAGAGAAGAAGGACGCGATATCCCTGTTCGGAATACCGGCTGAGGGTTTCAAGCAGCGCCTCCCTGCCGGCGGCCAGGTATTCCGGCGCACCGAGGACGTAGGCGCCGTGGCCGGCAAAGCTGACAGCCCGGAATTTGCGGGAGGAGGAGAAGGCGATCTTATCCTCTATCCCCCAGCCGGAAGTATGACCGAAGCGGCGGATCAGCGCATCCTGAGTGCTGTTGGTATCGGAGAAGGCGGCGTTGATGCGGGCCATCACGTCGCTGACGGCCTCTTCGGTCTCTTCGCCCAGCGGAACCACTTCGGAGACCTGAAGCTCGCCGGTGGTGATGGTGCCGGTCTTATCGGTGCAGAGAACGGAGTCCCGGGCCAGAGCTTCGATGGATTCCATCTCCTGAACCAGGGCCTTTTTGGCAGCCAGACGGCCGACGCCGATGATGAAGGAGACGGAGGTCAGCAGTACCAATCCCTCCGGGATCATGCCGACGATGCCGCTGACGGTGCGGACGATGGCTGTGGCGGAGTCGCTGCCGGCAGCGGAACGCTGACTGAAATAGAGCAGGATACCGATGGGAATGATTGCCACGGAGACGACCTTGATCACGCGGCCGATGGTGCGCTGCATTTCTGAGGAGGCCCGGTGCCGGCTGCGGGCTTTGCGGACGAGACGGGAGGCATAGCAGCTGCTGCCGACCCGGGTGATCTTCTGATAACCGGTTCCGGCGGCGATAAAGCTGCCGGAGAGAAGCTCGTCACCGATCTCCTTGCGCACCGGGCGGGCTTCGCCGGTTAGCAGGGCTTCGTTGACCTCCAGTCCGTCGGAGCCGATCACCAGTCCGTCACAGGCCAGCTGCTCGCCGGGCCGCAGAACGACCACGTCATCAATCACCAGCTCCCGGGTGCCGATCTCGCGCCGGCGGCCGTCGCGGATGACGGTGCAGCGGGTGGCAGTGACCACGGACAGCTTGTCGATCATCTGCTTGACCTTCAGTTCCTGCACGATGCCGATGACCGCGTTGCAGATGACGACGCCGAGGAACAGCAGATTTTTGAACTGCCCCGTCGTGATGATCAGAACACCGAGAAACAGGTTGATAAAGTTGAAATAGGTCAGGGTATGGGAAAGGACGATGCTTTTGACCGTCCGGGTACCTTCGGGCACGGTGTTGTTGCCTTTGCCCTCCACGGCTCGCCGGGCGGCTTCCTCTTCGGTCAGCCCGTCACTGGGATATTTGCTTTTCATAACGGCATCTCTTCTTTTTATACAAATGAATACAGGGGATCCCTCATCAGGATCGCTTGCGATGAATTATAAGGACAGTTGCCAAAAAAATCAATCATGGGCAAAGCTTCTATGTTATAATGGGCCGCAGGCTTTTCAATGAAGATAATGAAGGAGACAGGACAGCATGTACGTCGTTGCAGGACTTGGCAATCCGGGCCGCCGCTATGAGGGAACCCGGCACAATATGGGCTTTGAGACGGTGGATATCCTGAGCCGGAAGACGGGTATCCCTGTCGGAACCGATAAGATGCGCGCCCTGATGGGCACCGGCTTTGTCGGGAATGAGAAGGTCATACTCGTTAAGCCGCAGACGTATATGAACCTTAGCGGTACGGCAGTGGCGCCGATTGTGAAATTTTACAAGGCCGATCCCGCCGGTCAGCTGATCGTCGTCAGTGATGACATCGACCTGCCGGCAGGCCATCTGCGGATCCGCAAGAGCGGTTCCGCCGGCGGGCACAACGGCCTGAAGGATCTGATCGCCTGTCTCGGCACCCAGGACTTTATACGCGTCCGCATCGGTGTCGGCCGGAAGCCGGAGGGCTGGGATCTGGCCGATTATGTTCTGTCCCGTTTTACCCCGGCCGAGCGGCGCTGCATCGATGAGGCGGAGGCGGCAGCGGCCGAGGCGGTCCTTATGATCATGAAGGAAGGTGTCGATGCGGCGATGAACCGCTACAACGCCTTCCGTCCCTCCTCCGAAGCCCGGTGAGGGAAGAGGTGAGCATGCAGACATTTATCAAACCCCTGGAAGAACTGGCAGAGTACCGGGAGATACGGGAACTCATGAAGCGGCACCACGGCATCATAGCCCTGTCGGGCTGCCTGGAAGCACAAAGAGCGCATATGACCTATGGGCTCTCTTTTGATGTGCCCTGCGTGGTGATCATCACGGAAAACGAGCTGGCGGCCCGGGATTTCTATGATAATATCCGCTTTTTTGAACCGGGCGCCCGGTTGTACCCTGCCCGGGATCTGCTGTTTTACGATGCCGATGTCAAGGGCAATCTGCTGGACCGGCAGAGGATCGAAGCCCTGGAGACCCTGACCGGCGGCGGTCACCGTGTCGTCGTCATGCCGGCGGCGGCCCTGATGGACAAGGTTACCACCCGGCAGGTCTATCTGGCCCGGCGGCTGACTTTCGGCAGCGGTGAGGAATGGGATCTGAGCGATGTGGCCGAAGCTCTGGCGGCCATGGGTTATCGCCGGGAAGCCGCGGCGGAGGCACCGGGACAATTTTCGATCCGGGGCGATATTCTTGACATCTGGAACATCACCGCAGAGCAGCCGGTCCGCCTGGAGTTTTTCGGCGATGAGATCGACACGATCCGCCTTATTGACACAGAAACGCAGCGTTCCGTCCGGACGCTGAAGGAGACGACGATCCTGCCGGCCAACGATCCGAAACCGGAGGAAACCGATACCCTGTTGTCCTGGTTTGACGACAGCGAGACGGTCTTTTTCCTGGTGGAGCCCAACCGTGCCATGGATGCCGTGAAGGCAGCGGAGGAGGAATTCGCCGTCAGTATCAAAAACCGCATTGAGCAGGGCAGCTATGAGGCTGCCGATGTGCCCGATGTGACGGGGGCTGACAGCATCGCGGCCTCCCTTGAACGCCGGCGGGTAATCGCGCTGTCAGCGCTGGATCTGCCGGGACGGTATTTTCATCCGGCACATAGCTTCGGCACGACAAGCCAGGCGGTCTCAGCTTACAACAGCAGCTTTGATTTTCTGGTGAAGGATCTGGCTTCTTATCAGAAAAAGGGCTACCGCACGATCCTGATGACGGGTTCCGATACCCGCGCCAGGCGCCTGGCGGAGGATCTGGAGAACCTGGGGGTTCGGGCCTTTTATTCGGACAATGATGACAGGGTTCTGGCAAAAGGGGAGATCATGGTCCGCTGCGGCCACATCAGCCGCGGTTACGAGTACCCGATGATCCGGCTGGCCGTGATATCCGAGACAGACATCTTCGGCCGCAGGCAAAAGAAACGCCGCAAGGCCGGCACCGCCTACCGGGGCGAGCGCATCGCCGGTTTCTCGGAGCTGGCGGTGGGGGACTACGTGGTTCACGAGGACCATGGCCTCGGCATATACAAGGGGATTGAGAAGGTCAACGTCGAAGGCGTGATGAAGGATTATATCAAGATCCAGTACCGCGACAGCAACCTCTATATTCTGGCGACTCAGCTGGATCTTCTGCAGAAATATGCCGGCGGCGACGCGAAACCGCCGCATCTTAACAAGATCGGCGGCACGGAATGGAAGAAGACCCGATCCCGGGTCAAAAAGGCCGTCAGCGGCATTGCGAAGGAGCTGGTGGAGCTCTATGCCGCCCGTCAGCAGGAGACCGGCTACTGTTATCCGCCGGACACACCCTGGCAGAGGGAATTCGAGGAGCTCTTCCCCTATGAGGAGACGGATGACCAGCTGGCGGCCATCGAGGACACGAAGCGTGACATGGAGAGCCGCAAGATCATGGATCGTCTGATCTGCGGTGATGTGGGCTACGGCAAGACCGAGGTGGCGCTGCGGGCGGCCTTCAAGGCTGTTCAGGAGAACCGCCAGGTGGTCGTGCTGGTGCCGACCACGATACTGGCCCAGCAGCATTTTAATACCTTTACCCAGCGCATGAAGGATTTCCCGGTCCGGATCGATCTGCTGTGCCGTTTCCGCACGGCGGCTCAGCAGCAGAAGACGATCGACGACCTCAAAAACGGCCAGACGGATATCGTCATCGGCACCCATCGCTTGCTGTCAAAGGATATCGTCTACAAGAATCTGGGCCTCCTGGTTATCGATGAAGAACAGCGCTTCGGCGTTACTCATAAGGAACGCATCAAGGAAATGCGGAAAAATGTGGATGTGCTGACACTGACGGCCACTCCGATCCCGCGGACCCTGCATATGAGCCTGATCGGCATCCGGGACATGTCCGTGCTCGAGGAGCCGCCCCAGGACCGCGTGCCGATCCAGACCTACGTGCTGGAATTCAATCCCGAGCTGGTTCGCGAGGCTGTCTGCCGGGAACTCAACCGGCATGGGCAGGTGTATTTTGTTCATAACCGCGTCCGCGATATCGCCGACACGGCCCGCCGTATTCAGCTGATGGTGCCGGAAGCGACGGTGGCCTTCGCTGACGGACAGATGAACGACACCGAGCTTGAAAATATCATGGTCGATTTCATTAACGGCGAGATCGATGTGCTGGTGACAACGACGATTATCGAGACGGGGCTGGACATCGCCAATGTCAACACCATGATCATTCAGGATGCTGACCGGATGGGGCTGTCCCAGCTTTACCAGCTGCGGGGCCGCATCGGCCGCTCCAACCGCATCGCCTATGCGTATTTCATGTACCGTCGCGACAAGGTTCTTAAGGAGACGGCGGAGAAGCGTCTGGCCGCCATTCGTGAGTTCACCGAACTGGGGTCGGGCATCAAGATCGCCATGAGGGATCTGGAGATCCGGGGCGCCGGCAATCTGCTGGGCGCCGAGCAGAGCGGTCATATGGCTTCCGTCGGTTATGACCTCTACTGTAAAATGCTCTCCGAAGCTGTGAGACGGGCCAAGGGAGAGGAGGAAGTTCCGGAATTTGAGACGGTGGTGGATCTTAGCGTCAACGCCTTCATTCCGGACAGTTATATTGTCGACAGCTATCAGAAGATCGATATTTACAAGCGCATTGCGCTGATTGCCGACGCGCATGACCGGGACGACATGGCCGATGAGCTGCAGGATCGTTTCGGGAAAATGCCGCGAAGCGTCAGCAATCTGCTCAGTATTGCCGAGATCAAGGCCTATGCTCACCGGGGCAGCCTGACAGAGATCAAGGAGACGCCGGCGGAGATCCGCCTGAGCATTTTACCGGAGCCGACTTTCAATGTCGGCAGGCTGCCGGAGCTTCTGGCGAAGTGGAAGGGGCAGTTTTCCTTCCATCGCTACAGCACCGGGCCCTGCTTTGTCTATCAGGGCAGCCGCGAGGAGGGGAAAATGCTGACAAACCTCAGGAGGTTTACGGCGGCTCTTGCCCAATTAAAGTAAAACGCTTATAATGTATTAAGTTTTTCAGGAGGTAAGGTTATGAAAATGACAAAGAGAGCGGTATCGGCCGCCCTGGCCCTGATCACAGCCGCCGCGCTTCTGACCGGCTGCAGCAAGACGCTGGACGGGACGGAAACCGTCTGTACGGTCAATGATGATGTTATTACCATGGGGGAATATTCCTTCTATGCCCGCTATGAACAGGGCATGATGCACGCCACCTACACATCCATGTTCGGGGCGGCCGACGGCCTGTTTGACACGGTTCAGGATGATGAGACCGGCGATACTGTCGGTGACAAGCTGGTGCAGGATGCCCTTGATACGCTGATCCGCGATACAGCCATCGCCCAGCATGCTGCCGATTACGGCGTTTCTCTTGATGATGAGGAACTGGCCGAGATCGATCGTGTGGCCCAGGCCTACATCGATGAAAATGATGAGGCGGCCCGCAGCAAGGTCGCGGCGAGCAAGGAGGATGTTGTCAATGTCCTTAAGCTGATCACGCTGAGCAGCAAGATGCGGGAGCCGATGACGGCGGATATGGACACGGAAGTGACGGACGAAGAAGCCGCTCAGACAAAGCTGTCGATCTGCCGCATCAAGACCAACCAGGACGAGACTGCCGAAGAGGCGCTGACCAATGCCGAGAAGATTCTGGCTGCCCTGCAGAACGAGAAGGATCCGGCAGCGGCGGATATCGAGACGATCGCCAAGGGTATCGATGAGAACGCTTCCGTGACGACCAGCACCTTCTCCACCAATGACCCGAGCGACAGCATTCTCAACGATACGATCATGAGCGCCCTGGACGGCGTGGATGAAGGGGAATTCGTGGATTACGTTATCGATGACGCCGATGCCAATTCCTATGTCATCATTCGTGTGGACACTTACTTCGATGAGGATGCCACAGAACGCAAGAAGACCTCGATCCTCAATACACGCCGCGGTGATCTGTACAGCAGCATTGCCGAAGGCTGGGTGGCGGACTCGGCTGTGGAACGCCATGAGAAGGCGATTGCCAAAATTGAGATCAACGACAGGGACGCGTATACGCTGGTGGAGGATGCCGGCTGAGACGGTAACCGGTTTCTGTGCCGATAAAAAAAGCCATTGATGAAAAATCAATGGCTTTTTTGTTTATTATTGCTGAAAACATTGAAAGACATCACAGGACATTTAGAAATATTTCATAATATCAACGGCCGCGCAGGTGCCTTCACATGTTATACTGAATAGGGTTGACATGATTCAAAACGGGAGGAAAAACCTGTATGCATGATCTTATCGTGATCGGCGGCGGACCGGCCGGTCTGACGGCTGCGATCTACGCGGCACGTGCCTGTCTTGATGTGCTGGTCGTGGAGGAGAGTTTTATGAGCGGCGGCCAGCTGCTGAACAATAACGAAGTCAACAATTATCCGGCCCTTCCCGGCATATCGGGGATGGACCTGGGCATCAAAATGCGTGAACACGCCGAGAAGCTGGCGATTCCCATCGTGAAGGAGCGGGTTCTCGAGGTCAATTTTGAAAACCGGAATAAGCTGGTCATGACGGACGGCGGCACCTATGAGGCCCGATGCGTGGTCCTGGCCACCGGCTGTGAGCCCAAAAAGCTCGGGGTGCCGGGAGAGGCGGAGCTTCTGGGACACGGCGTCTCCTACAGCGCGGTCTGCGACGGGCCGTATCTGCGCAATGCGGAGGCGGTCGTCATCGGCGGCGGCGACGCGTCGGCTGTCAGTGCTCTGTATTTAGCGGGAATATGCAAAAAGGTCTATGTTCTCTATCGGGCCAGGCGGATGCGGGCAGCGGCCATTCTCCGCCGGAGGCTGGAGGCCTGCGATAATGTCGAGATGATCGGCTCGCTTCTGACCGACGCCATTGCCGGTGAAAACCACGTGGGTGCCATCTGGCTCCATGATGTGGATACGATGGAAAAACGCTGCATCCACGCCGATGCGGTTTTTGTGGCCATCGGCACCTCGCCGCGCACCGAGTATCTCAACCAGCAGGTCTATACCAACGATGAAGGTTATGTGGTAGCGGGGGAGGATTGCCGGACCACTGTGCCGGGCGTCTTTGCCGTGGGCGATATCCGCACAAAGCCTCTCCGGCAGATCATCACGGCCTGCGCGGACGGAGCCAATGCCATTGAATCTGTCAAGAGCTATCTGGCGTCGATAGCAGAATAAAATCTTAATATTTTTGTTACAAATGGCAAAATATTATGTAAACAAAAGGATGGGTTTACCGTAATATCACTCCGTTTGTGGATAAGTATCCACAACTCCGCAGCGAAAAAAGTGGCTAAAAACAAGTTATTCACGGGTTTGTCCACACTATCCACATGGACTATCCACTTTTTTACGTTAACCGTTTGTAAAATGTGAACTGAAAATATTTGTGAAAAGTGACGGTTTTTCATATTTTCAGCTTTTCAAAGGCCGTCCGTCTCGTCTATAATGGCACCTATGAGACTGAAATTTGTACCGGAAGCAGAGGGCATTGTGAACGGCAGCCCGTCTGTGATCCATGACACACCGCCGTTCGAAAAATCAATCGGAAGCTATTTTGAGAAGGCAGCGCCCATCCATGTCGAGATCGGAACGGGCAAGGGCGGGTTTATCGTCGAGCTGGCCCGCCGCCATCCGGAGATCAATTATATCGGTGTGGAACGCTACGAGAGCGTACTTTACCGCGCCTGTGAGAAGGTGGACGGCATGCCGGAGGAGGACCGCCTTCGAAACCTTCTGTTCCTCAGCTGCGACGCCCGTGAGCTGCCGCAGATCTTCCGGAAGGATGAGGTGGATCGTCTCTATCTGAATTTCAGCGATCCGTGGCCGAAGAAGCGTCATGCCAAGCGACGCCTGACCTCCGCCGGTTTCCTGGATCTCTACGAGACCTTTCTTAAGCCGGACGGCATCCTGGAATTCAAGACAGACAACCGGGCTCTCTTCGACTTTTCCCTGGAGGAGATCGGCGCAGCGCCTCACTGGCATCTGGAGGCGGTGACTTTTAATCTGCACCGCGATGAAGAACTGGGCCGCGGCAATATCATGACCGAGTATGAGCGCAAGTTCTCGGCCCTCGGCACGCCAATCAACAAACTGATTGCCAGACGTTGTCCCTGAACCCGGACAGCAGGCGGCGGCTCTTCTCAGAGGATCGGAGCGGGCCTCCCCGGAGGGAACAACTTTTTTTGAAAAAACGAAAAAAGTGCTTGCATTTATCAGAGGCTGTGGGTATAATAAACCTTGCTTTTCGGAAAAAGCCTACGCGCTGCTAGCTCAGTTGGTAGAGCACCTGACTCTTAATCAGGGTGTCCAGGGTTCGAGTCCCTGGCGGCGCATAAAGACATCGCTTTCAGCGATGTCTTTTTTTGTGCCGCGCCGCGGCGGGAAGAAAGTTACGCCTTAACCGCTGTCCGTTTCTTTCTATTTTATAGAAGGGACACAAGATTTGGTGGCGGTCGGAAGCAGAAAAGACATATCTTGGTTTGCTGGTGGAGCCCGTCAAAAACATGTAAAAAGCGGCGCAAAAAATCGAAAAAAAGCCTTGATTATTCAGTTTAGGTTTGGTAATATTTGATTCACCGCCGAAAACGAGCCGCTGATCCAACGAGAGGACAGATGAAGAACGTTTCTCCGGCAAAAAAAGTCCTTGACAACAACAAAGACTTTTGGTAAATTAAATAAGCTGTTTGTTGCAAAAAAACGGCGGCACACAGCGAAGGCAGCACCTTGATAACTGAACAGTGAAACACATACTGACTCTGAAATTCCTGTAAATCAAGTTTCGGAAAACGAAACACACTTCAAACGGAAATGCAGAAAGTCTTTCAAAGAAACGAAAGGC
>JAQXFO010000043.1 GCA_029005135.1 Lachnospiraceae bacterium
CAGAACCTGCGCCGGCATTTTTCGGTTCTTCCGTACGGAAAAATGAACCCAATCAGCCGGTTGACATCAAAAGTTCAAAATGATAAAATGAACAAACGTAGGCGGCCGTTCCTTTATGCGAACGGTCATGATGAAATTGAACTTTTGCCAACAGAAACCGAAGGGATTGTAGAAATTGAACCAAAAAGTATTCGGTGAGCGTTTGACAGAGGCCATGAAGGCCGAGGACCTGAAGCAGGTGGATCTGATCCGGGCCTTTGCCGCACGGGGGCTGAAGCTCGGCAAGAGCCAGATCAGCCAGTATGTATCGGGCAAGACGATGCCGCGCCGGCAGGTGCTGGCGGCTCTGTGCGAGATCCTCAAGGTCGATGCGGCCTATCTGACCGGCGGCGAGATTGACGGGGCGGACGGCACGAAGGAGCCGGCCGGCGGCAGTGTGAAAGCCGAGGACAGCCGGGCGGAGAAGAAAGACAAAGAGAGACGGGAGACGTTTTCCGGGGAAAGGACGACGGTTATGAGAGAATTTCTGAAATCAACCAAGCTTGATAATGTGTTATACGATGTCAGAGGACCGGTGGTCGATGAGGCCGCGCGCATGGAGAGAAGCGGCACCAACATCCTGAAGCTGAATATCGGCAATCCGGCGCCCTTCGGTTTCCGCACGCCGGACGAAGTGATCTACGATATGAGCAGCCAGCTGACGGAATGTGAAGGCTATTCGGATTCCAAGGGCCTGTTCAGCGCCCGCAAGGCGATCATGCAGTACGCCCAGAACAAGCACATTCCGAATGTCACCATTGACGATATTTATACCGGCAACGGCGTCAGCGAGCTGATTAACCTGAGCCTGTCTGCCCTTCTCAATGACGGGGATGAGGTTCTGATCCCGTCGCCGGACTATCCGTTGTGGACGGCCTGTGTCTCGCTGGCCGGCGGCAAACCGGTCCACTATATCTGCGATGAGGAGTCCGAATGGAACCCGGACATCGCCGATATCCGCAGCAAGGTCAACGACAGGACCAAGGCCATCGTCATCATCAACCCGAACAACCCCACCGGGGCCCTGTATTCGAAGGACATCCTGATGGAGATCGTTAAGATCGCCCGGGAGAACAACCTGATCATTTTCTCGGATGAGATCTATGACAGGCTGGTCATGGACGGTCTGGAGCATATTTCCATCGCTTCCCTGGCACCGGATGTGTTCTGCGTTACCTTCAGCGGCCTGTCCAAGTCCCATATGATCGCCGGCTTCCGTATCGGCTGGATGATCCTGAGCGGCAACAAGCGCATCGCCAAAGACTACATCGAAGGCATCAACATGCTTTCCAACATGCGTCTCTGCTCCAATGTCCCGGCCCAGTCAATCGTTCAGACGGCACTGGGCGGCCATCAGAGCGTTAATGAGTATGTGGTGCCGGGCGGCCGTATCTATGAGCAGCGCGAATACATTTACAAGGCACTTAACGATATCCCGGGTCTGAGCGCCGTGAAGCCGAAGGCCGCCTTCTATATTTTCCCGAAGCTGGATATCAAGAAGTTCAATATCGTGGATGACGAACGCTTCGCTCTGGATCTCCTCCACGACAAGAAGATCCTTCTGATCCACGGCGGCGGCTTCAACTATCAGACGCCGGATCATTTCCGTGTGGTCTATCTGCCCCGGATGGAGGTGCTGGAAAGCGCAGCATCGGCCCTGAGGGATTTCCTGAGCTATTACAGACAGTGATTGACAAAAGACAAAACTCCGCTCATCATGAGATGACCGGAGTTTTTTTTCGGTAATGACCTGATGTTGACAGGAGAGTTTATGATTTACGATTTTACGACGATGATCGACCGGCGAGGCCGCGACGCGATGGCGGTGGATATGCTGCCGGATATGTTTCACGAAAAGCATGATGTGAAGGTACGGGACGGCCTGGATATGATCCCGATGTGGGTAGCGGATATGAACTTTGCCACGGTGCCGACGGTGCCTGCTGCGCTGACGGAGAGGGCGGCTCATCCGATATACGGCTATTTTTCTGTACGGGATGAGTATTATGATGAGATCATTCGGTGGCAGAAGCTGCACAATCAGACAAACGGTCTTAAGAGAGAGCACATCGGCTACGAAAACAGTGTGCTGGGCGGCGTGGCAACAGCCCTGCGCGTTATGGCGGACAAAGGGGATCCGGTCCTCCTGCATGCCCCTACCTATATCGGCTTTACAACGCTCCTGAAAAAGGCCGGTTACCGCATTGTCCTGAGTCCCCTGGTCCGGGACGAGGACGATATCTGGCGGATGGATCTTGAAGATATGGAACGCCGTATCGTGGAGGAGAATATCAAGGTGACGATCTTCTGTTCTCCGCACAATCCCACCGGTCGTGTCTGGGAAAAATGGGAAGCGGAGCAGGCTATGGCTCTGTTTGAAAAGTATGGGGTCAAGGTTATCGCTGATGAGATCTGGTCCGATATTCTGCTGTTCGGTCACCGCCATGTGCCGGTTCAGTCGGTGTCGGCCTATGCCGCCGAGAATACCGTCGCCCTCTATGCTCCGTCCAAGACCTTCAATCTGGCGGGACTGATCGGCAGCTATCACATTATTTACAATGAGAAGCTGAAGGCAGCCATGGATGCCGAAGCGGACGCAACCCACTATAACGGCGTCAACCTGATGTCGATGTATGCTCTGATCGGCGCCTACAAGCCGGAGGGCTACGCCTGGGTCCGGGAGCTGAATGAGGTCCTGGGAGACAATGTCAATTACGCCTGCGACTACATCCGCCGCCGTTTTGACGGTGTCCGCGTCTCCCGTCCCGAGGGTACCTATATGCTTTTTATCGACTGTGAAGCCTGGTGCCGGTCCCACGGCAAAACGATGACGGAGCTTCTGAATGCGGGCTTTGAGGCCGGTGTCTTCTGGCAGAGCGGCCGCCTCTTCAACGGCCCCTGGTTCATCCGTCTCAATCTGGCTCTGCCCAAGAGCCGTCTGGAAGAGGCCTTCGCTCGTCTTGACCGGTATGTTTTCAACGCCTAATGCCCTTTGGCAGATGACCCTGTGGGGATCCTGATATGACAGAAGAGAGATATTTTGACGAGTGTGTGTGCCTCCGGCAGAACGGGGCCCGGGATGAGGCCGACCGGCTCTTCGCCCGGGAGGCGGAAAAGAGCCTGCGCACGACATTTAAGAAAAGGATATTCACGCCCTTTGTCAAGGCCATCAACACGTATGAGCTGGTGAAGCCGGGCGACCGCATCGCGGTCTGCATCTCGGGCGGCAAGGATTCCATGCTGATGGCCAAGTGCTTTCAGGAACTGAAGCGCCACAACAAGTTTGATTTTGAGGTGCAGTTCCTGGTCATGGACCCGGGATACAGCCGGGCCAACCGGGAAATGATAGAGGAAAATGCCCGCCGACTGGATATTCCGATCACGATCTTTGAATCCCCGATCTTTGACTCGGTGTTCCATATCGACAAATCGCCCTGCTATCTCTGTGCCCGCATGCGCCGCGGTTATCTTTACAATTACGCCCGGAAGCTTGGCTGCCGGAAGATTGCGCTGGGGCACCATTATGACGATGTGATCGAAACGATTCTGATGGGGATGCTCTACGGCTCCCAGATCCAGACGATGATGCCGAAGCTTCACAGCACCCATTTCGAGGGCATGGAGCTTATCCGTCCCCTCTACCTGGTCAGGGAGGCGTCTGTCAAGGCCTGGCGCGACGCCAACGATCTGACCTTCCTCCGGTGTGCCTGCCGCTTCACCGAAGCCTGTGCTGCGGCGGAGGAGAACCATGAGAGTCTGTCGAAGCGCCTGGAGATCAAGCAGCTGATTGCGGAACTCAAGAAAACAAACCCGTACGTGGAGGCGAACATTTTCAAAAGTGTGGAAAATGTCTGTCTGGATACGGTAATCGGTTACAAAAAGAACGGGGAACGCCATCATTTCCTGGAGGAGTATGACTGTGTATAGAAAATTCTGCCGTTATGTGGCTCTGAGTACGGCCGGGACTCTGGGGTTTTCCTTATATGTCATCGTGGATACTTTTTTCATCTCGGTGGCAGCCGGTACCGTGGGGCTGACGGCCCTGAATCTGTTTATTCCCTTCTATAACATCATTTTCGCTCTGGCAGCGATGATCGGTGTGGGGGCGTCGATCCGCTACAGCGTGCTGAAGGGCAGCGGCGATGAGGCGCAGGCGGATACGTATTTTACCAATGCTGTCTTCTGGGGACTTCTGCTTTCGGTACCCTTTGTGCTTATCGCTCTGACAGCAACACCGGCGGTGATGACCCTGCTGGGGGCGGAGGGAGAGATCCTGACGGCCGGCGTGCCCTATGCCCGCCTGGTGCTTTTCTTTTCACCGGCCTTTATGCTGAATCATATCCTGGGGAACTTTGTCCGCAACGACGGGGATCCCTCCGTTGTGACGGCGGCCAATCTGTCAGGATCGTTTTTTAACGTTGTCTTCGACTACCTTCTGATCTTCCCCTGCGGCATGGGGTTCAAAGGAGCGGCCCTGGCGACGGGGCTGTCGCCGCTGGTGAGCATGGCCGTGATGAGCCTTCACCTGCAGCGGGGCAGGAATCATCTGCGTTTCCGCGGAGGTCCTTCGGTCCGGCGGCTGCTGCGCGCCTGTCAGGTGGGCTTCAATGCCTTTGTCACGGAGATCGCCGGCGGCGTCATCACCCTGTCCTTCAATTATCTGATCCTGGGCCTGGCCGGCAATATCGGCGTGGCGGCCTACGGTGTGATCACGAATATCTCGGCTGTGGTGGTGTCGATCTTCAACGGCATCGCCGTGGGGGCTCAGCCTCTGATCAGCGACAGCCGGGGCCGGGGGGATCAGAAAGCTGTCCGGCTCTTCCGGCGCCTGACCTTCGGCACGGACTTTGCGGCGGCGGCATTGATCTACGGCCTTATCTTTGTCTTCGCGGAGCCTCTGGCCGGGCTCTTCAACAGTCAGAACAGCGAGGCCCTCATGGCTTATGCGGTGCCGGGTCTCCGTCTCTACTTTACCGGCAGCCTGTTTGCGTCGCTCAATATCGCGGGAGGCAGCTATTTCAGTGCCTCGGAGCAGGCCGGACCGGCCTTCTGGATCTCCATTCTGCGCGGCTTTGTACTGATTCTGGCGGCGGTATTTCTGTTGTCGGCGCTGTTTGGCCTGACCGGTATCTGGGTTTCCTACGGGGCGGCGGAAGCGGCGGCGCTTCTGGTGACGGCCGGCTTCCTTGTGAGAGAAAAGGCCCGGAAGTGTTCATGACAGGAGCCGGAAATGCCTCTTTATATTGATGGCGGTCGGGTGTATAGTAGAGTCGTTCAGAAAAAATGCAATCAAGGATCATGATATGGAGAATATTCAGATCAAGCGGCATATGTCCTCATTTCAGATTATCATTCTGAGCTTTCTGTGTGTCATTGCCGCGGGCACTATCCTTCTGATGCTGCCCTGTGCGACGCAGTCGGGAGAAGGGGCTTCCCTGATGGACGCGCTCTTTACCTCCACGTCCGCGGCCTGTGTGACCGGCCTTGTCGTTCAGAATACGGTTACTTACTGGAGCTTCTTTGGGCAGGTCGTTATCCTTATTCTGATACAGATCGGCGGCATGGGCGTCATCACCATGGGGGTGCTTCTGGCTGTGGTATCGGGGCGAAAAATCGGTCTGATGCAGCGCAGCACCATGAGTGATGCCATCGGCGCTCCCCAGGTGGGCGGCATCGTACGGCTGACGAATTTTATCATCCTGATGACCGTTGTCATTGAAATAGCCGGCGCTGTCCTCATGTTTCCGGTTTTCAGCCGGGATTTCGGCCCGCTGAAGGGTATCTGGTATGCCCTGTGGCACTCAGTTTCCGCCTTCTGCAACGCTGGTTTTGATCTTCTGGGCGGCAGGACGCCCTACGCTTCTCTGACGGATTATGCTGACAATCCTCTCATTATCCTGACGATATCGGCGCTGATCATCATCGGCGGTATCGGCTTTTATACGTGGAGTGATATCCGTGAGCACGGGCGGCATCTGAAACGCTATCGTCTGCAGAGCAAGGTGATTCTGGTGACGACGGCGGTGCTTCTCATCGTGCCGACGCTGGTTTTTTATGGCTCAGATATGATGAACGGGGCCTTTGCCGGGGCCGGCACCGGGGAAAAGTTCCTTTATGCCTTCTTTCAGTCGGTGACGACGCGTACGGCCGGCTTCAATTCCATTGACCTGACGTTGATGAAAGAAAGCAGCCTGATGCTGATGATCATCCTGATGCTGGTGGGCGGCTCACCGGGATCAACCGCCGGCGGCTTCAAAACGACGACGCTGGCCGTTCTTCTGGCTTCCGCCAAATCGGTCTTCATGCGGGATAAAGGCGTGAATATTTTCGGACGGCGCGTGATGGAAGAAACGGGACGCAGTGCGGCGGCTATCCTGATGATGTATCTGACGCTCATGAGCAGCAGTGCGATCATCATCAGCATCATCGAAGAACTGCCGATTCTGCCCTGTCTCTTTGAGACGGCATCGGCCATTGGTACCGTCGGTCTGTCTCTGGGTCTGACGGGATCCCTGGGAACCGTGTCACATCTTATCCTGGTCGTCCTGATGTACTGCGGTCGTGTGGGCGGTCTGACCATTATTTTTGCGGCTGTGCGCAATACACGGAATTATCTGGCGCAGCTGCCGCCGGAAAAAATCACTGTCGGTTGATACGGGAGGAAGAAATCCATGAAAAGTATACTGCTTGTCGGTCTGGGTCGTTTTGGCCGCAATGTGGCGATTAAGCTGAATGAATTGAATAACGAAGTGATGGCTGTCGATAAGGTGGAAGAGCGGGTTGTCGCGGTGCTGCCTTTTGTGACGAACGCGCAGATCGGTGACAGCACCAATGCGGATTTTATGAAGACCCTGGGCGTTGAGAATTATGATGTCTGCATTGTGGCGATCGGCAATGATTTCCAGAGTTCTCTGGAAACGACGGCTCTGCTGAGTGAACTGGGTGCAAAACGTGTGATCTCACGCGCGGCCCGTGACGTCCAGGCCAAGTTTCTGGCGAGGAACGGTGCCGATCATGTTGTCTATCCGGAAAAGCAGATGGCGGAATGGACGGCCATTCGCTACACCTCGGATAAGATCTTTGACTATGCGGAGGTTGAGGACGGCTGCGATATCATCGAAGTCGCGGTGCCGGAAAAATGGCTTAACAAGACGCTGGCGGAGATCGATATGAGGAAGAAGTATAAGTTGTCCCTTCTCGGCACCAAGAAGAACGGCCGTGTCAATATTGATGTCGGGCCCGCTACGGTGCTGACCGACGATATCACGATTCTGGTGGTCGGCAGCTACCGCGATATCCGGCATTGCTTCGACCTGTAAAAGGCGGACTGCCAGTTTGAGACAAGAAAAACAGAAAAAGCTGTGAAGACAGGTCCGGTTAACGGGTGTCTGCTTCACAGCTTTTTTTGTGCTGTGAGACTATTTGACAGGTCGGATACTGACCTCCCCGCTCTGAAGATCCTCGACGGTGCCGTCCTCATAACGGACGCGCAGCGAAAAATCATCATTGACGGCCAGGGCCTCAGCGGGCCGGCTGCCGGCACCGGTGATGACATTAACAGCCTGGCCGGGGGTCCGGCAGCCGCGGCGGTAAGCTTCCAGATAGCGCTCCTTTGCGATGGGCCAGCACGCGATCAGACGGTCAAGGGAACGGATCATAGCCGCGGCCAGAGCAGCCCGGGAGAGGGGGTGGCCGACAGCCATCGCCAGAGATCCGGCGGTATCTCTGAGTTCCTCCGGGAAGTCCTCCGGCGTCTGATTGACATTGATGCCGATGCCGATGATGACACTGCTTATCAGTCCGCTTTCACCTTCGAGGGACATCTCGGTCAGAATACCGGTGATCTTCCTGCCGTCAAACTGCAGATCATTGACCCACTTGATATCGGGCCGGAAGAGGCAGACTTCCTCGATGGCATCGCAGATCGCGACAGCTGTCCAGGCTGTGATGACGGCGGTGTCGGCAGGACGGCTTTCCGGACGGAGAAGGATGGACAGATAGATACCTTTGTCCTTCAGAGAAACGAAGGTGCGTCCGCGGCGTCCGCGTCCGGCCGTCTGTTCATTAGCGATGACAACCTGACCGACGGGAGCTCCCCGGTCGGCCAGCATCTTGAGATAGTGATTGGTGGAATCGGTCTTTTCAAGACAGACGACGCGGTCCAGCCGGTCTTCGCTCAGATGACTCATCAGTTCCCCGGAGGTCAGTTTATCGGGAGAGCTGACAAGGCGATAACCGCGCCGCGGCGAGGATTCGATCGCATAGCCCGCTTCCCTCAGGGCGGACACCGCCGTACTGACGGCCATGCGGCTCAGTCCGAGTTTTTCGGAAATCTTCTGGCCGGATACATAACCTTCCTGTTCGCGAAGATAGAAGAGTACTTTGTCTTTTGTCATAATAACTGCCCTTATTTCAAAACTTTACGGCAAGCCTGTATTTCAAGCCGGATTATGTGTCAGGAGTTTTTTCAAAATAACGACAAGGTCAGTATATCACATTTTGCCGGTGCGTGTCTTTCGGACGCCTTCTCATCAGGCCCAGACAAACCAGAGAAACAGGTAGCCCGCCGTGACGGCCGTTAAGGTGTAGGGCAGACCGATGCGGAGAAAATCGCGGAAAGTGACGCGGCAGCCCTCGTTTCTGAGAATACCGACGGCTGTGATGTTGGCGGAGGCCCCGATGGGGGTGATGTTGCCGCCCAGCGTCGCGCCGGACAGCAGGCCAAAATAGAAGAGATAAGGATCACAGTTGAGAGACGCCGCCACCGCCGTCAGAA
>JAQXFO010000044.1 GCA_029005135.1 Lachnospiraceae bacterium
AGCTTCCTTCATCGGTAAATGTTTCCTTTTTTCAGAGTCACTTGGCTGACTCTGCTGCCTTACCGATGCAGTGTTGAATTGTCAACATCTTTCAGAAAATGATCCCGGGCAAAGCGCATAGTCTGAACACATTCCAGAGTCCCCAGATAATTGCCGTCCTCATCCCGGACAGCGATGTAACGGACATACAGGGGCTCGCCCTTCTTCTCCAGCCAGATCTCCACGAAATCCCGTTCACCGGAACGGAAGGACTCAATGATCCGGCGGACAGCGGGCAGAGAAGCCGGCACATGGCAGGTATACACATTGCGGTCAAGAGCCGACAGCGACCGCCGGAAACCGGTATTGCCCTTACTGAAATAGCGATTGGTGTCCGTTTCATCCACAAAGGTCAGTTCCACTGGTATCGTCTGGAGCATGGCCTCCATATGGCGGCGTGACATATGGCCGCTGGGCAGCACCACCTCATCGTCGTCGACCGACGTGGTTGAGCGGACGGCGGTTTCCTTACGGTCGTCCTGTCCTTCACAGCCTTCCTTATGAGGCGCTCGGCTGTATGGCGTCAGCGGCCCGGTCAGGCTGTTGTCATAGCGGTCAAGATCACGGCGTATCGCCAGCCAGTCCTCTTCGCTGAAAAACTGTACGCAGAGGGGAAACAGGACTTCCTCCTCCCGACAGATCATGGCGTCGATGGCCTCCAGGAGGGCCATAACGGCCTCGCCATCCGCCATAGCAGCACCCTCTCCGGCAGCCTTTGCCGCCTTCTTAAGTTCACGGCGGATCCTGTCATCCTCCGGCCACATTGCCAGAGAAGGTCCCGGGATATGATAGTCCGCATCCAGCATGGGGTAGATCAGGTCTCGCTTCTTGTCATAATGCTCCCGTAAAGCCCCGAGCGCCTGCAGCGCTGCGGCAATATCCTGATCCGGGGCACGGCGGACTTCGTTCATAAGCTGCCGGATCACTTTATTTTCCAAAGAGAAAATCGCCACGGGATGCCCTGCGGTGTTTCTGAGGCGTTCCGCCTCATTCCGGGCCTCTTCGCGTTCGGCACGCCCCAGACCCCTGTTCATGTTGTCTTCAGCCATACTATCTTCCTTCTGACAGATCGATCAATTACGATATAAAGCTAGCATGTATCTCCGTCATGCGCAAGAATTCTTGCCGAAAACATTCGTTTCCATGATTGTCGCGGTATGTTTTCAGCAAGAAAAAAGAGGAAACCCCTATCCAGGGATTTCCTCCTGTGAGCGGAGAGGATGGGATTCGAACCCATGCGCCGTTGCCGACAAACGGTTTTCAAGACCGCCCCGTTATGACCGCTTCGGTACCTCTCCTCGGCTGTTTATACAGCACTTGAGATTATAACAAAGTGATGTCGGTTGTGCAAGACCTATTTTCCGGCGGCATCCCGGGCCGCCACAAAGGGAACACCCGTGCCGCCGGCATCCGGCACGACGATATCGCCGGTCCTGACCGGTGCCTCGACCACCACGCCATTCAGCGACGCCATACAGGCAAAAATCGCCTCCTTCGGCACCTCCCGGGCGGTTCGAACCGGCAGCATGGCCAGATCCGAGCCGGTAAGCCGCACCGTCGATGTGACCATGCGCATCGGTGCCGTCAGTTCCCGGCGGGCATAGGCATCGCCCTTCGGGCAGGTATTGCCGCTGACAGTCAGGATCCGCCCCTCTTCCGTTTCCACGGTCAGCGTACAGCCCATGGGGCATCCGATGCAGGTCAGTGTCCTGGTTTCCATCTTATCCCTCCTCTGTCAATACACGAAGGCTTGTGATCGTTTCCGGCAGATCGGCGGTCTTGAGCTTCACCGTCTCCATCTCGCCGGGGGTCATGATCATCTTCTTGCGGCTGCTGATTGTCTTACCGTTGATCTCTACCCTGATGCGGGCATCTTTCAGAACGCGGCCCACACGGAAGCGCAGCGTCAGATCACCGCCTGAGATGCGGCTGTGCACCTTTGCCGGTACGGTATAGCGCACAGCACCGCCCGTCTCCACCGTCACCGCTGCCTCTTTGCCGGCCGCTTCCTCTGCCGCTTCGCAGCCGCCGGCGCTTTGGCTGCGCACATACGCGGCCGCCATGCGGCCGGCCTCCCGGGCCTCTTCCGAGACATAATCGACAAGGTCGTGGACATGGAGCACATTGCCGCAGGCATAGATCCCCGGCTTATCCGTCTCCAGGGTCTCGTCGACGACCGGGCCGCCCGTCACCGTCGACAGGGCGATGCCCGCTTCGCGGCTCAGTTCATTTTCGGGCAGAAGCCCCACGGACAGCAACAGCGTATCACAGGGATAGACGATCTCCGTACCCGGAACCGGGCGGTTTTTCTCATCGACCGCGGACACCGTCACACTTTCCACCCGCTTGCTGCCGCTGATGTTCGTCACCGTATGAGACAGAAGCAGCGGAATGCCGAAATCATCCAGGCACTGGACTATGTTGCGGCGCAGACCGCCGGAATAGGGCATCAGCTCCACAACAGCTCTGACGCGGGCCCCCTCCAGGGTCATGCGGCGTGCCATTATGAGACCGATATCGCCGGAACCGAGGATGACCACGTCCCGTCCCGGAAGATAGCCTTCCATATTAACAAGGTACTGGGCCGTACCCGCCGTATAGATACCGGCCGGGCGGGTTCCCGGGATATTCAGAGCACCTCGGGGCCGTTCACGGCAGCCCATGGCCAGCACCAGGGCGCCGGCTTTGACGTTGAAAACACCGTTTTGGCTGTTGACAGCCGTCACCGTGCGGTTCTCGCCGATACCGATGACCATCGTTTCGGTCATGATCCGGACGCCGGCCTCCTCCGCCATCCGGATAAAGCGGCCGGCGTATTCAGGGCCTGTCAGTTCCTTCCGAAAGGTATGAAGCCCGAAACCGGTGTGTATGCACTGATTGAGAATACCGCCGGGTCTTATGTCCCTCTCGAGAACCAGCACATGATCGATTCCCTGTTCTCTTGCCGACACAGCCGCCGCCAGACCGGCAGGGCCACCGCCGATGATCACGATATCCGCACAGATCTCAGCTCCGATCATGTCTTTGTCCTCCCTTCCGTCAACGCCGAACCCGGACCCTTCTTCGTAACCTCATCGGGTGTCACCACACCCTCCCGGGCCAGAATAGCCAGTGTCTTCGGACTGCAGAAGCCTCCCTGGCAGCGTCCCATACCGGCACGGACACGACGCTTGACGCCGTCCAGAGTCGTTGCCCCCAGGGGGCGCCGAATGGCATCAAGGATCTCTC
>JAQXFO010000045.1 GCA_029005135.1 Lachnospiraceae bacterium
AGCTCCTCAGCGGCTTTCTCCTGCGTCATACCTTTCGCTTTGCGGAGAGTTTTCAGACGTCCTGCAAAATTGGCGGTTTCTAAACTATACATACTTTTCCTTTCCGCCTGATGCGGGGAGCGGAAGGATACGCCTGCATGCAGTACGGTCCGGAACCTTCAGAGCCTGACAAGGGCGCAAAAAGATAAGGGTACCGATACTGCTTTTCCCTGAAAACGGGAAATCAGCAATATGTGTATCCTCGCCCTTAATGCATGTCAGGCTTTCGATATGATTTCTGGTGTTCGAAAGTCCCGCCGGCAGAAATAAAAAGAGACCGCCGGCAAGACCGGATTCTGTAAAAACAGAATCCGGTCCTGTCGGCGGCCTCGTATGTAATGTATCTGGTTAAACCAGCCGATATTCATGTATATGACCTGGATATGGTCTTATATAGCCTGTTTCATCTCGGCCATTCCGTCGTTATACCAAGTATTTGATTTGAATTTTTGAATTAAATCTGTGTCTGACCTGCGCTTTACCTTGCTGCAGGCGACAGCCCCTTCGGTGCGTATACCTCAATCGTGCCGTGGCGTCTGCCCCTCGGTATCCGTATGCTCACGGTTCTGCATCTGCTGCAGGCTGCCTTGAATTCTCCCTTTCCGTTCTGATAAGCTGTGATACGTGAATATTCCGGCCCCCTTTTGATCGCCTCCAACGTTGTAATATCAATACTATCCGATTACAGCCCCAGATTCTCAATCCTGCTGATAATCTCCTGCTGCCGCTCATAAAACAGTAGCTCTTTATTATGCCTGAAATACTCCTCGCACCCAAACTCACTGATAAACTTCGCCGTATTATAGTTGGCCGTCAGTTCCGTCACGATGATGAGCATCTCCTGCCCCTCCCCGAAAACATCCTCGCTGAAGAGGAACATATTCGACATCTTCCTCTTGACTTCATCGGCCTGTTTCGAGAGAGCTTTCACTTTGCCGTTATAATCTTTTTTCACGGCTTTAAACGCAACCTCGGAATCAGTTTCATCAGCTATCAGCGCATTCAGTTCTTTAAGATAAAGAAGGACTCTCTGCCGGCAGATCTTCTCATCCTGTGTCAGCGCGCCTGAATTAATGGCAGAGTTAAGGCTTCTCTCCTCCCGGGCAATAACGCTGTTCATAACACTGGCAGGATCATTTTTCTTCACAGCCGAGAGCTGACGGAATGACTTGACCGCCTCCATGCAGGAGCGGAGATAAGCCTCCTCCTGAATGACCGAGCAAACCTCTTCACTCACGCCGTCAAGCATCAGCCCGATCAACGACAGCCGCTCATCGAACTTTGCGTTACCGGCGCGGATCTTGATCTTCTCGTCCGCCTTCCCGTCAAGGATCCTCATCACCTGATAATCCTCTTTGTACTTCACAAAGAGGTCGTAGTAGACCGCGAATTCTTTCGCGATCTTCCTATTCTGAAGATACTGGATCACGAGGTCTTCGTCGGCTTTGATCCCGTTCTGCTCGTAGAGGCGGATCATTTTGCTCAGATCCTCCCAGCCGCGCGGCGTAACAAAGCTTTTGCCTTTGATGGTCGTCTCAACGGAATAGAAGCACGCTTTTTTGATGTCCAGGAATGTCGTGACAGCCGGATGAATGCCGACCGTGTAGGCATATTCTTTCCAGACTTCCAGATCCGGCTCGACCTCGATCTTCTTCAGGCGGTCCAGCGTCACCACGTCAAATTCGCGGACAGAATCGTTATATTCCGGCGGGTTGCCGGCCGTCACAACGATCCATCCCTCAGGAATCCTGTGGCGCCCGAAGACCTTGTACTGAAGGAACTGCAGCATCAGCGGCGACAACGTCTCGGACACGCAGTTGATCTCATCGAGGAATAGAATGCCTTCTTTCACCCCGCTGTTCTCCATCAGATCGTACACCGATGCGATGATCTCACTCATCGTGTATTCCGTGATATTGTACTCCTTGCCGGCATATTCCTTATGGGAAATAAACGGCAGGCCGATCGCGCTCTGACGGGTGTGGTGCGTCATAGAATAAGACATCAGGCCGACGCCGAGCTCAGATGCGATCTGCTCCATAATGGCCGTCTTACCGATGCCCGGAGGGCCTACAAGAAAGACCGGGCGCTGCTTCTCGATCGGGATCACATAGTTGCCGAGCTCGTCTTTTGTGAAGTAGGCGGTCATGGCGTTTTTGATTTGGTCTTTGGCTTTTTTGATGTTCATTTTTTATTCCCCTGGAAATGCGTATTTTTAAAACCTAACAGCCATGCTGTTAATTCAGTACCGCCCTTTTCGACGGCTAAAGCAGAAACCTTGTCAATATTACTCTTTGTTAACGCCCCTGCCTCAGCAAAACATCCAATTTCTTCTATGTGATTTTCATCAATTAACTTAGACATAATTTTTAATCCGTTTCTGGACAGGAAATTTTTATACTTTTTTTCGTTCTCTTCTGATAGGCCTTCCGGATATTCAAGTCTGAATCGTGCAGTCTTGGCACGATGCCACAAAACTTTATATTCTTCAAACATAGAGTCAATATTTGAGTATTCAAACTCCGCATATTCCTTCCATGATGAGGAAAGCATATTTGTAATTTTATCGGGCTCCTCGCTTCCACACATGAAGTCTTTCCCCTTCGTTTCACCTGTAACCGCATTTGCACATATTATATTATCCGGAAGCGTTCCTATATCTGGGGAGAGAGTGAAAACTTCTTCACTTAAA
>JAQXFO010000046.1 GCA_029005135.1 Lachnospiraceae bacterium
TAATTCTGTTAAAACGGAGGTATTCGATGAAAGAAGTCCCGATTTGGGAAAAGAGCAATTTGACACTGGAAGAAGCGGCTGCTTATTCCGGAATCGGCAAACTCCGCGAAATCACCAATGACGAGAGGTGCCGTTTCGTCCTTTGGGTTAGGAATAAGCGCCTCATCAAGAGGCGGCTTTTCGATGAATATATAGAGAGCTGCTATTCCATCTGACCGGCCTGACTTTCTTGAAACTGTAGCTTTTAAGGGCTTCGATGTGATATAAATCTATATATCTATCGTAGCCCAGCCGCTTCAGAAAGGTGAGTAAAACGTGGCTGGGACGCGAAGAAAAGATAATAAAGGAAGAGTGCTCCGCAAAGGGGAAGGCCAAAGAAAAGACAACACTTACGATTACCGTTATATCGATGTATTCGAAAGAGAAGATCTGTCTACGCCGCCACTTTGAAAGAACTGAGGGAGAAGGAGGCTGAGGTTGAAAAGGCGAATAACGCCCGTCTCGATTATGCCTCCGGGAATTGCACGGTTTTAGAACTGGTCGAACGATACACAAAGCTAAAACTGGGAGTCCGTTACAACACAAAAGCCGGCTATGCTTTTGTCACGAATATCTTGAAAAATGATGATTTCGGAAGGCGTAAGATTCGTGATATCCGTGTTTCGGATGTACAGCTTTGGCTCGCCCAACTCCAGAAAAATGGCAAGGGCTATAGTACGATCGCATCGGTCAGGGGTGTCTTGAAGCCGGCTTTTCAAATGGCCTGCGATGAAGATGTTTTGCTGAAGAATCCTTTTCAATTCAATCTAGGCGACGTGATCGTCAATGATTCTAAGCACCGGGAGGCTATGACGCAAGAAGTCTATAAGAGTCTCACGAGAATCGCGGCGCGCCGCCCTCATTTTGATGAGGAATCGGTCGTCGATGGGTACGGCGGCTTTCTGCTGATCGACAAAAAGCAGCAGCCAAAGGTGGTGCTTCACATCGCACGTCTTTCGGCACACATTCTGCACGAATATGGCTAACGCCGGTATGGATGTGAAGAACCTGCAGTACCTGATAGGCCATTCAGATGTCGGGGTAACACTCAACATTTACATTCACTCGTGCTATGACAACGCGGCGGAGCAGCTTCGTAAAATTGAGATGATTGAGCAGGGTACTACGCCATTTTTACGCCAAATACCACGCCAAAATGGCGTAAAAGTGGCGTAGAGATACGTCGGGATATGAAGACCGGGTGATCTGAAAAGCCCGGAAAACCGCATAAAATAAGGACTTTTGAAGGGTTATAAAGAGATGCGAAAAATCTTATTTGTCTGCCACGGCAACATTTGCCGTTCTCCGGCAGCACTTTACCTTTTCCGTGATATGATCCGCCGGGAGGGGCTGGAGGCTTGTTTCCAGGCCTCTTCGGCGGCCACCAGCGCTGAGGAGCTGGGTAATCCGGTCTATCCGCCGATGAGGCGGGAACTCGGGCGCCGCGGTATCGACTGCAGCGGTCATCGGGCCCGTCGGATCACCGAGGCCGACTATGACAATTTTGATTATCTGGTGATCATGGATGAGAGAAACCGCCGCAATATGCTTCGTTTCTACGGCGGGGATCCCGAGGGGAAGATCCGGACGCTGCTGTCCTTCACGGCGGCGGATGGTGAGATTCCGGATCCGTGGTATACCGGTGACTTTGAGGGTGTCTGCGATGCCATTGAAACAGGGCTGAGAGGCCTGATCGACACGCTGCTGCCGTCATGATAAGGGAAGATTATGCCATCATATAAGAAACGCATTGTTCAAAAAAATAATAAAGAAAAATCGGCATCGGCTGTGAAAGGCCCTTCCCGGAAAACGGCCGCTGACCCCGCTTCGGCCGTATCGCAGGCCGCTCCGCGTTCGACCGGGCGATCGTTCAAACGCCCGGCGAAGCGTCCGGCAGAGACCACGATAAACCGTCCGACTGAGAGTGATTTCCTGCCGGTATCGGCCGAGGGTATGAAGGCCAGGGGCTGGGACTGTGTGGACTTTGTCTACGTGGTCGGCGATGCCTATGTGGATCATCCGAGCTTCGGCAGTGCGATCATTTCCAGAGTGCTGGAAGCCCACGGTTATCGCGTCGGCATGATCTGCCAGCCGAACTGGCGGGATGACAGCAGTATCCGTGTGTTCGGCGAACCCCGGCTTGGCTTTCTTGTGTCCTCGGGCAATATGGATTCGATGGTCAATCATTATACGGCGGCGAAGAAGCCTCGTTCGGAGGATGCCTACAGCCCCGGCGGCGAAAGTGGTCACCGGCCGGACCGGGCTGTGGTGGTCTACAGCAACCTGATCCGCCGCAGCTACAAGGAGACGCCCATCATCATCGGCGGCATCGAGGCGAGCCTTCGCCGGATGGCGCACTACGATTACTGGTCAAATACCGTGCGGCGGTCGATCCTTCTGGAATCCGGTGCCGATCTGATATCCTACGGCATGGGCGAGCACAGCATTGTGGAGATCGCTGACGCTTTGCAGAGCGGGCTGTCGATCCGGGATATCACCTTCATCGCCGGGACAGTGTTCAAGACCCGGCGCGAGGATCTGACGGAAGGGGCTGTGAGGCTTCCTGATTTCGAGGAGGTCGTCTCGGATAAGGCGGCTTGCGCACGGAGTGTGGGCATTCAGTATGCCAACACCGATCCCTATACCGCGAAAACGCTTTTCGAGACTTACGGCGGGCGTACCTTTGTCGTCCAGAATCCACCGGCCAAACCGCTGACACAGCAGGAAATGGACGATATCTACGCCCTGCCCTATGCCCGGACATATCATCCGATGTATGAGGCGGCCGGCGGTGTGCCGGCGATCCGTGAGATCCGGTTTTCACTGACATCGAACCGGGGATGCTTCGGCAGCTGCAATTTCTGCGCGCTGACCTATCACGAGGGCCGCATTGTCCAGGCCAGAAGTCATGCTTCTATTATAGAAGAGGCCCGTCGGATGATCCGGGATCCGGAATTCAAGGGCTACATTCACGATGTGGGAGGCCCGACGGCGGAATTCCGCAAACCGGCCTGCGCCGGACAGCTCAAAAGGGGCGCCTGTCCGCATCGTCTCTGCCTGTATCCGTCGCCCTGTCCGCATCTTGAGGTGGATCATCGCGATTATCTTCGCCTTCTTCGGGAACTGCGGGAACTGCCCGGCGTCAAAAAAGTTTTTGTACGTTCGGGCTTCCGGTTTGACTATCTGATGGCTGATCCCGATAAGTCGTTTTTAAAGGAATTGTGCGAACACCATATCAGCGGCCAGCTTCGGGCGGCGCCGGAGCACATTTCCGATAATGTCCTGAAGCGGATGGGGAAACCGCCGGTTGAGGTGTACGATGCTTTTGTCCGTGAGTTCGAGGCTGTTAACCGCAAGCTCGGCAAGGAACAGTATGTGGTGCCGTATCTGATGTCCTCACATCCGGGCAGTACTCTTCAGGATGCGGTGGCCCTGGCGGAATACCTGCATGCGCACCATTGGAATCCCGATCAGGTGCAGGATTTCTATCCGACGCCAGGGACCGTGTCCACCTGCATGTACTGGACCGGCTATGATCCCCGGTCGATGGAGAAGGTCTATGTGGCCGTCGATCCCCGTGAGAAGGCGATGCAGCGGGCCCTGATCCAGTATCGACGTCCGGAAAATTATGAGCTGGTGAAGGAGGCGCTGATCCGTGTCAACAGGCGGGATCTGATCGGCTTCGGCCCGGACTGCCTGATTCCGCCGAGAAAAATTGAGAAGACTGAAAAGAGAGGTCCCCGTCATGCTGAAAAACATCGCCGCTGATATGGGCGTTTTATATCTGATCCTTTTGAATGTCGTGACCTTTGCCATGTACGGCATTGATAAATATCTGGCTGTCCGTCAGATGTGGCGGATCCCCGAGAAGACGCTCCTGGCACCCCTGGCTTTCGGGGGCGGGTGGGGTGCTGCTCTGGGTATGCTGGTCTTCCATCATAAGACCCGGAAAAGCAAATTCCGGACAGCCGCGGCGGCGTCGGTCATCGTTTATACGATCCTTCTGGCTTCTGTGATGAGGATTGGCTAAAAATACAAACAAAAATCCTTTGGGTTTGTGCGCTTTTAGGGTTTACTATTGTATTTGTTTTTTATATAATTGCTATGTTTGAAAAGTATGATTAAATTTTTATAAACTTTTTCATTATGAGTGATTTGACAGAGTTGTCCCGCGAGGAACTTCAGGAAAAGCTTCTCCGCGTCTATTCAAGATGGTATGATATCGACCGCTGCGAGGCTTCGGAGGAACCGCTGTTTGCCACGGCTGAGTTCCACGAGCACCAGACAGGCTTTGCTCTCGTCAGGAAAGCGGAGATGTGGTCAGCGGACCGGCACGAATACACCTATTTCTTTTCGATGCCGGAGCTGACGCCGGAGATCTTTGAGGCCTGTATGGAAAAGGCTAAGACGCTGGGATTGGCGAAGATTGATCCTGAAAGCGGCCACATGTGCAGTTATATCGCGGCGGTGTTTTTGTGCGACAGTGCGGATCCCGAGGCTGTGAGGGCCCTGAAGCGCTATCGCTGTCGGAAAAGTTTTCAATTTTCGCTTAAAGGGTGGATGGAGATCCATGCCGCAATGATGGAAAGAGGGAAGGATTCTATTGTTGCTAATGGTGACGGCCGAAACACAGCGAAATTTTTGAAAAATATGCTTCAGAAGAAACCCGGAAAGAAGCATAAAGTTATTTAATCTTTTATCCTATTATGGAGGGGTGCTGTATGAATAGCTTAGTGTTACTGATCATTTCAATTGCTGTACTGGTCTGCGGCTATATCTTCTATGGCGGCTGGCTGTGCAAAAAATGGGGCGTAGGTGAAGGCGGTGAAACACCGGCTCACACAATGGCCGACGGTATCGACTATGTCCCGGCTAAGGCCCCGGTTCTGATGGGTCATCATTTCTCATCCATCGCCGGCGCCGGCCCGATCACCGGTCCGATCAGTGCTGCCGCCTTCGGCTGGCTGCCCTGTACGCTGTGGATCCTGATCGGTGGTGTTTTCTTCGGTGGTGTCCATGACTTTGGTGCTCTGTTCGCCTCTGTCCGTCATGGCGGCAAGTCCATCGGTGAAATCATTTCCGTTAATATGTCCAAGAGAGCAAAGAGACTCTTCCTGACCTTTGCTTATCTGACACTGATCCTGGTTGTCGCGGCTTTCGCTTCTATCGTTGCCGGTACCTTTGGTGCCGTCGCCGACGAAAGCGGTGTCATCGACAAGGCAGCTTCTGCCAGCCAGGCCTCTGTCGCTATGGTTTCTATCCTGTTCATCCTTCTGGCTATCGTCTTCGGTATTCTGGTTTATCGCCGCAATATGCCGATGGGCATCGCCACAATCCTCGGTGTTATCGGCATCGTCGTTATCATCGCTGTTGGTATGAACTTCCATCCGATCTACCTGTCCACAAAGGTCTGGATGTGGATCGTTGGTCTCTACATCGTTATCGCTTCCGTCACACCGGTCTGGATTCTGCTTCAGCCGCGTGACTACCTGTCCTCCTTCCTGCTTTATGCTATGCTGGCTGTGGCTCTGTTTGCGGTCGTTGTGGCTCATCCGAGCATGGACGGTATGGAAACAGCGGCCTTCGTCGTTGAAGGTGCTTCCGGTACCACCTATCTGTTCCCGGTTCTGTTCACAACCATCGCCTGCGGTGCTATCTCCGGTTTCCATTCACTGGTTTCTTCCGGTACAACATCCAAGCAGCTGGATAAGGAATCCGATGCCAAACCGATCGCTTACGGCGGCATGCTTCTGGAATGCGTTCTGGCTATCCTGACACTGTGCGCTGTGGCTTATGCCTTCAAGTACAATGCCGCTAACCCGGACAACGCGCTGAAGGGTGCTACCGCTATCTTCGGCGGCGGTATTGCTCACATGGTTAACGATGTCATTCCGGGCACCTACAATATTCTGTACACACTGCTCGTTCTGACATACTCCGCTTTCTGTCTGACATCTCTGGATACAGCGACCCGTCTGGCCCGCTTCATGTTCCAGGAATTCTGGGTTGACGCCGCTGCCGGCGAGACACCGGAAACTGTCACAGGCTACAAGAAAGTTCTGGCCAATCCGTATGTGGCTACCATCATCACCGTTATTCTTGGTATCCTGCTTGGTCTTAACGGCTATGCCAAGATCTGGGCTCTGTTCGGCTCTGCCAACCAGCTGCTGGCTGCTCTGGGCCTTCTGGCTGTTGCCACATGGCTCGGCAATATCGGCAAGGACAACAAGATGTTCCTGTTCCCGATGGCCTTCATGCTGGTCGTTACTATCAGCTCCCTGATCATCAACACCAAGAACCAGATCGGCGCTATCGCTGCCGGCGGTGCTGACTGGGGTCCCTGGGCTCAGGCTATCATCGGCATTCTGCTGATCGTCCTGGCTGTTGTTCTGGCCATCGAAGGTGTCCAGACCATTTCCAAGGCTGCCAAAAAGAAAGCCTGATAATTGAATCCTTCCCGTTAATATTAAGGTGCTGCCGTTTTCGGCAGCACCTTTTCAAATCAAAGTGATGTCTGAGAAGGATGAGCCTATGACCTTTTCCTTGAAAAAAGATCTGAAAAAGATAATCGTTATTACCTTTGCAGCGGCGCTGATGGCCCTGAACATCAAGACCTTCGTCAGAACAGGAGGCCTGTATCCCGGCGGTGCCACCGGCCTGACGATATTGATTCAGAGAGCGGCCTATTTGTTCTTCCGGATAGAGGTGCCCTACACGCTGATCAACGTGCTGCTCAATGCGGTGCCGGTCTATGTCGGCTTTCGCTTTATCGGACGCAAGTTCACGCTGTATTCCTGCCTGATGATCATCATGACCTCGGTGCTGACGGATATCATACCCGGTTATGCTCTGACGCAGGATATCCTTTTGATCAGTATCTTCGGCGGCCTGATCAACGGCACCTGCATTTCTCTCTGCCTGTTGGTAGGGGCCACCACGGGCGGCACGGATTTTCTGTCGATATATATGTCGGAAAAGAAGGGGGTTGACACCTTCAACTATATTCTGGGTTTCAATATCGTGATCCTTCTTGCCGCCGGTCTGCTCTTTGGCTGGGACAAGGCTCTCTACTCCATCATTTTCCAGTACGCGTCCACACAGGTGCTGCATTTCCTGTATCGCCGTTATCAGCAGGGAACCTTCCTGGTGGTCACGACGAAGGGTGAGGAGATCTGCGATGCGATTCACAAGATCTGTCATCACGGGGCCACGATCCTGCGGGCCGAGGGCGCTTACGGCCATACCGAGAAGGATGTGGTATACTCGGTGGTTTCGCGGGAGGAGACACGGGAGGTCATCCGTGTCGTCAAGGCCATCGATGAACATGCCTTCATCAATTTGGTAAGGACCGAGCAGCTGTCCGGACATTTCCATATGCGTTCCGAGGAATAGACAGACGCCTTCCGGCAGATCTAAGATAATCAGACCGATAAGCCTTTTCCGGTTAAGATGGCCAGAGCCATCCAATGCCGGGAAGGGCTTTTATTCTTTTCGGAAGGTATAGCCGACATCGGCAAAATAGATCTCATCGCCGTCCCGGAGAAGGACAGCCTGTTCATCCGGGAGAACCTGACCATTCAGATAGGTGCCGTTCAGACTGCCGGGGTCGGAGAGGTAATAATCCCCCCGGCGGCAGTCGATCAGGGCATGGATGCGATTGACACCTTCGGAGGGCAGACGATAGTCAACACTGCCGGCGCGGCGGCCGAGGACAGCCGAGGGTTCTGTCAGCAAGAAGGTCTGATGAGAAGGATTCAATGGAATGAGGCGGGCGCAGCCGGACGATCCCTCAGCTTCATTCTCATCGTCGGCGAGACTGCCGAAGACACTGACGGCGGCGGTCAGACAGGAGATCGGCGATACGGGCGGCAGCGCCAGTGTAAAAAAGGTCGGCAGCTCCCGCAGGATGCCGCTGTGAAGCACAGCGTAGACGGCCAGAACCAGGGCGGCAAAAAAGAGGGCTGTCAGGAAATAAGCGGTATCGGGTTTTCGACGTGTCATCGGGAATAGCCTTTCCTGTTTTAATGAGTTATGTGATAGGCGGCGGCCGGGGATATCCGCTGTGGGAGCGTCATCCGGCGGAACGTCGGCGGCATAGGCTCTGGTACGGCCCTCGGTGTCGGTCCCGGTCCGTCCGGCGTCCGGGTTTTCTCTGTCACAGGACAAGGCAAGAAGAAGCCTTTCGATGCCGGACCAGTCGGGATCGGCCAGCTCGGCCATGATTCGGATGTCGGTCAGCGTCTCCAGAAGCTGACGGTCATCATCTGGCATGTAGGGCATGACTGATGACAGAAGAGCAGCAAAGGTCAGGCGGAACTCCTGTCGGAAAAAGGGCAGAAAAAGAAAGGAAAATCCTTCTTTTTCGGAGAAAAAGACACAATCCGGTGGACAATAAAGATGATCCGGGGAGAGCAGATAGCTTTTCAGGCGTCGACGCAGCGTAAGGAGCTCTAGAAACAGTGCCGGTACCGGCGCGGCATAAGGGAAAGGCTGTGCCGCCGGATCGGTCTGAGAAGCCAGAAGGCCGCTGAGCGGTATCAGGGTGCCGATGCGGAACAGATAGAGGGGGCTGCTGCGGCGGAAACCCCGCCGGACAGGGAGAAGACCCGGTATGCGGCAAAGAAGAAACATCCGCTCCTCGTAGGCACACAGGGACGTTTCGCCGATATTATCCGGGAGGGGAAGGATCAGTGTGTCACGCTGGGCGTTGATTTCCGGGATAGGGGAGCTTATCGTCATGAGGCATTATCTCCTTTGGAACGCAGGGATCGCAGATGCCGGATCACGCTTGTCGGCTGAACTTTTCTGTAATCGGCGGAAGACGAGATGGGCAGTGTCAGGGAAGATGAGATCGTAATGCGGGTGGCGCTTTCAAAGGCGACCCTGCGGGCGGCCGATGTCTCTGTCTGACGGCGCACAGGCGCCTCGGCCAGCATCAGCGGCAGCGCGTCATCGACTTTGCCCGAAACGGCCTGTTCGACGGCAGCGCTGCGGCAGAGGGTTCGGTTCAGGATATGCAGATCACTGTAGATGACAGCGAAGATGACAAGCAGAATGACCGGTGTCAGAAGGGCGGTCTCCACGGTGAAATAAGCCCGGCGGCAGGCTGCGAGAGTCATGACGGAACCTCCTCTTCACAGGGGCAGCGGATAAGGGAGCGATAAAGCCGGGTTAAGCCCGGCACCGCATCAGCCGGACAGCACCCGGAAAAGCAGGCTGATTAGGCAGCCGACAAGAAGGAAGGGTACAAAGGGAAAAGCGGTATTCCGGGAACGGCGGCGGATGAGGAGGACAGCGCCAAAAAGGGCTGACAGGAACAGGGCGAGGCCCGTACCGGCTATGGCCGCATCGGAAGGAAGACAGAGCCCGGCGGTAAGGAGTACCAGACCATCCCCGGTTCCGATGCCGCCCCGGCTGAGAAGTCCGGCTGACAGGAGGACGAGCCCGGGCAGGAGTCTCAGAAGAACCTCGGACGCGACCGGCCGCCGGATAATAAGAAAGAAAAGGCCGGCGGCTGCGACGACGGCGGTCAGCCGAAGGGATATCGTGCGGCTTCGGCAGTCATGCAGGGATTGAATAAGAAGAAACAGGATCGGCAGAAGCCAGAGAGGGTCTGTCATGAGGAAGCCTCCCCGAAAGGTGATGTTATGTTTCGAGACGCCGTCGTCAGCTGCCTCAGCCGGCGCGGGCTGCACAGCGGCTGCAGAGAGGAAGCGCCTCCGCTTCTTTAAGGGACACCAGACGGACGCGGCGCGTGAGGGCCGGGACGTCCGGTGAGGCGTAATAATAAAGACCGGTGGGTGTCGTATAGACCGTACCGGCATAAGCGGTGGGAACCCCCGGGGCCGGCCGGTAACGGCTGCCGTCGGCATTGCGCATGGCGGTGATGGCGGCTGTATCGGCAGTGATGACCGTCACCGTGATGTGCGGACAATCGGCATCGGTATGATAGACACTTTCCGTTTCCGAGACATAGACGAGGGTATCACTGCCGGCAGAGGCGTGAGACTGGTTGTAGGTATCCGACGCACCGATCCAGGGATAAACGGCAGAACGACCGGTGACAGTGACCGACGGGAGAGGGATCGGTGAGAAGGGAAAGGTCTGCGTCCGGACGGCGGTGCGTTCCAGACACGTGTTCGGATCAGAGGGGGCATCGCCGTCCGTGGATGACGGCAGGGAGAGGGCCGGCGGCAGCAGCTCTTCGCCGATGATGGCGCCGGCCGCGGCCAGACGGGCTTTGTTGGAGGCCTCCAGCCGCAGCTCTGCCCTGAGGGCATAGATGTCCATAAAAGAGGCCAGTGTCAGCAGGCAGAGAAAGAAAAAAGGCAGAATAAGGGCGCACTCGGCGGTAAGGGAAGCCGGCAGGGATGCCTTGGGGGAATTGCTTGACTGAAAAGAGGGCTTTGTCATGGTTTGTCATCGCATGTCATGGTTTGGTGAGGGGTTGAAGGCATCCCGGCCCGCTGCCCTTACAGCGTGCGGTAGCTGTCGGTTCGGGTAACGGTCAGCGTAATATGATCGGCGGTGGCGGCGGTAAAGGTGACCGAGACGGCATCCAGACAGTGATCCAGGCGGAAGGCGGGGCGGCTTTGCCGCATGCCATATTCGATCATATCGGCGCAGCGGCTGATCTTGTCGTCCATGGGGCACGCGATCAGCAGGAGGCGCAGGTAATCGTGATAGGACAGACCGCCGGAGGACGTCTTTCTCAGAGAGTCGGGATCGGTGATCAGGCGAGGCAGGGCATCCAGAGACACCTGCCAGTTTTCTGCCGTTTTAACAGCCGGTACCGATTCGCCGCGGTACAGCGTGCGGATATCCAGGAGGCTTTCGGCATAAGCCCAGCCGGCGGTGAGAAAGAGCAAAAGGACAGGCTCCAGATAGGGAGCGGCCAGAAGGGCAGCCAACCCGGCAGCGGCACTGTCGACGGCGGTCTTCAGCGCCGGCTGAGTTCGGATGGCGGCGATGTTCAGGCCTTCCCGGATGAGAAGCAGGCGCGTGGTGACGGCTGACAGATTGTCACGGTCGCTGTTTTTCCCGAAGAGGATCTGCTCAAGCCGGTATTGAAGACCGTCTCCTCCCTCCGGGTTTGTCAATGAGCCGAAGTGGTCTGTCAGATAGGCGTCGAACCAGAGGGAGGCATCGGCACCCGTCAGGTCACTGCCGGCATCAATAGTGCCAAAGCCCCGGTTCAGCGTGCGGCCTCCGGGCAGGCTCTCCGGATCACAGGTCTGCTCCGACGGCGCGCCTTCGGGACAGACAAAGTCGAGTACGGTGTGCTGCCGCAGGGTACGGATGGCCTCGGCGCTTTCCCGGAGACGTTGGGCCTCTGCCGGCTCCACGTTATCCGCCGCATCCGGCAGCCCGGGTGCACCGGCCTTGTCACCGCCGTCGTTATCCCCGGCCGCTCCTTGCCCCTGCTCGATCTCCGCAGCAGCGGCTTCGGCGGCCGCCTCGGCTTCGCCGGCGCGCTTTTCCGCCGCGGCTGTCTCATCGGCATAGCCGGTGATCAGCTGACTGACAGCGGTCAGTCCCTCACCGAGGGCGTTGTCTTTGGCGGCTCTGACGGCCTGATCAGCCAGAATGCGGCCGGACAGATCGGTCATGAGCGTACAGCCGCTTAAAGCCGCTGCCGTGATGCGGATGTCGTCCGTGCGGTGGGACATGTCCTCCTTAAGGCTGCCAAGGAGAGCATCGGGGCGGTACACATCGGTGCCGTAACCGGCGTCATAGGCAAACAGATCGTATTTTTCAAGCAAGGTGCGGTCGTAATGCCCCAGCAGAGAGAAGAGGGTCTCGTCGGCAGCACAGGCCAGAACAGCGCGGGCGGCTCCGGTGCGGGCGGCTGTCAGAGACGTCAGTATGAGAGAGAGGATGACCGTCAGCATCAGACTGACGAAGACGGTGACGGAGCCTTTTTCTGAAAGTACCATCTCAGATCGCTTTGCTCTGGGAAGCGACCTTGGACAGAATGTCCTTCACCAGGCTTGTCAGCTGGGTTTTGAAGAGAAGTACCAGGGCAATCAGGACCAGAAGGATAAGGATGATTTCGATGACGGCGACACCGTCTTCATTTTGTCTGAATTGTCTGAGATATTTCATAGCTGTTACCTCCGTAGACAGGGTTGAAAGCGCTCCCGGTGCGGTCCGGCGGGGGGAAATCCCCTTGTGGGGAATGAGGGGGGATCCCGACCGGACGCGTTCCGGGCGTAACGGCAGAATAGCAGGGAATCCATCGCGGCGGCAAGACGGCAGCCTTCACGAAAAGGCGGCGGATTAGTGAGGCATCCTGCCGACAACGATTTTGCACCGGAAAGCGAAAATCTTTTTAATGACCAAAGCTTCCGCCGCGGTTATAATAGGGCATGGAGGTCAACGTGATGACAAATGGAAAAAGGTACCCGGTGACGATCGCGCTGGCAGCCGTCAACATCCTGATTTTTCTTATCTGTGAACTGACAGGATCGACCGAGAACAGTGAAGTCCTTTACCGCTCCGGCGCTTTTCTGACATCGTCGATATCAGCTGGCGAGTATTACCGCCTGGTGACGGCGATGTTTTTGCACCAGGGCATCCGGCATCTTCTCAATAATATGCTGCTTCTGGTGGTGCTGGGCTCCACACTGGAGATCTGCGCCGGCCGCTGGCGGTATCTGCTGATCTGCCTGGGCGGCGGTCTGTGCGGCAACATAGCGACCTGGTATGTCTATGTGATAGAGGAAAAAGAAGTGCTGATGACGGGGGCTTCCGGCTGCGTCTATGCCGTGATGGGAGCGCTGCTCTATGTCATCATCAGAAACGGCGGCCGGGTGAGGGATCTGTCGCTGCGGCAGATGCTGATCCTTTTGGGATTTTCGATCTATTTCAGCGTCACCGATGCCAATGCCGCCAATATGACGCATCTTTTCAGCCTGGCCTTCGGCTTTTTGCTGGCGGGCCTTGTCTATCGACCACGAAAATCTGAAAATGAAGGAGGCAATACTGATGAGTGATTGTATTTTCTGCAAACTGGCCAACGGTGTATTCCCCACCGCGACTTTATTTGAGAATGAGGAATTCCGGGTTATCCTGGATGCCGGTCCGGCGTCAAAGGGCCACTGCCTGATTCTGCCGAAGGCACACTATGCCGACGCGCTGGAGATGCCGGAGGATCTGCTGGGCCGCGCCTTTATCCTGGCGAAAAAGATGGCCGCGGAACTCAAGACGGTGACAGGCTGTGCCGGTGTCAATATCGTCCAGAACAACGGCGAGGCTGCCGGTCAGACGGTTTTTCATTTCCATATCCATGTGATCCCGCGTTACAGCGGCGGTGAAGCCATGGTGTCCTGGAATCCCGGCACGCTGACCGATGCCGACAAGGAAGAACTTCTGAAGGCTTTCGGCCGGAACTGAAGAGCGTGATTTGACAAAATAAGAACGGGCGGATCTCCCGGAGGGGAGAGCGGCCCGTTCATCGTTCATGAGAGTATGCTGCCGGAGCAGATAAGCGGTGCCTGTCAGGCAGATTTGTCGCCGAAGGCAATGCGGTCGATGAGCTCGGTGATCATCGAGACGGAGTCCTTATGTGTCTGATGTGTCATGGCGGTGACGTACTTCTCACGATTGTCGTACAGGGTGTGGATGGCCTCCAGCAGCTGTGCGTCGGTCATGGTATCTTCATCGAGAACCAGCGAATAGCCCTGCTTTCGGAAGGATTCAGCGTTCAGGAGCTGGTCGCCGCGGCTGGCTTTGGCCGACAGCGGGATGAGAAGATTGGGCTTTTTAAGGGCCAGGAGCTCGCAGATCGCGTTGGCGCCGGCCCGCGAGATGACGGCATCGGCCAGAGCAAAGAGATCCGGCAGTTCTTCGCGGATATATTCGTACTGACAGTAGCCGGGAGTGCCGATAAGGGAGCTGTCCAGCTTATCCTTGCCGCACAGATGGATCACGTCGAAGTCGGGCAGCAGGGACGGCAGGATACGGCGGATGGCATTGTTAACGGATGCGGCGCCGAGGGAACCGCCGATGATGAGAAGCACCGGCTTGCTGCCGTCCAGTCCGGTAAAGGCCAGACCTTTATCACGGGAGCCGTTCATGAGCTCGGCCCGGATCGGCGTACCGGTCAGCAGTGCCTTGCCTTCCGGCAGCACAGCGGCTGTTTCCGGGAAGTTGCAGCAGATCTTGGCGGCAGCGGAGAGGCACAGCTTGTTGGCCAGACCCGGTGTCATATCGGACTCATGGATGATCGCCGGAATACGGCAGGCGCGGGCGGCCCTTACCACAGGGACGGAGACGAAGCCGCCCTTGGAGAAGACGATGTCCGGTTTAAGCTTCTTCATCAGAACCTTGGCTTCATGCATTCCTTTGATGACGCGGAAAGGATCGGTGAAGTTTTTGACATCGAAGTAGCGCCGCAGCTTGCCGGTGGCGATGCCGTAGTAGGGGATGCCCTCTTTTTCGATGAGCGTTTTTTCGATACCGTTGTAGGAACCGATATAGCTGATCTCGTAGCCCATTTCCTTAAGGCGCGGGATCAGGGCAATGTTGGGGGTGACGTGACCGGCGGTGCCGCCGCCTGTCAGAATAATTTTTTTCATGCGTTTACCTTCATTCGCGGTTTTGAGGCTGTTTTTCGGGAATGCCGTCTCGCCGGTACATTTGCCGCGGTGCCGGCGGCATGACACGGTCATTCCTGTGCTATAATAAAACAGGACAGGTATCCGCGATGACGTCATGAGCGGATACCCGGCATTATCATATACTACATGAGTTCTTTTTTCAATTCAGGCGAGGGACTTTTCTATGAAACTGACATTTGTAGGAGCGGATCATGAAGTGACGGGCAGCTGCCATTTTCTGGAGGCGGCCGGCAAAAAGATCCTGATTGACTGTGGCATGGAACAGGGGCGCAATGATTTCGACAATATTCCGATTCCGGTGAGCATACCCGAGATCGATTACGTTCTGGTGACCCATGCGCATATTGATCATTCCGGGCTTATTCCGATGCTGGAGGCCAGAGGGTTTTCGGGACAGATCTTTGCGACGCGGGCGACCTGTGATCTGTGCGAGATCATGCTTCTTGACTCGGCCCACATACAGGAATTTGAAGCCGAGTGGCGCAACCGCAAGGGCAAACGTCTGGGCAGGGATCCCTTTGTTCCTCTCTATACTGCTGAGGATGCCACTCGGGTGCTGACGCGCTTCGTTCCCTGTGAGTACAAGACCTGGATCGACCTCAGTGAGGGCATCCGCATCCGCTTTACCGATGTGGGTCATCTCCTGGGATCATCGGCGATCGAGGTGGAGGTGACCGAGGGCGGCCGGACGGAGAAGATCGTCTTCTCCGGGGATATCGGCAACTATGACCAGCCCCTTCTGCTGGATCCGGAGGCGGTGGACTCCGCTGATTACCTTCTTATTGAATCGACGTATGGTGACAGAAGCCACGATGTCCGGGCGGATTATGTCTCGGAACTGGCGCCGGTCATGCAGCGGACCTTTGACCGGGGCGGCAACCTGGTGATTCCGTCCTTTGCGGTGGGCCGCACGCAGGAAATGCTTTACTTTATCCGTCAGATCAAGGAGCAGAAGCTGATTGAGGGGCATGACGGCTTCCAGGTCTTTGTTGACAGTCCTCTGGCGATTCGTGCTACCACGATCTACAATGCCCACAAGTATGACTGTTTTGACGAAGAGGCCCGGGAACTGGTGGCCCGGGGGATCAATCCGATCGCTTTTCCGGGACTGGAAACGGCGATCACGGCAGACGATTCCAAGGCCATCAATTTCAATCACAGCCCGAAGGTCATCATCTCGGCCTCCGGTATGTGTGAGGCCGGCCGCATCAAGCATCACCTGAAACACAACCTGTGGCGGCCGGAGTCCACGATCCTTTTTGTCGGTTATCAGGCGGAGGGCACACTGGGTCGTCTCCTGCAGAATGGTATCGAAGAGGTATCCCTCTTCGGTGAAAAGATCGCCGTCAAGGCGGAGATCGCGACGCTGCCGGGCATATCCGGCCACGCCGATCGGGAGGGTCTGCTGGAATGGGCTTCCCATATCCGGAATAAGCCGAAGAAGGTTTTTGTGGTCCACGGGGATAAGGATGTGGTGGATGGTTTTGCTTCACTCCTGTCCGCCACCTTCGGCTGGGATACGATGGCGCCGTACTCGGGTACTGTCTATGATCTGGCGGCCAATGTCTGCGAATACGAGGCGCCGCCGAGGCTGCCGGAGACGGGCCGAAAGGCCGCGGATGGAAGCGGAAAAACGGCCAGCCGTCCGATGGCGGATGACAATGCCGGTAAGGCCACGGTTTTCGGCCATCTTATTAAGGCGGCCAGCCGTCTGATGAGCCTTGTCAGGACTTGTGAGGGTCGCCCGAATAAGGATCTGAAACGGTTCTGCCGTGAGATCACTGATCTATGCGATCGTTGGGAATAAAAAATAAGAGGCCTGGAAGCAGGACGGCATCAGGTCCGATGCTTCAGGTCTCTTTCCTTCTGACAGTACAGGGACTCCGGGAAGGAGCCGGGCTTTATTTCCCGGCGATGGCGGCTTTGAGTGCCTGGGCCAGCTGGTCCGGGCAGGATGTGTTCTTCCAGCCGCAGGTGGTGCCTTCCAGACGGGCGATGACGTCATTCACATCCATGCCCTCCACGAGGCTGCCGATACCCTTCAGGTTGCCGTTGCATCCGCCGACAAAGCTCACGTTGTAGACTTTGTTGTCACGGATATCAAAGCTTATTGACTGAGAGCAGGTGCCCTTTGTTCTGTATTTCATCATAACCTCCGATGTTTCTGTTAGCCTTTTTAACAATATTGAAGTATAACACCGGATAAAGCGGAGTTCAACGCTTCTTTCCGCTCCTGTCCGTTTGGGAGGAAGGTTGAAATTGGCGGCATTTATGATAAGATAATCGTTGAAAAACGGGACGGCAGCCGTCCCTGACTTTTTATACTCATAATCTCATCGGAGAAGGAATAGGATACATGGGTATTTTAATTAAGAATGTACAGCTTCTGGAGGAACCGATCGGTGTGCGGAAGGATGTCTATATCGAAGGCAGCCGCATCATGGGTATCGGCAGTGCCCCGGCGGATTTTGTGGCCGATGACATCATCGACGGCTCTCATCGCCTGATGATGCCGGGCCTTGTCAACGCCCACACCCACGCTTATATGTCGGTCTTCCGCAATTTTGCCGATGACCTTCCCTTTGCGGAATGGCTTTTTGAGAAGATCGCGCCGCTGGAGGATAATCTGACGGCCGAGCAGGCCTACTGGGGCAATATGCTCTCGATCATGGAGATGATCCGTACCGGTACGACCTGCTTCGTCGATATGCATATGTTCCCGAAGATGGCGGTCAAGGCCTGTGCCGACAGCGGCATACGCGCGGTGATCTCCCGGGGGCTTGTCGGCGCCGACCGGCATGACGAGGGTGCTGTCCGCCGTATCCGGGAGGCCTTTGATGAGATGGCCTATGCCGAATCGGAGCCGGCAGCCAACTGCACTTTCGCCCTTGGTCCCCATGCCATCTATACCTGCGGTGAGGATCTGCTGCATTATATCGCGGAGATTGCCCGTGACAAGGGCCTGATGATCAACATCCACGCGGCCGAGACACAGCATGAATATGACACCTGCCTGAAGGAGCATGGCATGACGCCGATTGCCTATCTCAGGAGCTGCGGCATTTTTGATGTTCCGTCGCTGCTGGCCCACGGCGTCTGTCTGGCGGATGAGGATTACGCCATCCTGCGGGAGGCCGGTGCCTCCGTCGCGGCGAATCCGGCCAGCAATATGAAGCTGGGCAACGGCTTTGCACCGGTGGCGCGGCTGCTTGCCGAGGGTATCAATGTCTGCCTGGGCACGGACGGCGCCTCGAGCAACAATGCCCTCAATATGTTCCGGGAGCTGAATCTTCTGACGCTGACCCAGAAGGGTGCCCAGAAGGATTCCCTGGTACTGAAGGCCGGGGAGACGCTGAAGATCGCCGTCGAGAACGGTTACGGGGCCGTCGGTCTTGACCGGAAGCTCGGCCGCATCGAGAGAGGCCGGACCGCTGATGTGATCCTGATCGATGAAGATGTACCGAATTTCCAGCCGCATTTTAACTGGAAGGCGGCGCTGGCCTATGCCTCGACGGGCTATGAGGTGACCGACGTGATCGTGGGAGGCCGTCTCCTGATGAGAAACAAAGCCATTCTGACGATCGATGAAGAGCGGGTCAATTATGAGATCGCCCGCGCTGTTGATAAATTTTGAAAAATTTGAATCATCACACAACCCACAGAGTTCAGGAGGTTAATATGAGCGAATTGAGAGATCCGTCCCTGGCGCCTTCCGGCAACCGCAAGATCGACTGGGTCAGAGACCACATGCCGGTGCTGCGAAGCCTGGATGAGGATTTTAAGAAAACACAGCCCTTCAAGGGGCTCAGGGTGGCGCTGTCCATCCATCTGGAAGCCAAGACCGCTTATCTGGCTACGGTCATCCGCGACGGCGGTGCTGAGGTCTATGCGACGGGCAGCAACGTGCTGTCCACTCAGGACGATGTGGCGGCCGGTCTGGCCTCCCGCGGCGTCAATGTTTTTGCCTGGCACGCTGCGACACCCGAGGAATACGAACATCATCTGGCCTGTGTGCTGGAGGTCGGCCCCCATATCATCATTGATGACGGCGGTGATCTGGTCAACATGATCCATCATCGTTTCCCGGAATTGATCCCGCAGGTCATCGGAGGCTGTGAAGAGACCACGACCGGCATTCAGAGACTGAAGGCTATGGACGCGGAAGGTGAGCTTCGCTTCCCGATGATGCTGGTCAACAATGCCCAGTGCAAGTTTCTCTTCGATAATCGCTACGGCACGGGCCAGTCTGTCTGGGACGGCATCAACAGAACCACGAACCTTATCGTGGCCGGCAAGAAGGTCGTCGTGGCCGGTTACGGCTGGTGCGGCAAGGGTGTGGCGATGAGAGCCAAGGGCCTCGGCGCCCGCGTCTATGTCACCGAGATCGATCCGATTAAGGCCGCGGAGGCGGTGATGGATGGCTTTGAGGTGATGCCGATGGCAGAAGCCGCGAAGATCGGCGACTTCTTCGTGACGGTCACCGGCTGCCGCGATGTCATCACGCCGGCCCATATGCTGACAATGAAGGATGGCGCCATCCTGTGCAACGCCGGGCATTTCGACGTGGAAGTCGACGTGGCGGGCCTTGAGAAGATCGCCGTCAGAAAAGAAGAACGCCGTCACAATATCGTGGGCTATTATCTGGAAAACGGCCGCTCCGTCAATGTGCTGGCCGAGGGCCGTCTTGTCAATCTGGCGGCCGGTGACGGTCATCCGGCGGAGATCATGGATATGAGCTTCTCGATCCAGGCCCTGTGCGCTGCCTATCTGGCCGAAAACCGCGATACGATCGGCTGCGGTGAGGGCTCCCGCCTTCATTATGTACCGGATGCCATCGACAAAGAGGTGGCGGAGCGCAAGCTGAGATTCCTGGGCGTTGAGATTGATCATCTGACGGAGATCCAGGAAGCCTACATTAAGAGCTGGGATGTGGAATAATGTTCCGGCTGTGGGGCAAGCTGTGGCTTGATAATCATCTCATGCGGGATGCGGTGATCGAGGATGATACGGCGGATACGCGGACCCATAAGGTGTTCCGTGCGCTGACGGCCCTGTGCCGCGAGTTTGACCTGGCGGAGCCGATCTGGCTGGAGGCCAATATCGGTGAGTTTCAGCGTCTGTCGCGCACACGGTTTCGTCAGGATAATTTTGTCGAGAACCTGGATTATGACTGTTTTGAGATCCAGGTCATAGAGGAGTAAATATGTATGATAAGCTGACGCGCAGTGATGTCGCGAAGATGGAAGCGGAGATTGAAGAAAGAAAGCTGGTCAGACGGCCGGAACTGATCGCCGCTGTTAAGGAGGCCCGGGCTCAGGGCGACCTGTCTGAGAATTTTGAGTATCATGCCGCCAAGCATGAGAAGAATCTGAACGAAAGCCGTATCGCCTATCTGGAGGATATGGTGAAGACGGCCATCATCATCGATGATGAGGAGGTGGACAACGGCAAGGCGGCTCTGAACCGCCGCGTCGAGGTCTATTTCCCGGAAGATGATGAGACGGAGACATATAAGATCGTCACGACGATTCGCGGCAATTCCCTGAAGGGACTGATCTCTATTGATTCGCCGCTGGGGAAGGCCCTGCTGGGCCACGGTGTCGGGGAAACGGTGACGGTGACGATGGACAACGGCTATTCCTATGAGGTCGTTATTAAAAATGTCGGCGCGATCGAGGATGATGCCGACGACGCGATCAAGGGCTTCTGACCGCCGCATGGCGAGCGGCCGGAGCCATCAGGCTACAGAAAGGCAAAGCAATGGTTAATCTTCACAATACAGGCATGTATCTGGTCAACGGAACCGAACTGGCGGAAAATGTCCCCGGCGTGACGCCGGCGGAGGCCGCCAAAGGCACGATGGCTTACCGCATTTTAACCGCCCACAATATCTCCGGTGACGATAAGGCGCTGAAGATCAAATTTGATAAGCTGACATCGCACGATATCACCTTTGTCGGCATCATTCAGACGGCCCGGGCCTCCGGTCTGGAAAAATTTCCGATTCCCTATGTTCTGACGAACTGCCACAATTCTCTGTGCGCTGTCGGCGGCACCATCAATGAGGACGATCACGTCTTCGGTCTGTCCGCGGCCAAGAAGTACGGCGGCATCTATGTCCCGCCGATGCAGGCGGTCATTCATCAGTATGCCCGTGAGATGCTGGCCGAAGGCGGCGCCATGATCCTCGGCTCCGACAGCCATACCCGCTACGGCGCTCTCGGCACCATGGCGGTGGGCGAAGGCGGCCCTGAACTGGTGAAGCAGCTTCTGGGCAGAACCTACGATATCGCCTATCCGGGCGTCGTGGCCGTCTATCTGACCGGTGAGCCGATCAAGGGTGTCGGCCCTCAGGACGTGGCGCTGGCCATTATCGGCGCTGTTTTCAAAAACGGCTTCGTCAAAAACAAGGTCATGGAATTCGTCGGCCCGGGCGTGAAGAACCTGTCGGCGGACTTCCGTATCGGCGTGGATGTCATGACGACAGAGACAACCTGTCTCTCCTCGATCTGGCAGACCGATGACCGCATCCGTGAATTCTACGCGATCCACGGCCGCGAAGAGGCTTATCGTGAACTGAAGCCGGCTGCGGCGGCTTACTATGATGGCGTGATCAGCATCGATCTGTCGACAATCCGCCCGATGATCGCCATGCCCTATCATCCGAGCTGTACGTATACCATCGACGAGGTTAATGCCAATACCGCGGATATCCTGCATGAGGCGGAGGAGCGGGCCCGCACGGCCTTTGGCGACAAAGTGCGCGTCGATCTGCAGTCCAAGATCCGCGACGGCCGTCTGATGGTCGACCAGGGCATTATCGCCGGCTGTGCCGGCGGTGGTTTTGAGAATATCTGCGATGCCGCGGATATTCTGACCGGGCGTTATATCGGCAGCGATGCCTTTACCTTGAATGTTTATCCGGCGTCTATGCCGGTTTATCTGGAACTGACGAAGAACGGTGCTCTGTCCCGGCTGATTGAAGCCGGTGCGGTGGTCAAGCCGGCTTTCTGCGGTCCCTGCTTCGGTGCCGGCGACACACCGGCCAACAACGCCTTCTCGATCCGTCATTCCACACGGAATTTCCCGAACCGCGAGGGCTCCAAGGTCCAGAACGGCCAGATCTCATCGGTGGCGCTTATGGATGCCCGTTCGATCGCGGCGACGGCGGCCAACGGCGGCCGGCTCACCGCGGCCACGGAATACGACGGCACCTTGACGCATCCGGCGTATTTCTTTGATTCCCGCATCTATGCCAACCGTGTCTATAACGGCTTCGGCCAGGCACGCCCGGAGGAAGCCCTTGTCTACGGCCCGAACATCAAGGACTGGCCGGCGATGGAGGCCCTGACGGACAACCTGCTGCTGAAGGTCGTTTCCGAGATCCATGATCCCGTCACCACAACGGATGAGCTGATTCCCTCCGGTGAAACCTCCAGCTATCGTTCCAATCCGCTGGCGCTGGCGGAATTTGCCCTGTCGCGCCGCGATCCGGCCTATGTGGGCCGGGCCAAGGCGGTGAAGGCGGCTGAGGAAGCCAGACTGGCCGGGGAGACCGGAGCCGATGCCCTGAAGGGCTTCGACGAATCCTTCGCAGCGGCGAAGACGGTGTGCCCGACAGCCGATATGACCAATACCGGCATTGGCTCCACGATCTTTGCGGTGAAGCCGGGCGACGGTTCGGCCCGCGAGCAGGCGGCGTCCTGCCAGAAGGTGCTGGGCGGCTGGGCCAATATCGCCCATGAGTACGCCACCAAGCGTTATCGCTCGAATCTGATCAACTGGGGCATGCTGCCTTTCCTGATCCCGGAGGGTGACCTTCCCTTTGCCAACGGTGACTGCCTCTTCCTGCCGGGGATCCGTCGGGCGGTGAAGGAGAAGCAGGCCGTCATTGAGGCTTATGTGATCCGGGGCGGTGCGGCCCGTCCCTTTACGTTGACACTGGGGGATCTGACCGACGACGAACGGCAGATCATTCTGGATGGCTGCCTGATTAACTACTATCGTCAGAATCGCTGAAGATTTCCCCGGTTAAAACACGCTAATTGTGCAACAATTAACGGAATTTGCGAATAGATTAAAACAAATTCTGAAGATAACGGCAGTTTTGTTGACAAATATTTTTCAAGTCGCTAATATTAAAAGGGACTCGATCCGAACAGGGAGCCGAGTCCTTTTTTGAAAAGCAAAATTGTATACAAAATCACACAAAACCTATGGCAAAGGCGGTGAAGAACAGATGATGGAAGAAAATATCAGGGCAGTCAAAGAGGCCGAAGACAAAGCCGCGGCCATTCTGGCTGACGCCCGGGCGGAAGCCGTCCGCATCGCGGCGCAGGCCGAGGCCGATGCCGCAGCTATCCTGGCCGGGGCCGAGAAGGAGGCGAAGGAAGCCGGCGATGCGCTGATAGCAAGCACGGAGGCGGAGAATGAGACGATGAAGGCCTCTCTTCGCGAAGACGGCATCCGGGATGCCGAAGCCCTGAAGACCATGGCGGCAGCCAAAGAGGAGGCGGCCATAGACCTGGTGATCCGTGAACTGATCGGATGACCGGCGGAAAGGGATATTGACGTATGGCTATTGTTGAAATGAAAAAACTCAGCGTGTGCGCGCTCAAGACGAACCGCAAGGGGATCCTTGAGACACTGCAGAAGCTGGGGGTCATGGAGGTCACCACGGCCTTTGCCGGTGACGCCGGTCTGGAGAAGATGGACACGGCCGAGGCCAGGAGCAGCTTTCTGAAGCTGGCGGATACCCTGGAACATGCCAGCCGGGCCATCGATGCCTGCGTTCCTGTCAAAAAGGGACTGCTAGCCTCCCTGGAGGGCCCCGATGTGGTTGACCGCACACAGTATGATGAGTATCTGAAGAAAAAGGACAGTATCGCCGGTGAGGCAGCCGCGATCCTGCGTGCCGAAAAGGAGATCGGCGAAGCCCGGGGCACGATTCTGAAAGACAGAGCCCGGATCGAGATGCTGACACCGTGGCTGCCGCTGGATGTGCCGATGACCTTTGCCGGCACCGACAAGACGGCTGCCTTTATCGGCACCGTCAATACGGCTGTCGACGACGCTTCCCTCTATGCCGCCGCATCGGCGAACCTGGAAGGTGAAAGCCGTGTCAGCGCTGATGTGATCTTCAGCGGCGTGGATCAGTCCGGCATCTGCGTGCTCTGCCTGAAACGTGATGCCGATACGGTGAGCGAGAATCTGCGCCGTCTCGGCTTTGCCAGACCGGCCCAGATCGAATCCAAGGTGCCGGCGGACGGCATTCGCCAGGCCGAAGAGGCGATCAGGACCGAGGAAGCCCGCATCGAAAAGCTGACGGCATCCATCGCGGAAAAGGCCTCTCTTAAGGAGTCCTTCCTGATCCTGATCGATTATTACCGGACAAGGGCCGAAAAGTACCGCCTTCTGGGCACGATCCCCCAGTCGGACAAGGCCTTCTTCCTGGAGGGCTGGGTGCCGGCATCCCGGGCCGAAGATGTGAGCCGCCTGCTGACGGAGCGCTATGACGCGGTGGTGGAGACGGAGACGCCGGGAGAGGACGAAGTGCCGCCCACGCTCCTTCATAACAACGGGTTTTCCCGTGCCGTGGAGCCGGTCGTCGAGTCCTATTCTCTGCCGACCGAAGGGCATGTGGATCCGACCGTGATCATGTCCTTCTTCTATGTGATCTTCTTCGGCATGATGCTTTCGGATGCCGGCTACGGGATCCTGATGTTTGCCGCCTGCGCGATCCTTCTTAAGAAATTTCCACGCATGCCGGCGGGCACAAAGGGCATGCTGAAGCTCTTCTTCTGGGGCGGCCTGTCCACCGCCTTCTGGGGCTTTATGTACGGCAGCTTCTTCGGCGATGTGATCGATGTGGCGGCGAAGACCTTCTTCGGCTACACCGGCGGCCCGATCCTGAAACCGCTCTGGTTTGCCCCTCTGGACAATCCGATGCAGCTTCTGATGTGGTGCCTGCTCTTTGGTCTTATCCACCTGCTGACAGGTCTGGCCATCAAGGGCTATGAATACATCCGGCGCCATGACTTTGTCGGCTTCGTGTCCGATGTGGTCAGCTGGTTCTGTCTGATCATCGGTCTGGTGCTGATCCTTCTGCCGACGAACCTGTTTGCCTCGATCGCCGGCATGACGATCGTCTTCCCGTCCTGGCTGAGCCTTATCGCGAAGGGACTGACGGTGATCGGCCTGGTCGTGATCCTTCTGATGTCCGGCCGCGACAAGAAAAACTGGGGCCTGCGCATTGCCCTCGGCGCCTACGATATCTACGGCGTGACGAGCTGGCTGTCGGATGTGCTGTCCTACTCGCGTCTGCTGGCCCTGGGCATGGCGACGGGCGTTATCGCCAGCGTCGTCAATATGATGGCCTCCATGTTCGGAGGCGGTGTTCTCGGAGCGATCCTTTTCACTTTGATCTTCCTTCTGGGACACACTCTTAATATCGGCATAAACGCGCTGGGCGCGTATGTGCATACCAATCGTCTGCAGTATGTTGAATTTTTTGGCAAGTTCTACGACGGGGGCGGCAAGGCCTTCGAACCGTTCAGAACCGCCAACAAATATGTTGAAATCAAGGAGGATACAACATTATGAGCATGGGTATGTTTTTCGCATTATTAGGTGCAGCGCTGGCCGTCGGTCTGGCAGGTGCAGGTTCCGCGATGGGCGTCGGTATTGCCGGTCAGGCAGCCGCCGGTGTCGTGGCCGAGGAGCCGGGTCAGTTTGCCAAGGTTCTTATCCTTCAGCTGCTGCCGGGTACCCAGGGTATCTACGGCCTTCTGGTCGCCTTCATTACGCTGTCTCAGGTCGGTGTTCTCGGCGGCAATCCCGTCAGTGATACCGCCACGGGCCTGATGTATTTCGCCGCCTGCATGCCGATCGCCGTGGCCGGTCTGATCTCGGCTATCTATCAGGGCAAGACCTCTGTTGCCTCCATCGGCATCGTGGCCAAGAGACCGGATCAGTTCGGTAAAGCCATGCTGTTCCCGGCCATGGTTGAAACCTATGCCATTCTGTCCCTGCTGGTTTCCATCCTGGCCCTGATCAATATCGGATAAGTTAAGGAGACAGCTCATGGCAGGTATAAACGGAATCACAGATGAGATCCTGCTGGAAGCGAGAAAGCAGGCCGAAGACATCATCGCCGGGGCGAAGGTCTCCGCCGATGCCGTCCGGGAAAAGGCCCGGGCCGACAGTCTGGTCCTTCGCGAGAATCGCGCCGGGGAGGCCGCCCGTCAGGCCGACATCCTGAGAAGCCGGGCCCGTTCCCAGAGCTCCCTTCTGAGGCGTCAGGCGCTTCTTTCCGCCAAACAGGAGATCATCGAATCGGTCATCGAGAAGGCCTATGACCGTCTGTCCGGCCTTGACGATGACGCCTACTTTGATATACTCGGCCGTCTTCTGAAGAAAGCGGTCCGCCCGGAGGCGGGAGAGTTGTGTCTGTCGGCGGGGGATCTTGAGAGACTGCCGGCGGACTTTGCCGCCGCCGCGGCCGCCATTGCCCGGGAAGCCGGCGGCAGCCTGACGGTCTCGCCGGAAGCGGCGCCGATCGATAACGGTTTTATTTTGAAATACGGCGGCATCGAGGAAAACTGCTCCCTCAGAGCCCTGTTTTCATCAATGAAGGATCAGCTGCAGGACAAGGTCAACGCAGCACTTTGGTAAAGGAGAGCGCTAATGGGTGATAAGAACGATATCTTTGCCGTTGCGCGCATCCGTGTCAGAGAAAAGTATCTGCTGACTGATGCGGATATCAGTCAGATGGTATCCATGAAAAGCGCGGAGGACGTCACGGCGTTCCTGCTCGATAAGGGCTGGGGTGACGGCGAAGACCAGGATCCGGAACGCATGCTTGCCGCGGAAGAACTCAAGGCCTCCGGCCTGATGAAGGAGTTGGGCATCGACAGGGAGATCTTCACGATCCTCAGCTATCCGGATCTGTATCACAACCTGAAGACCGCCATCAAGGAGGTCTGCACGGAAAAAGCGCATCCGGAAGCCTTTTACAGGGATACGCTCATCACGCCTGAGGAGATGGTCCGCATCGTTCGGGAAAAGGATTTCGACGCTCTGCCGTCCCATATGAAAAAGGCGGCAGCCTTCGCCTATGAAGCCATGCTGGTGCAGCGGGACGGCCAGAAGTGCGACGTCATCGTCGATAGGGCCTGTCTGGATGCCATGGAAGAGGTGGCACGGACCTCCAAACTGGAGCTCCTTCGGGACTATGAGGAGTCGACGGTAGCGGTGACGAATATCCGCATCGCCGTCAGAGCCGCAAGGACCGGCAAATCCCGGCATTTTCTCGAGGATGCCCTGGCGCCCTGCCGCAGCCTCAGCGTGAAGAAACTGGCCCAGGCCGCCTCGGAGGGCACGGATGCCCTGTACGGTTTCCTGACGGAAGCCGGTTTCGGGGAAGCTGTCGAGGCACTGAAAGTCTCGGGCTCGGCCTTCGAACGCTGGTGCGATAACCGTCTGATCGCCTCCATCCGGCCGCAGAAGAGGAATTCCTTCACGCTCGGCCCGGTGATCGCGTATTATCTGGCAAGGAAAAATGAGATCAAGACAGTCCGGATCATCCTGACGGCCAAGGCCAACGGCCTGCCGGAGGAGGCTGTCCGGGAAAGAATGAGGGAAATGTATGTATAAGATAGCGGTCATGGGAGATTATGACAGCATCTACGGCTTTGGTGCACTGGGGCTGGATACATATCCCGTGAATAAAGGCGAGGACGCCGGCAGACTGCTGAAGCGTCTGGCCGACAATGACTACGGCGTTATTTATATAACGGAAGAATTAGCGGCGGGCCTGACAAAAGAGATCGCGGCTTATGCCGGCGAACTGACCCCGGCGATCATCCGGATCCCGGGCATCAAGGGCAACACCGGTGACGGCATTATGGGCGTCAAAAAGTCAGTCGAGCAGGCGGTCGGCAGTGACATCCTGTTCGGCGGCGTATCCGCCAAGGAAGGAGAAGCAACGTGAGCAAAGGCGTAATCAAGAAAGTCGCGGGACCGCTGGTCATCGCGGAGGGCATGCGTGATGCTAACATGTTCGACGTCGTTCGCGTCAGCGATCAGCGACTGATCGGTGAAATTATTGAAATGCACGGCGATCAGGCCTCAATTCAGGTCTATGAGGAAACATCGGGACTGGGCCCGGGTGAACCGGTCGAATCCACCAACGTCCCTCTGTCCGTCGAATTGGGACCGGGCCTTATCGGTGCGATCTATGACGGTATCCAGCGTCCGCTGAACAGTATCATGGAGGTCACACACTCCAACAATCTGTCCCGCGGTGTCGAGGTCTACTCACTGGACCGTGATAAAACATGGGATTTCAAACCGGCCGTGAACGTCGGCGACGCTGTGGAGGCCGGCGATATCATCGGTACCGTGCAGGAGACCGAGATCGTTGAGCAGAAGATCATGGTGCCTGTCGGCGTTGCCGGCAGGGTGGCCGAGATCCGCAGCGGCAGCTTCAAGGTCGACGAGACGGTCTGCGTGGTGGAGACCGCTGCCGGCAGACAGGAACTGTCAATGATGCAGAAGTGGCCGGTCCGCCGAGGCCGTCCCTACAAACAGAAACTGACGCCGGCCCAGCCTCTGGTGACAGGCCAGCGTGTTGTCGATGCCTTCTTCCCCATCGCCAAGGGCGGTGTGGCGGCTGTTCCGGGTCCCTTCGGCTCCGGCAAGACCGTCATCCAGCACCAGCTGGCCAAGTGGGCGGAAGCCGACGTCGTCGTTTATATCGGCTGCGGTGAGCGCGGCAACGAGATGACCGACGTTCTGAACGAATTCCCCGAACTGAAGGACCCGAAGACCGGCGAATCCCTGATGAAGCGTACCGTGCTGATCGCGAATACCTCCGATATGCCGGTGGCCGCCCGTGAAGCGTCGATCTACACCGGCATCACCATCGCGGAGTATTTCCGTGACATGGGCTATTCCGTTGCCCTGATGGCTGACTCCACCTCCCGCTGGGCCGAGGCTCTGCGTGAAATGTCCGGCCGTCTGGAGGAAATGCCCGGTGAAGAAGGCTACCCGGCCTATCTGGGCTCCCGTCTGGCGCAGTTTTATGAACGTGCCGGTCACGTCATTTCACTGGGAAAAGAAGGCCGCGAGGGTCAGCTGTCCGCCATCGGCGCCGTCTCACCGCCCGGCGGCGATATTTCCGAGCCGGTCTCCCAGGCGACGCTTCGCATTGTCAAGGTATTCTGGGGTCTGGACGCCGAACTGGCGCATCAGAGACATTTCCCGGCCATCAACTGGCTGACCTCCTACAGTCTGTATCTTGACAGTATGGGCAAGTGGTTTGACGAGAACGTCTCGCCGGAGTGGATGACTGTCCGTCAGCATCTGATGTCCCTGCTGCAGGAGGAAGCCTCCCTGAATGAGATCGTCAAGATGGTCGGTATGGATGCCCTGTCTCCCCAGGACCGCCTGAAAATGGAAGCCGCCCGCTCTATCCGTGAGGACTTCCTGCATCAGAACTCCTTCGACGAGATCGATACCTACACCTCCCTGCCGAAGCAGTTCAATATGATGAAGCTGGTCTATGCTTTCTATGAAAAGTCCTCGGAGGCGCTGAAGAAGGGGGCGTCGATCGCCGATCTGATCAGCATGAACGTCCGCGAGCGCATCGGCCGCTACAAATACACCAGAGAAGAGAATGTTCAGGCCGAATACGAACGGATCGAGAAGGAGCTGGCTGTCGAGATCGCCGGCCTGCTCGGAAAGGAGGACCGGTAAATGCCTAAAGAATACAGAACAATACAGGAAGTCGCCGGACCTTTGATGCTCGTCAAAAGCGTCGAAAATGTCAAATACGATGAGCTGGGTGAGATTGAGCTGGCCAGCGGCGAAACAAGACGCTGCAAGGTGCTGGAGATCGACGGTGACAATGCCCTCGTCCAGCTGTTCGAATCCTCAACCGGTATCAACTTAAGCAACAGTAAGGTGCGTTTCCTCGGACGCTCCATGGAGCTGGGCGTCTCCGAAGACATGCTGGGCCGCGTCTTCGACGGTCTGGGCCGTACCATCGATAACGGCCCGGAGATCCTGCCGGAGGAGCGCCGCGACATCAACGGTCTGCCGATGAACCCGGCCGCCCGCGCCTATCCGTCCGAATTCATCCAGACCGGTGTTTCCGCCATCGACGGCCTGAACACCCTGGTCCGCGGACAGAAACTGCCGATCTTTTCGGCCTCCGGTCTGCCCCATGCCAAGCTGGCGGCTCAGATAGCCAGACAGGCTAAGGTCCGCGGTACCGACGAATCCTTCGCCGTTGTTTTCGCCGCCATGGGTATTACCTTTGAGGAATCCAACTTCTTCATTGAATCCTTCCGCGAGACCGGCGCCATCGACAGAACGGTTCTGTTCATCAACCTGGCGAACGATCCGGCCGTTGAGCGTATTGCGACGCCGAAGATGGCCCTGACGGCAGCGGAATATCTGGCCTTTGAGAAGGACATGCACGTCCTGGTCATTCTGACCGATATCACGAACTATGCCGATGCGCTGCGAGAGGTCTCCGCTGCACGTAAGGAAGTACCGGGCCGCCGCGGCTACCCGGGCTACATGTACACTGATCTGGCGACGATGTACGAACGCGCCGGCCGCCAGAGAGGCCGCAAGGGCTCCATTACGATGATCCCGATCCTGACGATGCCGGAAGACGACATCACCCATCCGATCCCCGACCTGACGGGCTACATCACCGAGGGTCAGATCATCCTGAGCCGTGACCTTTACCGCAAGGGCGTCACACCGCCGATCAACGTCCTGCCGTCCCTGTCCCGTCTGAAGGATAAGGGTATCGGCAAGGGCAAGACCCGCGAGGATCACGCCGCCACCATGAACCAGCTCTTTGCCGCTTATTCCCGCGGCAAGGAAGCGAAGGAACTGATGGTCATCCTGGGCGAAGCCGCCCTGTCGGATATCGACATCCTGTACGCGAAGTTTGCCGATGCCTTCGAGGAAAAATACATTTCTCAGGGCTATGAAGCGGACCGCTCCATCGAAGAGACGCTGGACATCGGCTGGGACCTGCTGCGCATGCTGCCGCGTTCCGAACTGAAACGTATCAGCGACGCCATGCTGGATAAGTATTACGACAAAGCCTGATAACCGGGAGGGGAACGTTTTATGGCATCCACTCAGGTCAATCCCACCCGCATGGAGCTGACCCGGCTGAAGAAAAAGCTGGCGACAGCCGTGAAGGGACACAAATTATTAAAAGACAAGCGCGATGAGCTGATGAGGGAATTCCTCGATCTCGTCCGCGTCAATATGTCGCTCCGTCAGGAAGTGGAAGCGGCGATCCGCCAGGCCAACACGGATTTCGTGGTGGCCCGGTCGGATATGTCGGATCAGATCCTGCGGACCGCTCTGATGGCGCCGAAGCAGGACGTCGAGCTGACCGCCGGCCGGCGCAACGTCATGAGCGTCGATATTCCGGTCTTTGATTACAAGACACGCACACCGGATCCGAACGACATCTATTCATACGGCTACGCCTTCACGTCCAGCGATCTGGACGCGGCGGTGAAGTCGCTCAGCGATGTCTTTCCGAAAATGCTCAGACTGGCAGAGGTGGAAAAATCCTGTCAGCTGATGGCGGCGGAAATCGAAAAAACAAGACGTCGCGTGAATGCCCTTGAGCATGTTATAATACCTGAGACGAAAGCGGGCATCAAATACATCACCATGAAGCTTGACGAGAACGAGAGAAGTACGCAGATCCGTCTGATGAAGGTCAAGGACATGGTGCTTGAGGATGCTCATCATTACAGTGAAAGGGCTTAATGATAATTGCTTAAAAAGATTCTCAGAGTACTGGTCTTCCTGCTGACCTTTGCAGGGGGCGTTGTTGTCTTTTCCAACCTTATGAATACCGAAGAAATCGTCAGGGCGTCAGATCTGGAAGATCCGACGCTTCCTGTCGTTTGTATGGACTTTAACGGCATCAAGGCCGACCGGCTCTTCGGCTGTACGGAGGCCCTGGACCCGTCGGCGCAGCGGGAGACGCTGATCCCGCTGTCGGCGGACAAGACACTGAGTCTCTCCTGCAAGCCGTACGAGAATACGATCCGTTCCGCGATGTACGAGATCACCACGCCGGATACCGGCGTGGTGGTGGCCAATGCCCAGATCGGCAACTTCAAACAGGACGGGGAGTATCAGACGGCCTCCTTTACGATCGGCGCGGCAATACTGATGAACTGCGAATACCCGATCCGCTTTACCCTGGAGCTTGACGACGGGCGGGAGATCTATTATTACGCCCGCCTGATCCAGCGTGCCCGCAATGACGCAGAGGCCTACCTGAGCTTTGTGACGGAATTTTATGAGACCTGCCTGAACAAAAGCGGTGCCTCATCGCTCAATGTCTACCTGGAATCAGACAATACCGTGACATCGGACTCCTTTACCCATGTGACGCTCAAGTCCTCCTTCGATCAGGTGACCTGGGGCAGCCTCAGTCCCCGTCTGTACCGCCGGGCCGTTCCCACGATCCATGAGATCAACAACACCACCGGCACGGTGACACAGAGCTATGTTCTCGAAGCGGTCAATGATGACGGTGAGACCGAGCTTTACCGCGTGGAGGAATACTATCGCCTGCGCTATGACAGCCGGCGTATCCGCCTGCTGGATTTTGAGCGCTCCGCCGTCGAGATTTTTGATCCCGCTGAAAGGAGCGTGGTGGCAGCCTCCTCCATCGCCGTCGGCGTGACGACCTCCGATCTGGTCTACAAGACGGACAGTGCCAATCAGAACCTGGCTTTCGTCCAGGACGATACCCTCTGGTGCTTCAGCAACGCGGCCCAGAAGCTCTCCTGTGTCTTCACTTACCATAAGGACACGGCGGACGGAGACGAGCGCTGTGACAACAGTGATTATGCCATTGAGATCATCCGTGTAACGACGGGCGGCGACATCGATTTCGTTGTCAGCGGTTATCACAGCCGCGGCGTCTACGAGGGCCGCCACGGCATCCTCGTCTGCCGCTATCTCGGTGAGAGCGCCTGTGTGGAGGAACGGTTCTTCATCCCCGATGACCGGGCGTCGGACCGCATTGCCGAAGATCTGGACCGGCTGAGCTATGTGACGCCGGGCGGGAGCTATTATGTTTATCTGAAGGGAAGCCTGTACCGTCTGGCACCGGGCAGTACGGAACCGGAGACGGTACTGACGGCTATCGATCCCGATTGTTTTGTAGCCTCGGGCAGCCAGAGCCGTGCCGCCTGGATGAATGAGATGGCGGCCGCCTCTTCGACGCACCTGACGGTCATGAACTTTGATGACGGCACCACCCAGACGATAACGGCCGACGAAGGCACCTGCCTCAAGGCTGTCGGCTTTATCAATGATGACTTTATCTACGGTATTGCCGATAAAAATGACCTGCGCCGCAGTGTGACGGGCCGCATCCTGGTTTACCTGAGATCGCTGACCATCCTCGGTACCGACGGCGAGACGGTTATGACCTATGAAAAACCGGATATGCTGATCTCGTCCATCGCGATCAAGAGCGGTCTTATCGAGCTGCAGCGCGTCAGTAAAAATGCCGACGGCAGTTATACCGAGGAATCGACCGATAACATCATGAACAACCGCCAGACGGCGGAGACGGCGGTCACCCTCAAGGGCACCGTCAACAGCCGTCAGGGCCGCGTCTATACCCTGATGCTGCCCACCACCGTTTCCACCATCAATCCGCTGGTGACGACGGTGCCTCTCCGACGGGACAGCACCAGTCTGGAAATGCCCCTGCCGGCAGGCCGGCCGGCGGGCGAGCGCTATTATGTCTACGGCGGGGGTGAGCTTCAGAAGGTTCTCAGCGATCCGGCCGAGGCGATCCGTCAGGCCGACAGCCTGAGCGGCACCGTGCTGACAGATGACGGCACCTACCTCTACGAGCGGGGGGGCCGGGATACCGATAACGAGATCGCCAATGCGGACATTCCCGCCGCCATCATCGCCGATACCCTGGATGCCGATACGCTTCAGGAAAGGGCCGGAGACAGCGGCACGGTCCTGGATCTGACGGGCTGCTCCCTGGACCAGGTCCTCTATGAGGTCAGCTGCGGACGCCCGGTTCTGGCCAGGACGCCGGAGGGCGGGACGGCCCTCATCGTCGGCTACAATACCTACAACACCCGGCTCTATGATTTCGCGACGGGTGAGCATTACTGGTACGGCATCAACGACAGCACGGCCCTTTTTGCCGGTGGCGGCAATGTCTTTCTGACAATCCTCGAGCCGCAGGCGACCCTGAAGTCCTGAATAAGGCCTGACAGAAGAGAGCGGGCGTGATATAATACGGGTTGCCCTGCAGGCCTTTCGCACCGCCAAAGACTGCCGGGACGGCATTTTCGAAAAAAAGAATATACACTGACAAAGGAGTCATATATGGAGAAGCTGGTAACCGTCAGAGAGCTGTTCAAACACACAGAAGATTATCTGGATAAGAAGATTGCCGTGGGCGGCTGGGTGCGTTCCATCCGCGCTTCGAAAAACTTCGGTTTTGTCGTTGTCCATGACGGCACCTTTTTCGATACCCTGCAGGTCGTTATCCACGACAGCATGGTGAATTTCGCGCAGATCAGCAAGCTGAACGTCGGCTCGGCTGTTATCGTCCGCGGCACCCTGGTGGCAACACCGGAGGCCGGGCAGCCCTTCGAGATCCAGGCCGACGCGGTCGAGGTGGAAGGCGCTTCCACACCGGATTATCCGCTGCAGAAGAAGCGTCACAGCATCGAATTCCTGAGAACGATGCCGCATCTGCGTGCCCGCACCAATGTCTTCCAGGCGGTCTTCCGCATCCGTTCCCTCTGTGCCTACGCCATTCATCAGTATTTCCAGGACAGAGGCTTTGTCTATGTCCATACACCTCTGATTACCGGCTCCGACTGTGAGGGCGCCGGCGAGATGTTCCAGGTGACGACACTGGCTCTCAACGATCCGCCGCGCACGGAGGACGGCGCCATCGACTTCAGCAAGGACTTCGTCGGCAAGGCCACGAACCTGACGGTCTCCGGCCAGCTGAACGGCGAGACCTATGCCCAGGCCTTCCGCAACATCTACACCTTCGGTCCCACCTTCCGCGCCGAGAATTCCAATACACCGCGCCATGCGGCCGAGTTCTGGATGATCGAGCCGGAAATGGCCTTCGCCGATCTGGAGGATGATATGGCCTGCGCCGAGGGCATGCTCAAATTCGTCATTAACTATGTGATGGAAAATGCGCCCGAGGAGATGGCTTTCCTCAATAAATTTGTGGACAAGGGCCTGATCGACCGTCTGAACGGTGTCCGCCATGCCAAATTCGCCCATGTCACCTACACGGAGGCTGTCGAGATCCTTCAGTCTTCCGGCAGGGACTTCGAATACCCGGTGTCCTGGGGCGTGGATCTTCAAACTGAGCATGAGCGTTATCTGACGGAGGAGGTCTTCAAGGGGCCGGTCTTCGTTACCGATTACCCGAAGGAGATCAAGGCCTTCTATATGAAGCTGAACCCGGATGGCCGGACGGTGGCCGCCGTCGACTGCCTGGTACCGGGCATCGGCGAGATCATCGGCGGTTCTCAGCGTGAGGATGACTACGAGGTTCTGAAATCCCGGATTGAGGAGCTGGGAATGGATCCGGCCGGCTACGATTTCTATCTGGATCTGCGCCGCTACGGTACGACACGCCATGCCGGCTTTGGCCTGGGCTTCGAGCGCTGCGTCATGTATCTGACAGGCATGACCAACATCCGCGATGTCCTGCCTTTCCCGAGAACCACCGGCAGCTGCGAGCTGTAAAAGGTGCCCGGCGGGCCCGGAGCCTGTCAGGAATTATAAGGCAATCAGGCAGACTGCTGCGGCAGTCTGCTTTTTTCTTTACTGAATTTTTTCCGGAGGCCCTTCCGGGCTAAGGGTGTTTTTTTGGACTACAGGAAACGGTATAATGGGAACAAACGTTATGCCTGAATCATGATCGTACGGAAGGATGGCTTTATGGAATGGAATGATATCCTGCTGGTCGCGGCGGCTTTGGCAGCGATCCTTATGTGTGTGCTTCTCATCGTGCTGCTGGTGCGTCAGAAGGCCCTGGAAGGGCGCCTCGACAGAGAGGATGTGCGTGATGAGCTTCTCAGAATACGGGAGAAGATCGATACCGGCGCCCACAGCCGGGAGCATGCCGATGCCGTTCTCCGTCAGGAGGTATCCCTTAATCTTCAGCGCATGTCTCAGTATCAGCAGGCGCAGCTCAATGACATGGCGGAGAGGCAGGCCGAGACCTTCCGGAACATCCGCGACGACAACAACATTTTCCGGGATAAGCTGGTGGAGGCGGTGGCCCTTTCCATGGAAAAGCTGCAGAACGCCAACGAGAAGAGGCTGACGGCGATCCAGGGGGTCGTCGACGAGCAGCTCGGCCGGCATCTCAATGAACGTCTGGAGACGAGCTTTGCCGGCGTGACGCAGCAGCTGAACAGCCTGTACCGGTCTCTGGGTGAGCTGAAGGAACTGTCCGGCGGCGTTTCCGAACTGAACCGCACCCTGGCTAATGTGAAGACCCGAGGCAACTGGGGCGAAGTCCAGCTGCGGCGGATTCTGGAGGAGACGATGGCTCCCGGCCAGTTTGTGAGCAATGTCGTCACCAAACGAGGCTCCCGCGACCGGGTGGAATTCGCGGTGCGTTTTCCGGCTTCCGTCGACGGCGGGGAGGATGTGCTGATGCCCATCGACGCCAAGTTCCCGGCGGATATCTACAACCGTGTGATTGATGCCGCCGACAGGGGCGACAGCGAGGCTCTGACCGAGGCGCAGAACGACCTGAAGAACCGCATCAAAAAGGAAGCCTCCGACATCGCCGGCAAATATCTGGATCCGCCCAGAACCACGAATTTTGCCTTCCTCTACCTGCCCACCGAAGGCCTCTACGCCGAGGTGCTGCGTCTCGACGGACTGACGGAGGCCTGCCAGAAGAAGGGGGTCATTGTGACCGGTCCGACCACCGTGACGGCGGTGCTTAACAGCCTCCGGGTCGGCTTCCGCAACGTGGCCCTGTCGAAGAAAAGTGTCGAGGTACTGAAACTTCTGGAGGCGGTCAAGGGCCAGATCGGTCATCTTGATGACGTGGTGGCCAGGACCCAGAAAAAACTGGAGGAGGCCGTGGGCCTCACCGAGGATATACAGAAGAGGACACGCCGTCTGAACAGCCGTATGAAGACCGTTGGCGAGATGGATCAGGCTGCTTCCGATGCGCTGCTGGATCTGGGAAACGATAACGACCTTTTGATGCAGGAAGAGGATAACTAAGCTATGGCACTTCAGCTGATTACCGGACCGTCCGGTTCAGGCAAGACATACCGTCTGATGACGACGGTCATCGAAGAATCCCGCAGACATCCGGACCGCACCTATCTCGTGATCGTACCGGAACAGTTTTCCATGCAGACACAGGACATCCTGACGGCGATGCATCCCGGCGGTGCGATCCTCAATATCGATGTTCTGTCCTTTGCGCGCCTGGCCTACCGCGTCTTTGACGAGGTGGGCTTTCGCCAGTATGAACTCCTGGAGGAGATCGGCAAGACCTTCCTTCTTCAGAAAGCGGCTCTCGACAAGGCTGCCGGGCTGCCCTATCTGGGCAGCCGCTTAAGGCGTCCCGGGTGCCTGGCCGATATGAAATCCGTGATCTCCGAGCTGGTACAGTACGAGATCACGCCGGAGAAGCTGGCCGGAGCGGTTTCGGCGGCCGGGGACAGCTTCTACCGCATCAAAATGACCGACATCGGCACCTTGTATACCACCTACCGGGAATACCTGGGCGACCGGCTGATGACCGCGGAGGAGGTACCGGACAAGCTGGCGGAGATCGCGGATCAGTCGCATCTTCTTAAGGAGGCCGTCATTGCCTTCGACGGCTTCACCGGCTTTACGCCGATCCAGCTGAAGCTGATCAGGAAAATGCTGCCTCTGGCTTCGGACGTCTTCTGCACCGTGACCTGTGATGACAGCAGCACCGATGACGGAGAGGACGCCCTTTTCCATATGAGCCATGTGATGATCCGCACGCTGACGCAGCTGGCTGCCGAGACCGGCACGGCGGTGCTGCCGTCTCTTCGGCTGACAGGGACGCCCCAAAGCCGCTTTGGCCATGCGCCGGCTCTGGATTTTCTGGAAAAAACGATTTTCCGCCGGGATAACCGTGTGTACGGCGGCGAATGCCCGGAGATCGCCCTTTGCCTCTATGACGATCCGGCCCGGGAAGCCGAGGGCTGTGCCCGGCGTATCGCCTCCCTGGTGAGGACGGAGGGTTACCGTTACCGTGACGTCGCGGTCATCTGCGGCGATCTCGCCGGCAAGGCCGGCAGCATCCGGAGAGCCTTTCGCGAGGAGGGCATTCCCGTCTTCATTGATGACAAACGCCCTCTCCTCAACAATCCCTTCGTGGAGACCCTGCGCTCGGCGGTGGAGGCCTGCGTGGACGGCTACAGCTATGACGCTGTTTTCCGTTTTCTCAAGGCCGGCATGACTGATCTCACGGAAACGGAAGTGTCCCGGCTGGAAAACTATGTGCTTGCCTGCGGCATTCGGGGCAAAAAGGCCTGGCGACAGCCCTTCACACGCCCCGGCCGGACGGAGACGGAGGCCTCTCTGGCGGCCCTCAATGACAGCCGTCGGGCTGTCACAGCCCTTCTCGATCCGCTGTCGGAGGCTCTGGCCGGCCGCCGGCAGACGGTTCGCGACGCGGCGGAGGCTCTTTACCGGCTGTGTCTTGACCTGCGCTGCCAGGAAAAGCTGGAGGGCCGCCGGCTGTATTTTGCCGATAACGGCCGCCCTGATCTGGAACGGGAATACGCCCAGATATACGGCAAAGTGATGAGCATCCTCGACAAGCTGGTGGCGGTGCTGGGCGATGAGATCCTGCCGATGGGGGATTTTCAGGCCCTTTTGGAGGCCGGTCTGGCCGAGATCCGCATCGGCGTCATTCCGCCCCTGTGTGACCAGGTGACGGTGGGCGATGTGGAGCGGACCCGTCTTAAGGATGTGAAGATCCTCTTCTTTATCGGTGTGCAGGAGGGCGTGATCCCCAAAGTGCCCGAGGAGAGCGGCTTTCTCAACGAAGCGGACCGGGAGAGACTGCAGGATGCCGGTCTGAGGCTGCGCCCGTCCCGGCGCGAAGCGGTGTATATTCAGAATTTCTACCTCTATCTGGCCCTGACGCGGCCGTCGGACAGGCTGATCCTGTCCTATACCGCCGCTGACGGCAGCGGCAAGGCTGTCCGTCCGGCTTATCTCATCAGCCGCCTGAGACGCCTCTTTCCGAAGCTCAGGGAGACACTGCCGTCTGAGACGGTGGAGGCGCTGGCCGAAAGACCCGCCGACTGCCGCCGCCTGCTGGCCGAGCCGGTGCGTCGCCTGAAGGATCAGGAGCCGGCGCCGGCCTGGTATGAGCTCTACGCCTGGTTCCTGCGCCATCCCGAGGAGCGGAGGCGTCTGAACGGCCTCCTCGAGGGTGCCTCCTACCGCAAGGGGAAAGACAACCTCTCCGGTGCCTCCGCCAGGCAGCTCTACGGACGGCTTCTCCGGAATTCGGCCACCCGTCTCGAGACCTTCGCCGCCTGCCCCTTCCGGCATTTTGCGGATTACGGCCTCAGGCTTAAGGAACGGGAAGAATATGATTTCACGGGGATCGACCGCGGACAGCTTATCCATGAAGCCCTGGAGATCTTCGGCCGCCGGACCCGGGAGAAAGCGCTCTCCTGGGCGTCCCTGTCTGATGAAACATTGGTGCAGCTGTCCGATGAGAGTCTTATGGCCGCGGCTGCGGGACACCCTTATCTGACGGGGGATGCCCGGCAGGCGTATGAGACAGAGCGGCTCAGGCCCCTCCTCAGAACCACCGTCGAGGCCATACGTCAGCAGATAGCCGCCGGGGATTTTGAACCCGGCGCCATGGAAGCCGTTTTCGGGGACGATGCGGATGCCGCGCAGGTCATGACATTGCCGGACGGCACCCGTATGCTGCTGACGGGCCGTATCGACCGCATCGATATCTGTGACGAGGGCGATGTCCGTTATCTGAAGGTCATCGATTACAAGAGCGGCAGCAAGACCTTCGATATGGGCGAACTCTATTACGGTCTGCAGCTCCAGCTGCCCCTTTATCTGGAGGCGGCCCTGCGGCTGGCCGCCCGGGACGGCAGGACCGTCGTGCCGGCGGCGCTGCTGTACCATACCGTCAGCGATCCCATGATCACGTATGAGGATGGGATGACTGAAGAGGAATGCCGCGAAAAGCGTCGTCTTCTCCTCCGGGGAAATGGTTTCGTCTCTTCGGAGCCGTCCGTCTACCGGCACCTTGATCGCGATCTGAAGCCCGGTGTCCGATCCCTGGCGGTGCCGATGAAGCTCAACAAAAACGGCAGCCCCGATTCCCGTACCCAAGCCGGCGATACGGCAGCCTTCCTGACCATCAGCCGCTACGCCGTTGTCAAAGCTGCCGCCATCGGCAGTGCCATCATGGGCGGCGAGACCGCCGTCAGCCCCTATCGGCTGAAGAGCAGCAAAGCCTGCAGCTGGTGCCCCTATCACGACATCTGCGGTTTCGACGAAAGACTGGCCGGCTGCGAGTACCGGGAGCTGGCGCTCCTTGACAGTGAGACCGCCCTGGCAGCCATGCAGGAGAGGCTGAACGGCGGAGCGGCCGGCGACGGACAGGACTCTGACGGTACCGATAATGAAACACAGGCCGGATAAAGGAGAGATACCATGCAATGGACAGATGACCAGAGAAAGGTCCTCGAAACCAGACAACACAATCTGCTGGTCAGTGCGGCCGCCGGTTCCGGCAAGACAGCCGTGCTGACGGAGCGCCTGCTGCGCTTTATGACGGATGCCGACGATCCCGCCAATATCGATGAATTCCTGATCGTGACCTTCACCAAAGCGGCGGCAGCTGAGATGAAGGAGCGCATCGGCCGCAAGATCACGGCCGCTCTTGAGGAGGATCCGGAAAATGCTCACCTCCAGAGGCAGCTGTCGCTTCTTAACCGCGCCCATATCACCACCATCGACGGTTTCTGTACCTGGGTGCTGCGAAGCTATGCCTCGCGTCTGGGCATCGATATGGGCTTTCGCGTCGGCGAGGCCGGCGAGCTGAAGCTGCTCCGGGCCGACGTGATGGATGCCGTGATGCGGGAGGCCCACGCCTCGGAGGATGAGGCCTTTGTCCGGGATTTCCGCCATTTTCTGGAGACCTTTGCCGGGAAAAATGATGCCGCTCTGGAGAAGGCTATCGAGCGCGTCTACGACGCCGCCCGAAGCCAGCCTTATCCCGCGGCATTCTACCGCCTGTGCCGGGAAAGCAATCATGCCGCCTCCCCGGCGGCGGTGGATCAGGCCATCTGGATGGCGGAACTGCACGGCAGCTATGAGACGATCGTCGGCGCGGGGGCTATCCTTTCCGGGGAGTGCCGCCGGCTCTTTGAACTGCCCGGAGCACCGTCGGCCTATGCCGCCGGCATGCTGGCCTACTGTGACTTCTTCGAGGCACTGAAGGGGGACAGAGGCCTTAACGAGGCCTCCCGGGCCAGGATCGCTGCCTTCGAAAAACCGGGCTTTCGCGGCAAACGGCCGAAAAAGGACGAGGATCCCTTCCTCAAGGAACGCATGGATGCCCAGAAGAAAGCTTTTGAGGCCTATGTGGACGAACTGCAGGGCTCACTGTCGACCCCGCCCGAAGAGATCGCGCGCCGGCAGGAGCTGTCTTCCGGTCCACTGGATATGCTTGTGCTGATGGCGGAGCGCTTCGGCGAAGCCTTCGCGGAAGCCAAGCGGCGCAAGAACATCGTGGATTTTTCCGATCTGGAGCATCTTGCCCTGTCGATCCTCAGAGAAAACCATCAGAGAACCGAGGCCGCCCTGGAGATCGGCCGCCGCTTCCGGGAGGTCATGATCGACGAATATCAGGACAGCAACTATCTCCAGGAGGAGATCCTCACCGCTGTCAGCGGCATTGAGGACGGCCGCAGCAATTATTTCTGTGTCGGCGACGTCAAGCAGAGTATCTACCGCTTCCGTCAGGCAAGACCCGAGCTCTTCATGCAGAAGTTCCATGACTTCGGCCGGGAAGACGGGGGCCTGCGCATCGACCTTCACAGCAACTTCCGTTCACGCCCGGAAATCCTCCGGGGCGTCAACACCCTCTTCGGGCACCTGATGCGGGAAGAGGTCGGCGGTATCACCTACGATGAGACGGCCGCCCTGGCCGGGGGCAATACCGGCAGCGTCCTTCTGGCCGCGGACGGCACCCCCGATACGACGGTGGACATCCTGCCCATGATCAGCAAAGAGGAAAATGCCGGCGCCGAGGGCGAAGAGATATCCCTCCCGGCCAAGGAAATGGAAGCCCGCCTCATTGCGGAGGAGATCCGGCGTCTGGTGGATCACGAGATGATCGAAGAAGTCATCGACGGTCAGGTCCTGCGCCGGCCGGTGCGCTACGGCGATATTGCCATTCTTCTGCGCTCCTTAAGCGACTGGGCTCCGGATTTTGCCCGAATCCTCGGCGAAGCCGACATACCGGCAGCTGTTCAGCAGAAGAGCGGCTTCTTCAGCGCCTATGAAGTGACGACGATGCTGGATCTTCTGTCCGTCATCGACAATCCGCGTCAGGATATCCCCCTGGCCGCGGTGCTGACCTCGCCCATCGTGAGGCTCAGTGCCGAAGATCTGGCAGCGATCCGTACCGTCAGTCTGCCGGATGATCTGTCAGACACAGCCGCCTTCTGCGACCGGGTGGAGGCCTATGCCGATCATGGCGCCGATACGCCGCTGAAGGGCCGCCTCCGGGATTTTCTGGAGAGCCTGGCCGATTACCGCCGCCGGGCCGCCTGTACACCGATTCATGAGCTGATGAGCGAGATTCTCGACGAGACCGGCTTCGGCCTCTTTGCCGCCGCCCTGCCGGGCGGGCAGCAGCGGGAGATCAATCTGAATGCCCTGATCGAAAAAGCGGTCGCCTACGAAAAGACCAGCTATGTGGGTCTTTTCAATTTCGTCCGGTATATCCGTAAGCTGGAAAGATTCGAGGAGGATGTGGAGGTGGCCTCCGGCAGCAGCGTCAGCAACGCCGTGCAGCTGGTCAGCATTCATAAGAGCAAGGGTCTGGAGTATCCCATCGTTTTCGTCAGCGGCCTGGGTAAAAAGTTTAACAGAAAAGACCTGTACGAGACGATCCTTATCCATCCGGAACTGGGGCTGGCCTCGGATTATCACGACCTCGAGCACCGTCTGAAGGTGCCGACGATGAAGAAAAACGCGGTGCGCCGCCGCTTTGAAAAGGAAATGATCGGCGAAGAACTGCGTATCCTTTATGTGGCTATGACCCGCGCCAAGCTGAAACTCTATCTCACCGGCACGCTGACGGAAGAGGCCTGTGATGACGCCGCCTATCCGGAGCCGGATGAGAGCGGCTTCCTGTCTCCCGGTTACCTTGTTGGGGCCGATACCGCCTGGAAGCTGATCCTGCCCGCGTATTTCGCGTCGAAGGCGGAGCCGGAACTGCCCTTCCGCTTCATCATCAAAAGGCCGTCGGAGGCAGTCGCCCGGGAAGTGATCGGCGAAGGTATCCGGGAAAGCCGTCTGCACCGCCTGATGACCTACGATGCGGAGACGGTGGCGGACCCGGCAGTCCGACAGCTTCTGGAGGAACGCTTTTCCTGGCGCTACGGCTATGCTGACAGCGAAGATGTACCGGTCAAGGTTTCCGTTTCCGATATCAAGCTGGCCCACATGACCGACGAGGAGGCGGTGGAAAGCTTTGCGGAGGCCGCCGTTTTCCCGCTGGTGCCGGATTTCATGAAGACGGAGGAGGACAGCATCACCGGCAGTGCCCGCGGCACGATATATCACCGGCTGCTCAGCCGTCTTAATCTGTGCCCGGCCGAACCCGATGAGACGTATGTCAGGGCCGAGACAGCCCGCCTGGTGTCCGGCGGCTTCCTGACGGAAGAGGAGGCGGCAGTGATTCGACCGTCTTCGATCGTCCGTTTCCTGAAGAGTGATCTCGGCCGCCGCATGGCCGCCGCCCAGAAGGACGGCCGCCTGCATCGTGAGCAGCCCTTCACCCTCCGCAAAAAGGCCTCGGAGGTCAACACAGACTGGAGTTCCGGAGAGGAGGTCCTCATCCAGGGTATTATCGATGCGTATTTCGAAGAAGGGGATGACATCATCCTCATGGATTATAAAACGGATGTCGTCGATACACCAGAGATACTGATTGCCAGGTACCGCGTGCAGCTTCAGCTGTACGCCGAGGCCCTGGAGGGCGCCACCGGCCGGCGTGTTCCGGAGATGTGGCTGTATGCCTTCCGGTTCGGGAAGGCGGTGAAGGTGGAGAGAGGAGACTGAAAGGCTATTTGCCCTGTTAGGTATTCTGCTTTTTCCGCCGGTGCTGCTCTGGGAAATTGTTATGATGTCGAAATCATCCCCATGTTAATTCCCGTTGCTTGCGGCAACGGCACCCATCCGCTACGCTGATGCCATAACAGACAGGAGGTTAATGGTCATGATGCTTGGCGATAATATCAAAACTCTCAGAAAGCAGCGAGGGTTGTCACAGGAAATGCTGGCGCAGCAGCTGGGTGTGGTGCGCCAGACGGTATCAAAGTGGGAGAAGGGCCTGTCGGTACCGGATGCGGAGCTCCTGAACAGGCTGTCGGAATTGTGGGAGGTGCCGGTGAGTACGCTTCTGGGAAGTCAGGTGCCGGAGACACTGCCCGACAGTATGACCCGGCAGGATGAGATCGCACAGCAGCTGGCGATCCTCAATGAACAGCTGGCCGGTCAGGCCGTCCGGCGGCGTCAGCATCGCCGATGGGCGGTTCTCTGCCTTCCGCTGGCCCTGCTGGCGGCCGTGTTCCTTTATATGGGCGGCGTCCTTCTCTATCGCAGTCTGACGGAGACGCCGCCGGTGCTGACACGGACCGCCGTGGTCTGCGAACTGAACGGGGAAACCTACCGTTATGAGATTATCTATGATCAGAACTTTCAGATCCGTGAGGCCGGCGGCGACGCCTGGCTGGCGAATCATGTGATGACGGATGCCTATGACGATGCCAATATGCTCCTGGCGCAGATCGAGGACTATTTTGTCGACCGCGGGGGCACCTTCCGCATCGTCAGTCAGGATACTTCAACGGCACCTTAGTGCGGTTCCCACGACGCGGTTCTCTCAGCGTGGTTTCCTGATGGCGGTTACTTCCCGGCAGTCATTCCCGGCAGAGCTTCCAGTATCTTATCCAGCAGGCGATGGGCCGCCTCGTCCTTGCTCATAAGGGGCAGCGAGTCGGCACCGCCGGGGGTGATCAGCGTCAGCACGTTGGTGTCGACGGCAAAGCCCGCCCCGGCTGTCTTGACATTGTTGGCGGCGATCATATCGAGGCCCTTTTTCTCAAGCTTGCGGCGGGAATTTTCCAGCATGTTTTCGGTTTCCATGGAGAAGCCGCAGAGATACTGATCCGGGCGGCGGTGGCTGCCGCACCAGGCGAGGATGTCATCTGTCTTATCCAGAGACAGGGACAGCTCCCCGTCTTTTTTCTTGATCTTCTGCTCCGAGACGGCGGCAGGCCGGTAATCGGCGACGGCGGCGGATTTGATGAGAATATCCGTCTCCGGCAGGGCCGACCTGACGGCGTCAAACATGTCTTTCGCGGATATGACCGGTACGACGCGGGTATGCGGTACCGGCGGCAGGGCTGTCGGTCCCGTGATCAGGGTGACATCGGCGCCTCTCAGCATGGCAGCGCGGGCGACGGCATACCCCATCTTGCCGGTGCTGTTATTGGAGAGAAAACGTACCGGATCCAGAGCTTCGCGGGTCGGCCCGGCGGTGACGGTGACGCGGAGGCCCGTCATATCGTGGGGGCAGGCGATCACGCGGCAGATCTCATCCACCAGCACCGACGGCTCGGGCAGCTTGCCGCGGCCCACATCTTCGCAGGCGAGGCGTCCGGCGTCGGGCTCGATGATGGTGAAGCCGTAATGGCGGAGCTTTTCGATATTGTCCGCGGTGATGGGATTGTCCAGCATGGCGGTGTTCATCGACGGCGCGATGAGCTTCGGGCAGGCAGCGGCCAGAGTGACCGTCGTCAGCATATCGTCCGCAATGCCGGCAGCCATCTTCGCGATGATATCGGCTGTGGCCGGGGCCGTCAGGATCACGTCGGCGGCTTTGGCCAGCGCGATATGATGGACGTCATAGGTAAAATGCCTGTCGAAGGTATCGACCAGACATTTGTTATGGGTCAGCGTTTCAAAGGTAAACGGGGTAATGAACCGGGTGGCGTTCTCCGTCATGATAACATGGACGTCGGCGCCGGCTTTTTTGAGGGCGCTGGCCACGTTGGCCATCTTGTAAGCCGCGATGCCGCCTGTGATGCCGAGAACGACGCATTTGCCCGTCAGATTTTCCATAATGACTCCTTGCTTATCCACATGAGATTCGATAAGATGGCGATGTGATCATTAACCTGAGTATAACAAGCCGAAAAAAGGTTTTCAACCGGAGGCATTTTTATGATACTGGCCATCGATATCGGAAATACGACCGCTTCCTTCGGGTGTCTGGAAAAAAACGGTGACGATTATGACGTTAGGTGCCGCCGGGAGCTCGCTACGAAAATGTGTGAAAATGAAGCGGACGCGGCGGCTTTTTTAACGGCTTATCTGGCGGATCCGGCACTGGCAGAGCTTACCGGCGCCGTTCTCTGCTCGGTGGTGCCGGCGGCCGGGGCGGTGATCATCGATGTTCTCCGCAGCCTCTGTCATACGGAGGTTTTCGTTGTCACCCGGGACTGCGCGGTGCCCCTTGACTTTGAAGGCATGGATATGACCACGCTGGGTCATGACCGCATCGCCGATGCCGCCTGGGCCGCGGTGCATATGCCGCTGCCGGTGATGACGGTGGATCTGGGGACGGCGACGACCTTCAATATCGTTGATAAAAACGGCACCTTCCGCGGCGGTCTCATCGCCGCCGGGGTCGGCACCGGTCTGAAAGCCCTCCATGACCGGACAGCGGCCCTGCCGCTTCCCGCGCTTGTGCGGCCCGAGGCGCTTATCAACAACAACACCCGCGGCTGTCTTCTGGCCGGTGCCGTTATCGGCACGGCGGCCATGATCGACGGTATCGCCCAGCGGGCGGCGGCCGAACTCGACCGCTTCCTGTCGGTGGTCATCACAGGCGGCTATGCCGATGAGGTGTCGGACTACATGCTCTACCCCCATCTCTATGAGAAGGACCTGCTGATGAAGGGTCTGGGACTTCTCTACGATCTGAACCGCAGGCCGGAAAACCGGTGACAGGCATGCACTTTGTGGCATACAAAGCCGGAGAGGAAACGCCTGACGCTTGTGCATTTTCGAAAAAAAGGCTATGATGACATCGGTTCGTTAATTCTCACAGATGCGCTATATCCGCCAAAGCGGAACAGCAGCAGGAGGTTGAAAAATGAATAAAAAAGCTTTTGACGTGCAGACCATGACACAGCTGGCTCTGCTCATCGCCGTGGTTATCGTGATGAAGGTCGTCGGACTCGGTTCCGTGCCGGTAGGCCCTCTCAACATGAGTTTCCTGACGATTCCCATCGCCGTCGGTGCGATCATACTCGGTCCTTCCGCCGGTGCCGTTCTCGGCCTTGTCTTCGGCCTTCTGAGCTTCAAGGACGGTATGTCCGGCAGCTCCTACATGACGGCCGTTTTCTTCCAGATCAGCCCGATTCACACCGCCATTCTCTGCATCGGCATGCGCGTGCTGATGGGCTTAGGCTGCGGCCTCATTTACCGCGTTCTGTCCCGTCTTGACAGAAAAGGCTGGTGGAGCACGCTGGTGGGCGCCCTGTCCGCACCGCTTCTCAACACCTTTTTCTTCATGGGCTACATCTGCCTTGCCTTCTATAACACCGAATACATCCAGGGTCTGTGCACCAAGCTCGGTGCCGCCAATCCGCTGATGTTCGTCGTCCTTCTGGTGGGCGTCCAGGGCCTGATCGAAGCCGTTGCCTGCGGTGTTATCGGTACCGCCGTCTGCCGTGCGGTCCGCCGCGTTCTGGGCCTTCGCCGCGTCTCGGCCAAAGCCTGACGCCGGAGGGCGATTCATAATTCACAATCCCCGTGCGGATTGGGCATAACTTTTGTGGAAATGGCCGAAAGCCTGATATTTCAAGGCTTTCGGCCTTATTTTATTCTTGCGCGGCCGCTTCTTTTTGAGTAATATAGTTAACTGATATGCTGTTTTTTTCAGCATAAATAAAATATCACGAAAGAGGGTGAGACTAATGGTCGAGTTGGAACCGGTAAAATACGAAATCAGCTCTTACGATGAGCCACTAGTTGAAATGAGGGACTCACTTTAACCTCGCTTACAAAGAAAAGCGTGTAGAAGAGATCCATAAGGAAATGGAAGAACCCAATGCCTGGGATGATCCCGAGAAGGCACAGGCCAAGATGAAGCTTCTGGGTTCTCTGAAAGATGACGTCGAGGGCTTTAAGCGCCTGATCATGGAGAAGGAAGACCTGGAGACTCTGCTGGAAATGGCGGAGGAGGATCCGGATCCGGCCTATATCGATGAGGCTCAGGAAATGCTGGCGGCCTTCAAGGCTCACTACGAATCCATCCGTATCAAGACACTGCTCTCGGGTGAATACGACAACTGCAACGCCATCGTGACGCTGCACGCCGGTACCGGCGGCACCGAAGCGATGGACTGGACCGGTATGCTCTATCGCATGTATTCACACTGGGTCGAATCCCACGGCTTCAGCATGGACGTGCTGGATATCCTGGACGGTGAAGAAGCCGGCCTGAAATCCGTAACCTTCCAGGTTAACGGCGAGAATGCCTACGGCCTCCTGAAGTCCGAACACGGCGTCCACCGGTTGGTCCGTATCTCGCCGTTCAATGCCAACGGCAAGCGCCAGACCTCCTTTGCGGCCTGCGAAGTCATGCCGGATATCAAGGAAGACCTGGATATCGAGATCGATGACAAGGACATCCGCATCGATACCTTCCGTTCATCGGGTGCCGGCGGTCAGCACATCAACAAGACCTCCTCGGCTATCCGGATCACGCATCTGCCCACCGGCATCGTGGTCTCCTGCCAGAATGAACGGTCTCAGTTCCAGAACAAGGACAAGGCTTTTGAAGAACTGCGCATCAAGCTGTACATGCTCAAGAAGGAGCAGCACGCCGAGAAGCTTTCCGACATCCGCGGCACCGTATCGGAGATCGCCTGGGGAAGCCAGATCCGTTCGTATTTCCTGCAGCCCTATCAGCTGATCAAGGACACCAGAACGGGTGAAGAGCAGTCAAATGCCCAGAAGGTGCTGGACGGCGACATTGATCCGTTCATCAATGCCTATCTGAAATGGCTGGCACTGAAGAATAAAGAAGAAAAGGCCTGATCATCGCCCTGATGACCGGGTATCGCATAGAAAGGGGTTTTACCATGCTCATTGTCAAGAAATTCGGCGGCAGTTCTGTTGCCAACCCGGAGCGCATTTTCAATGTAGCACGCCGCTGCATCGAAGATTACAATGCCGGCAACGATGTTGTCGTCGTGCTGTCCGCCATGGGCGATACGACCGATGACCTGATCGCGCTGGCGAAGAAGATCAATCCGAACCCGCAGAAGCGTGAAATGGACATGCTGATGTCCACCGGCGAGCAGATTTCCGTAGCTCTGATGTCCATGGCCATGAACGCGCTGGGTGTCAGATCCATCTCCCTGAATGCCTTCCAGGTGGCGATGCATACCACCAGCGCCTACGGCTCCGCCAGACTTAAGAGAATCGACAGCGAGCGCATCCGCCGCGAACTGGACGACCGCAAGATTGTTCTCGTCACAGGTTTCCAGGGCGTTAACAAATACGATGATGTCACGACACTGGGCCGCGGCGGCTCCGACACCACGGCTGTGGCCATCGCCGCCGCCCTGCATGCCGATGCCTGCGAGATATATACCGACGTCGACGGCGTCTACACCTGCGATCCGCGCGTCGTGCCGAATGCCCGCAAACTCAAAGAGATCACCTACGATGAAATGCTCGACCTGGCCACTCTGGGCGCCGGCGTTCTTCACAACCGCTGCGTCGAACTGGCCAGAAAATACGGCGTCGAGATCGTCGTCAGATCCTCACTGAATAATTCCGAAGGTACCATTGTTAAGGAGGTTACTAAAGTGGAAAGAATGCTTGTCAGCGGTGTCGCCCTTGATAAAGACGCCGATCGTATCTCTCTTATCGGTCTGCAGAATCAGCCGGGCGTTGCCTTTAAAGTCTTCGACCTGCTGGCAAAGGCCAATATCAACATTGACGTTATCCTTCAGTCCATCGGCCGCGACGAGACCAAGGACATCTCCTTCACGCTGCCGGACGACCGCGTGGATGATGCCGTCGAGATCCTTAACGCCAACAAGGAAAGACTCAAATTCGACAAGCTGGATGTGGAAAAAGACATCGTCAAGCTCTCTATCGTCGGCTCCGGCATGATGTCCAACCCGGGCGTTGCCGCCAAGATGTTCGAGGCTCTCTACAATGCCAACATCAACCTGAACATGATCTGCACCTCCGAGATCCGCGTCACCGTCCTGATCGACGCCAAGGATGCTCAGAGAGCAGCCCAGGCTGTTCACGATGCCTTCGGTCTGGAGGACTGACAGCCCCGGCGGATTGCCCTGATTAATTGAAAAGAACATGCCGGTAAGGTATATGTGAGAACGAAAGTCAGCCGTCGCTTCGACGCCCGTCTTCGTCCCCCTCAGCCCTACACGCCGCAGACTCGCCCCAGGCAAGGCTCGTCTGCGTCAGGTCTTCGGGCTCCTCGGGACAAGGGCGTCTGCGCGATCGGCTGACTTTCTCGCTATAGGCTATCGGCAGATTCAAAATAGAAAAAAGAAAAAGAGACAATCGCCGGGTTGTCTCTCGGAATCTCATGCCTCGCGCCTTCCGCGCAGGCGTCTCTTCTAGGCCTCGTGCCGTCCCGCGTCTCGTCGGCGGTGGGGTTCCGGAATACCATAGTGCCTTGAAACAAGAATACGCGGTATGGACATGCGGTTGACGATAGGAGCGCCGCCTTGCTTCGCGAGTTTCCGCGCAGGCGTCGTCACAAACGCAACTATCGTGACGTAAGCCTGCGCGAATGAAACCGACGCGAAGCAAGAGCAGAGCGACGTGTCAACCGCAGTCCATAACCGCGTAACATCTTCTTCTACACACTATGCGCTTCCAACCACACCGCCCGAGCCGCGGGCGGCAAGCGCCATCATTTGATCTTCCGACCCTCGATATAATATCTCTTCTCTCGGCTGTGGCCCATGGAGAAGGTCTTTCTCGGCAGGATACCGTCGGCGATAACACCGCGGAACAGCTGGCTCTTTTCCATAGCCGGCAGCAGGAAGCCGATGGCATTTTCCTTCTTGGCCAGGTCGATAAGGGCATCGTCATCATGGATGTAGTCGACTTCGCCTTCGTTTTCCTTCAGATAGCCGTCCAGGAAGGACTGCAGGGCGCCGACAGCCAGCTCGCTCTTGGCACGATCCAGTGTGATGGTGCCGGATTCTTCGCCGATGAACCATTTGACGGGGAAGCCGCCTTCGGCACAGTAGGTCTCTTCGAGGGTCTTCAGGAGCTTTTTGGCATCGGTGTTGAAGACAACGCGATGGATCGGCTCAAAGACCTGGGAATCGGCGTGGATGTTCTCCAGCTCGACGAGAGCGTAGCGGGCCGGATGAGAAGACAGATCTTCGCCCGGATGCGCGGCCTTCAGCTCTTCGTAGCAGGATTTGGCTGTGGCCAGGGAGTGGTTGCCGTCACCGACGGCGAAGACCATCGGAACACCCTTGAGGCCGACGTATTTTTCGTCGATATGGGCGGTGTAATCGGCCAGGACAGCGTTGAATGCGTCGATATCCTTGCCTTCGACAAGCCAGCCGGTGATGTGGCCGCCGTCTTCCATCAGATCGAAATCATAGAGCTTTTTAAGACTGTCCTTTTTCTCGCCGATCGGCTCGATGAGCTGTTTTTTGTGGTCGTCACAGAGCATCAGGATGTGCGGCAGTTCGATCGGAGCGTCGCGGCGGACTCTCTGGCGCGGCGGGATACGTTCCGGAACGGTTCTCTCGGTGGCACGAATCGGAGAAACAGCGCCGGTGGAGAAATCGTAAGCATCCAGGTCGACCATGCCGACAAGACCCTGGCGGATGGAGCCGTTTTCCAGCGTGCGTTCGACGTAGACAAGGCTGTTGCGGTAGGTTTCAAAGACATCGTCAGCCATGTATTTGGCCATGGTGGCGTTGATGGCGGCTGTGTGTTCGGCTTCCTTTTCAGTGCCGAGCTCAGCTTCCGGCAGGATCAGATTGATCGTGGAGACAGCTCCTTCGGCGTTCTTTCTGACGCGATCCCAGTAATCCTGATCAGAGGTGAACTGATCGCAGGCGATAACAGCCCATTTTTCCATAGCGTCTGTTTTCGGCAGAAGGATATCTGCAGGTAAAAAGGCGTTAGTGTTCATCTTTTTGTTCCTTTCTCTTGTCAACAAGGTTCTCTGAGAAGCTGTGAACCCATCATGTTTCAATGATAATACGGGCAAAAAAGAGCGTCAAGCCGCGCGATGCAAGGAAATTTGCGGAAAATGAAAATATTTTGCGCTTTCGGGAAAACACGCACCGGCCGCGGCGGGCATACTTTGGGACGGGCTGAAAACGACGCAGCTTCTGCTGAAAATGCCATATGAAAACACCCCGTCGGGCTTTGATCCCGCGGGGTGTTTTGATCTGGTATCCGAGTCTCCCTGGACGGGAGCTCTCAGCGTGCGCTTAATTATTCCTGGCTGATGGCACCAACCGGGCAGGCAGCAGCGCAGCCGCCGCATTCGATGCAGGAATCCGCATCGATCTCGTATTTGCCGTCGCCCATGGAGATGGCTTCGACCGGACACTGAGCAGCACAGGTGCCGCAAGAGACGCATTCATCACTGATAACGTATGCCATAGTAGATATCCTCCTGATAATCTGACAATAAAAACTCATTCAGTCGAAACTGAACCTACGTGTATTGTAGCCATCGTTATGGCGGTAAGGCAAGACTAACCGAAAATGAATATATTAAAAAACAATTGCTTCGGCTGTGCGGCTTTACTTTATGGCCGGCGGGCTTTATAATATGGAAACGGCAAATTGAACATTTATCCACTATTCAAATAAACGGAGGTTTTACGACATGGCTCAGATCAACAAGGGTATGACGATCATGGAGATCATCAACATCGACGAGAATATCACCGGCATCCTGATGCAGCAGGGGATGCATTGTGTCGGCTGCATGGCCGCTCACGGTGAGACTCTGGAGGAAGCCTGCATGGTTCACGGTCTGGATGCCGATATTCTTGAGGCTCAGATCAACGATTTCCTGGCCTCAGCGGCTGAGTGATCCGGGAATATCTGCCGACGTGTCAGCGGGCTGCCTGAGGGCGGCCCGCTTTTTCAACACCGTTTTTATGCCGGACGGGCGGCATTTTCGGGCAGGCGTTTACACTTTTTGGGATTCCCTGTATAATAGGGCCTACAGAAAGAGGCATTGTCTATGAAGATAGAAAAGATCAATGACAAGCAGATCCGCTGCACCCTGACGTTGACGGATCTGACGGATTTCAATATTAAGCTGACGGATCTGGCGTACGGATCCGACAAGGCACGGATGCTTTTCCGGGATATGATGCTGCGGGCTCATCGTGAGTACGGTTTTGAGGCCGACAATGTACCGCTGATGATCGAAGCGGTGCCGGGGGGAAAGGATTCGCTGACGCTGATCATCACCAAGGTGGATGATCCCGAGGAACTGGATACGCGCTTTTCCCGTTTTACTCCGGATACGGCATCGGACAAGGGTGCCGGCGAACCGGTGCTGAGCGGGGCCGATGATGTGATCGATATGTACCGGAAGGCGAAGGATTCACGGATCCCGACGCCGAAAGCTGCGGCCGCCGACAGGGAGACGCCGGGACCGGCTGATCTGATCCGGGTCTTTACCTTCCCTTCTCTTGATGATGTGCTGCGGGCCCTGAAGGGGATCGGCACGAATGTGACCGGACAGAACGCACTGTACCGGCGGCGCCGGGACGGCGATTATCTGCTGGCGGTCCATAAGTCGGGCATGACGCCGGAGGCCTATAACCGCCTCTGCAACATGCTGTCGGAGTACGGCACGATGAGTGAGTGCACGCCTGCGGCCGAAGCGCATCTGCGGGAGCATGAGGATGTGGTCATCCGCCGTCAGGCACTGAAGAAGCTTGAGGTCATGATCACGCGGTAAGATCCCGGCGATGCCCGGATCCTGCCTTTTGATAACAGCATATTCGGTGATTACGGCGGCTGTCTTTACGGGCGGGCCGCCGTTTTTCTATAATCAGGTTGTCAGGGCGGCCGCCGGACTCTCACGAGGTTTCATGTTCATGTGCTGCATCATCAATTCAGTCTGTCAAGACCGGACACAAGGAGGAGAATCCCGATCAATAACTGAAAAAACCTGTCAAAAAAGCGCTCCTGACGCGGAGAAAACAGACCGCGGTTGTGCACATTAGGGGTGCTTTTTTGCATGTGAATTGTTATAATATCAAAAGTGAGGTTTTCTATGGCAAAGAAAAAACGTAAGAAAAAGAAGCAAGATTCCTACGTTAGATTTATCTGGATCCTGATTGCTCTGGCGGCCGCTGCTGCCGTCATTTCGTTATGTCTTCAGAAGCTGCTGCCGTCCCGCGAAAGACAGGATACAGCGGCTTATTTTTCCATAACCGACGGGAATAAGCTGGGTTTATCGGTCGACGGGACTGTCGTGGAGGACGGCGCCCGTCTGATCGGCGACTCTGTCTGTGTTTCCCTGGATACGGCGATGACAACGATCAACCGCCGTCTTTATCTCGATGAGAGCGAGGGGCGGCTGTGCGTGACGACGCCGACGGTCTTCCGGAGCTTTACCTATGACGAACTGGTATCCTCGGGGGATATGATCCGTGAGGGTGACACCCGGTACCTGACACTGGCATTCCTCGAGACATGGACGGATATGACCTGTACCCGTTATGAGGATCCGGGTTATCTGTTTATCCGTACAGACTTTAAGTATGAGCAGGTTTCCGCTGTCAAGGACGGTGTGATCCGCGTACGGCCGACGGACAAGGCGGCGATTCTCTGCGACGTGACGGCGGGGGAGACCCTGCAGGTGTTGGAGCGGGAGGATGCCGGCGAGGACTTTACAGCGGTCTGCTCCGACAGCGGTCTGGCCGGTTATATCCGGCGCGAGACGGTGACGGCGGTGGCTCCGGCCGGTGCCGATCATGTCAGCACAATCGGGGAGTATACATCCCTGAAGCTGGACGACAAGGTCAACATGGCCTTTTACATGACCAACAATGCCCAGATGAACGCGACGCTTCAGGATAAGCTGGACCGCGGCGTGACGGGCATCAATGTGGTGGCGCCGACCTGGTTCTTCCTGGACGGCCCGTCTTCGATTACGTCGATCTGTGATCAGGCCTTTGTGGACACCTGTCACGCAGCCGGTTATCAGGTCTGGGCGCTGCTTAACGATATCGACGGGCAGGCGGCCTCGACGGCCGATACTCTGAATGCCCTCAAGGGCACCACCTCCCGGCAGGCGATCATCGCCGATATGATAAGGACGGTGACGGCGATGGGCATCGACGGCATCAATGTGGATCTGGAACGGGTGTCGGAGGAAGGCGCACCGGCCTATCTGGAATTCCTGCGGGAACTGTCCGTGGAATGCCGGAACCGGGGCCTTTTCCTGTCGGTGGACACCTATGTGCCGATGAATTATTCCCTGTATCTTGACCGGGAGGAACAGGGCACGGTGGCCGATTATGTGGTCATCATGTGCTATGATGAGCATTATGCCGGTTCGGCGGAGGCCGGATCGGTGGCGTCCATCGGTTTTATGGAAAACGGTATCCAGCGCACCCTCCGGGAGGTGCCGGCAGACAAGATCGTGGCTGCCGTGCCGTTCTACACCCGCCTGTGGGAGACGACGGATACGGGCGCTGTGTCGAGCCGCATCCTGTCGATGAGCGAGGCGGCGGATTATATCCGTGATAATAATATGGAAGTCTACTGGGACGAGAATGTCGGCCAGTATGTGGCGGAACGCATGACCGAGACGGGCACCGAACAGATCTGGCAGGAGGAGGCCCGGTCGATCGGCGAGAAGATGGCGCTGATCCGGGAATTTAACCTGGCCGGTGCCGCCCAGTGGCGTATGGGAGAGGAAACACCGGATATCTGGCCCGTGATCGAGGCGGGATTATCCTGAGACAGGAGGCAGGCTTATGTACGATTATCAGATGTTTCGTGTAGTCATGAGAGGCTTTGACCGCGATGAGGTCCTGCGCTATCTCCGTACTCATGACGAGGAGCTGAATCAGCGGATCGCTGCCCTGGAAAAGGAACTGGCGGTCAGCGAGAAAAAGATCCGGGAGCTGAAGGAACGCATTTCTCTGAAGGATTCCCAGCGTGTCGAGCTTGAGCATGAGATCGAGACGAAATACAAGCGCTATATCGAAAACTATGATAAGATCGGTGCCCTGGTCTACGAATCCCAGATTAAGGGAGACCAGATGATCCGGGAAGCTGCCGAGAAGGCCGACAGGAAGGTGACGGAAGCCTCGCGTGAGGCTGAACGTCTGGTGTCCGCGGCCAGGGACGCTGCGGCCCGGCTCCGCAGCGAAGCCGAAGCGGAGGCACAGGCCGTGACGGCAAAGGCCCATGCCGAGGCCGAGAAAGAGCTGGATGAAGGTCGGCAGAAGTATGTCCAGATCCAGAAAATCCTCAATGATACGGTCGAGATGATCAATGAGGTGCAGCGCAAGTTCATGTCTTCTTATAAAGATGTCCATGAGCTGGTGGCTGAAGTGCCGGGCTCCCTGAAGGCACTGGATGGGCGTGTCGGGGCCATGGACATGGCGGAGGTGCCCGACGAGGCGGCGGATGAGGCTGACACGTCGGATGAACCGGGCTTTGAGACCGGCGAACTGGATCTGTCACTGTATCGCTCGCTTATTGAGACGGACGATGATGAGCTTGATGAGATCCCCGCGGCCTACAATCGCCGGGAATCGGATGAGATGAAGGAGTAACAGGCTATGCCTGAAGACAAAATAGAGACGCGGTACGCTGTCATCGATCCGTCTCATATGGATGAGGCGCTTATGGCAGATGCCGGTCGTCTGATAAAGGAAGGCTCTCTGGTGGCTTTTCCCACCGAGACGGTCTACGGCCTGGGCGGTGACGCCCTGAACCCGGCGTCTTCCCGACGCATCTACGCGGCCAAGGGGCGGCCGTCGGACAATCCGCTGATCGTGCATATCGCCGATATGGACCATCTGCCGGCCATTGTGACGGCGATACCGGAGAAGGCCCGCCTGCTGGCGGAGGCCTGCTGGCCGGGACCGCTGACGATGATCCTCCCCAAGGCGGACTGTGTCCCCTATGAGACCACGGGCGGCCTGGATACGGTGGCCGTCAGGATGCCCAGCCATCCGGTGGCAAGACGGCTTATTGAGCTGGGCGGCGGCTATATCGCAGCGCCGTCAGCCAATCTTTCGGGACGGCCGTCACCGACCCGGGCAGAGCATGTCCGGGAGGATCTGGACGGCCGCATCGCGATGATCCTGGACGGCGGAGAGGTGGAGATCGGCCTGGAATCCACGATCGTGGATTTTACGGAAGAGATACCGGTGATTCTGCGTCCCGGCTATCTGAACCGGGCCCGTTTGGAGACCCTGCTCGGCGAGGTCCGGATGGATCCGGGCCTGATCCGTGAGGATCCCCGCATCCGCCCCAAAGCACCGGGAATGCGCTACCGCCATTATGCGCCCCGGGCAGATCTGACGATTATCGAAGGCGGCCGTGAAGCCGTTACCCGTACCATCAATACGTTGACGGCCGAGGCGGAAGCGGCCGGGAAATCTGTCGGGATATTGACCGCAGAGGAAAGTGCGGTGTATTATCCAAAAGGCGATGTCCGTGTGATCGGGAGCCGTGCTTCCGAAGCCGGGATCGCCAGGCATCTCTATGCGGCACTCCGCGACTTTGATGCCGACGGTGTGGATGTCATCTATTCGGAAGCCTTTGACCTGCCGGAGATGGGTGAGGCGATCATGAACCGCCTGCTCAAGGCTGCCGGGCATAAAGTGATCCGCGTCTGACGCGGTGTTAAGGAGGTCCCTGTGAGTACAAAACGTGAGGATTACATTTCCTGGGATGAGTATTTTATGGGTGTGGCCTTCCTGTCGGGCCTGCGCTCCAAGGATCCGAACACCCAGGTGGGCTGCTGTATCGTCAGTCAGGACAACAAGATCCTGTCCATGGGCTATAACGGCCTGCCGATCGGTTGTTCCGATGATGAGTTTCCGTGGAACCGCGAGGGCGAGCCTCTCGATAACAAGTATTTTTACACCACTCACAGTGAGCTGAACGCGATCCTCAATTATCGCGGCGGGTCGCTGGAAGGGGCCAAGGTGTATGTGACGCTGTTTCCGTGCAACGAATGTGCCAAGGCGATCATTCAGTCCGGCATCCGCACGGTGATCTATGCCAGCGACAAATACGCCCTGCAGCCCTCGACGATCGCCTCGAAGCGCATGTTTGACGCTTCCGGCGTGGAATACCGTCAATACACCCGTTCCGGACGGGAGATTACAATTACCTTATAGGAGATTTTCATCATGGCAGAGAATAAGAAACTTGTGGAACAGATCACGGCCCGCGACGAGGATTTTGCCCAGTGGTATACGGACGTCGTCAAGAAGGCCGAGCTGACGGGTTACACCTCCGTCAAGGGCTGTATGGTGTTCAAGCCGGCCGGTTATGCGATCTGGGAAAATATCCGGAACGGTCTGGACAAGCGCTTCAAGGAAACGGGCGTTGAAAATGTCTATATGCCCATGTTCATCCCGGAGAGCCTTCTTCAGGTGGAAAAGGATCACGTTGAGGGCTTTGCCCCGGAAGTGGCCTGGGTTACCTACGGCGGTCTGCAGCCGCTGCAGGAACGCATGTGTGTCCGCCCGACCTCCGAGACGCTGTTCTGCGATCTCTACCGCAAGGATATCCAGTCCTACCGCGATCTGCCCAAGCTCTATAATCAGTGGTGCTCCGTTGTTCGCTGGGAGAAAACAACCCGTCCCTTCCTGCGTTCCCGCGAATTCCTGTGGCAGGAGGGCCATACGGCTCATGCCACGGCGGAGGAGGCCGAGGCCAGAACCATTCAGATGCTGAACCTCTATGCCGATTTCCTGGAAGAGGAGCTGGCCATCCCGGTCGTCCGCGGCCGCAAGACCGACAAGGAAAAATTCGCCGGTGCCGAAGCCACCTATACGATCGAAGCGCTGATGCATGACGGCAAGGCGCTGCAGGCCGGTACCAGCCATAACTTCGGCGACGGCTTCGCCAAAGCCTTCGGCATCCAGTTCCTTGATAAGGACAATCAGCTCAAATACGTGCATCAGACATCCTGGGGCATGACGACCCGTCTGATCGGCGCCATTATCATGGTTCACGGCGACGATTCCGGTCTGGTGCTGCCGCCCCACATCGCCCCGACCCAGTGTGTGGTCATTCCGATCCGCCAGAAGGCCGAAGGTATCCTGGATAAGGCGGCCCAGATCCGCGATACGCTGGCCAAAGCCGGTATCCGCGTCAAGCTGGATGATTCCGACCGCTCACCGGGCTGGAAGTTCTCCGATCAGGAGATGCGCGGCTTCCCGATGCGCATTGAGATCGGCCCGAAGGATATGGAGGCCGGCCAGTGCGTGCTGGTTCGCCGCGACACCCGCGAGAAGCTGGTCGTACCGATCGCTGAGGTGGCTGCGGCTTCCGCCGACCTGCTGGAGCAGATCCAGAAGGATATGTTCGAACGTGCCAGAGCTCATCGCGATGCCCATATCTGGGATGCGGCTGATTATGAAGAGTTCTGCCGCACAGCCGATGAAAAGCCGGGCTTTATCCGTACCTACTGGTGCGGTGATGAGGCCTGCGAGAACAAGATCAAAGAGGATACCACCTGCACATCCCGCTGCATGCCCTTCAACGACAGCGAGGTGCCGGAAGGGGCCCGCTGCATCTGCTGCGGCCGTCCGGCAGCCAAACGCATCTACTGGGGCAAGGCTTATTAAAGACGGCAGCGATCGGCGGCCGGTATTAAGATAGTTGAGGTTGTTGTTTGAAACTGAAATTACCGCCTAAAGTCAGCTTAATTATTGATATTCTCCGACGGCATGGGTTTGAAGCCTATGCCGTTGGCGGTTGTGTGCGGGATTCTGTTCTGGCCAGGACGCCGAACGACTGGGATATCACCACGGCGGCCCGGCCGGAGGAGATCAAGAGTATTTTCCGGCGTACCGTGGATACCGGGATCGAACACGGCACCGTGACGGTCCTCATAGACGATGCCTCCTTTGAGGTCACCACCTTCCGCGTCGACGGTACTTACTCGGACGGCCGTCATCCTGACAGCGTGACCTTTACGCCGTCGCTGAAGGAAGACCTGAAGCGGCGGGATTTTACCATCAACGCCATGGCCTACAACGATAAGGTCGGCCTGGTCGATCTCTACGGCGGCATGGAGGATCTGCAGAAGCATGTGATCCGGGCTGTCGGGGATCCCGAGGCCCGTTTCGAAGAGGACGCGCTGCGCGTCATGCGGGCCGTCCGTTTTGCCGCCCAGCTGGGTTTTGCTATCGATCCCGTCACCCTGGAGGCCGTCGCGCACCATGCGCCCGATCTGGCCAGGGTCAGTGCGGAACGCATTCAGACCGAGCTGGTCAAGCTCCTCATCTCACCGAATCCGGGGATGTTCCGGATCCTCTATGAGACGGGGATCACGGGCGTCATCATGCCGGAATTTGACCGCATGATGGCGACGCCTCAGAATACGCCCTATCACAACAGCAGCGTCGGCGGACATACGCTTCGGACACTGCCTCTGGTGCCGCCGGACAAGGTGCTCCGGCTGGCGATGCTGCTTCACGACAGCGGCAAGCCCGAGGCACGCTGCACGGATGACAACGGCCGGGATCATTTTACGGGACATGCGGAGGCTTCCGTCAGGATCGCCCGCGGTATCCTGCGCCGTCTGAAGTTTGACAATGAGACTATCCGGAAGACCCTGCAGCTGGTGAAATGGCATGACCTCAGACCGGCGTCGGATCCGGCGTCTGTCAGACTGGCGGTTCATGAGATCGGACGAGAGCTTTTCTTTGATTACATCATGGTGGAGCGGGCCGATACCTATGCCAAGAGCCTGTACCGTCAGGAGGAGAATCTGACACGCATCGAAGAGGTCAACAAGACCTATATCCACGTGCTGGGCCGCGGGGATCCGCTGAGCCTTAAGGACCTGGCCATCGACGGCAGCGATCTTCTGGCTGCCGGTTTCCGGGGCCGTCAGATCGGACAGATCCTGGACGGGGCCCTTAAGCTGGTACTGAAGGATCCGGCCTATAATACCCGGGAATGCCTGATGACCTACGCGGCCGGCCGCGATGAAAAGGAGGGCGCGTCATGATCAATATCGTTCTCCTGGAACCGGAGATCCCGGGCAATACCGGCAATATCGGCAGGACGTGCACGGCGGTGGGCGCCTCGCTTCATCTTATCGAGCCTCTGGGATTCCGCCTGACGGAAAAGTATCTGAAGAGGGCCGGCATGGACTACTGGGACAGGCTGGATGTTCATCGCTGGAAGGATCTGGAGGATTTTATGGCGCACCATGCCGGTGCGAACATATATTATGTCACGACGAAAGGGAAACAGCTCTATACGGATGTGGCTTATGAGCCGGATTGTTATCTGATGTTCGGCAGGGAAAGCTCCGGGATCCCGGAGACGATCCTGACGGCGCATAAGGAGGCATGTGTCCGGATACCGATGGCTGACGGCGAGAGATCACTCAATCTCTCAAATGCGGCGGCCATCGTCACTTATGAAGTACTGCGTCAATGGGGATTTCCGGGACTTCAGACAGAGGGAAAGCCTCTCAAGACAACACAATGGTAAACATTCTCAGAAAAACAGGTGCGCGATATCTCGTGTCAGCCGGATTGATGCTGGCGGCCTCACTCAGGGCCGGCAGTGCCTATTCGGCTTTTTTCGGTTTTCTGGAACTGGCGGTGATCTTCTGCACGGGACAGACCTTGTATGAGACACGCCGGCGGACCGGCTATGTCCTGACCACGCTTTTTTGCCTGATCTATAACCTGCAGTATGTCAGCCTGATGTTTGCGGGCAGCTTCCTGAGCCGCCTGATGCTGGAAAATACCGCTTCTCTGAGTGTCCTCGGAGACCGGTTTTTCCTCTATGGGGCGGTGATCCTCATTGCGGTGACCGGTGCCTGCCTGCCGATGGCGTCTTGGCCGGAGGGCCGTTTTCATCCGGGGCTTCGCCCGGCGGCACTGGCCCTGACGGTGGAGCTCGCGGCCTGTCTTATCCTTACCTCCCGCTACTCGCCCGTATTCCAGCTCGGCGTCCTGGGACATGACTGCTATCAGCATTATGAGCTGCGGCGGCAGATCGCCAGGCAGGGCGGAGAGGCCGCAGCGGCTGATGGGAACGCGCTTGCCGATGCGGCGGCCTTTGACGGTGAGACGGCTCTGACGGTGGAGGCCTCCGAACTGCGAGACGGCGCTTCTGACGACGGCAGCGGGATCCGCCGGAGCGAGGATATGGGCGCCTCAGGCCCGGGGACGGCCGCCTCGCCGACGGGGGAGTCAGCCGCGGACAGGCCGGCGCCGACAGCTTCGTCGCGGGAGGATTTTTATCGCAGCGGCATTCCCGGCTGCCGGGACAAGGATGATGCCCTGCCGGAGGACCCGAACATCATTCTTATCGTTACGGAGGGGCTGTCCCAGAGCATCGTGGAGGACGAGCGCAATATCATGCCTTATGTCCGCCGCTATGAAGCGATGTCCGTGAATTTTTCCTCTTATTACAATCATACCTTCGCGACCTACCGGGCCCTGCCGGGGCAGCTGTATTCCGGGTACCAGATGGATAACCTGGATTCTCACGGCCTCATTTCTCTGACCGATATCCTGCGGGACCGCGGCTACAGCACCCTCTTCATCAGTCCGGAGCCCGGCAATGCCGAATTCTCGGATTATATTGCCGGCTGCGGCTTTGAGGAGGCGATCAATGCCCGGGGAAACATCCCGGCCGGCCGTGCCGACTACAGCGACGGCGAAGCCTATGAGCTTCTGTGGGACACCGTCTGTGCGCAGGCGGAGGAGGACAGCCCCTTCTTCACGATGATCTACACGGTCAACACCCATGTGGGCAAGAATAAGACGGAGACGCGCTACAGTGACAGCTCTTCGGCTTATATCAACAAGTTCTATGACTGCGATCAGCAGTTCGGCGAGTTCATGGCGCGCTTTGAGGCGTCATCCCTGGCGAAAGATACGATCATCGTTTTTACGGCGGATCACGCCGCTTATGTGGAGGCGGAATTCTCCGCGAATTTCCCGGAGACGGAGAGGATCTGCAGAAGCGTCGACAGGATACCGTTCTTCATATATTATCCGGGCGTTACCCCGGAGACGATCTCGGCCGGCGGCCGCAACAGTCTGGATATGGCCCCGACGCTCTGCGATTATCTGGATATCTCCGCGGAAAATTATTTTCTCGGCCGCTCCCTCTTTTTTGATTATCCGAGGAACCCCTCGGTGGAGACGATGAGCTTTGACGGCGGCAAATTCTGTGAGACGGACCGCGGCGTGATGCGGGTCCTGGCCGGCGGCAGTGACGATGAGCGTACCGGCCTTATTTACCGGTATCTCGGCATCGCGGGCCGGTACTGACGTATGGCCGTTCGGGCCGGAAGGGCGGTGCTGCTTATGCTACTTGGAAAAGGCGGCCCTTCTGTGGTAATATGTGAGTGGAAAACGGCGCAGCGGGAGTGCCTGCGTCAAATGTCAGTCATATCGGGAGGAAAAGGTATGGGTTATCTGGAAACCTATAAAGCATGGCTTGAGGATCCGTATTTCGACGAAGCCACCAAAGCCGAACTGCGGTCTGTGGCGGATGATGACAAAGAGATCCGTGAACGTTTTTATAATGATCTTCAGTTCGGGACAGCCGGCCTGCGCGGTATCATCGGCGCCGGCACGAACCGTATGAATATCTATGTGGTCAGAAAGACAACACAGGGTCTGGCCAATTATATCCTGTCTCAGAATGGTCAGGACAAGGGTGTGGCCATCGCCTACGACTCCCGTCATATGTCGCCGGAATTTGCCAGGGAAGCGGCGCTGACGCTGGCGGCCAACGGCATTCGGGCGTACTATTTCGAGACGCTCCGCCCGACACCGGAGCTGTCCTTCGCGGTCCGTTATCTGGGCTGCATTGCCGGCATCAATATCACGGCCAGCCATAATCCGCCGGAATATAACGGCTACAAGGTCTACTGGGAAGACGGCGCACAGATCACGCCGCCTCATGACAACGGCATCACGCTGGCTGTCCGTGCCGTAACGGACTGGGCCGATGTGAAGACCATGGACGAGAAAGCGGCTGTGGAGGCCGGTCTCCTCAAGATCATCGGCGCCGAGGTCGATGATCCCTACATCGCCGAGCTTAAGAAAAATGTCCTGCATCCGGAAGCCATCGCGGCCGAGGGCGGGAATCTCAAGATCGTCTACACTCCGCTTCACGGCACCGGCAATATCCCGGCCCGCCGCGTCCTGAGTGAACTTGGCTTCAAAAATGTCTTCGTCGTGCCGGAGCAGGCGGAACCGGACGGGGATTTCCCGACCGTGTCCTATCCGAATCCGGAATCCGAAGAGGCCTTCGAGTTAGGTCTTAAGTATGCCCGCGAACAGGATGCCGACCTGGTGCTGGCCACCGACCCCGATGCCGACCGTCTCGGCGTCCGCGTGAAGGACAGCGAGGGCGTCTATCATACTCTGACGGGTAATATGTCCGGTACGCTGATCGGCGACTATGAGATCAGCCAGCGTATTGCCGTCAACGGTTCGATCCCCGAAGACAGCGTGATCGTTAAGACGATCGTTACCACCAATCTGGCCGATGCGATGGCAGAGCACTACAACCTGAAGCTGATCGAATGCCTGACGGGCTTCAAGTACATCGGCCAGCAGATCCTGAATATGGAAAAGACCGGTGTCGGCCACTATCAGTTCGGTTTCGAGGAGAGCTACGGCTGTCTGCCGGCCACCTATGCCCGCGACAAGGATGCCATCATCGCGGTGATGGTCCTGTGCGAAGCGGCTGCCTATTACAAGACCCAGGGCAAGAATCTCTGGGATGTTATGCTCGATATCTATGAACGCTACGGCTATTACAAGGATGCCGTCAAGTCGATCGAGATGAAGGGCATCGAAGGCCTGGCCATGATCGGAAAGCTGATGGACAGCTTCCGGGCCAACGCACCGGCGGAGGTCGCCGGGCTGAAGGTCCTGAAGACCCGGGATTACGACGCCGATGAGATCGTCGATCTGGCGACGGGCACGAAGAGTCCGACGGGTCTGCCCAAGTCCAATGTTCTCTATTACGAACTGGAGGACGGCGCCTGGATCTGTATCCGTCCGTCCGGTACGGAGCCGAAGATCAAATTCTATTACGGCATCAAAGGCACCTCTCTGGAGGATGCCGAGGTGAAGGGCAAGGCCATGGACGCCGCACTGGAGGCTCTGGTTAAGGCGAACAGCTGAAAAAATGGGTTGAAAAGCCATAACTGATCCGGCTTTTCTTGACATATGACGCCGGACGATATATAAATTATTAGGTATGCTTTATGCATAGCCAAGGTTTTTCAGTATCAGGAGGATGTTTATGAACAAAACCGAATTAGTCGCAGCCATTGCTGACGAGACAAATCTGACCAAGAAGGATGCCGAAGCTGCTCTTAAGGCTTTCACAGATATCGTTGAAAGAGAACTGAAGGCAGGCGAAAAGGTTCAGCTTGTTGGTTTTGGTACTTTCGAAGTCTCCGAGAGAGCTGCCCGCGAAGGCAGAAATCCGCAGACGAACGAAACAATGACCATTCCGGCTTCCAAAGCTCCGAAGTTTAAGGCCGGCAAAGCTCTTAAGGACGCTCTCAACGCATAATCGACATCGAAGAGTTATAAGGCACCGACGCGAAAGCGGCGGTGCCTTTTTTCGTCAGAAATCCCGGTTTTCTGCCGGATTTTTGTATCGAAAAATGAACACGCCGATTGTGTGAAAGAATTGACAAAGCACTTGCCCCGGTGATAGAATTAACGATGTGTTAAAAATGTGACAATATCAGGATGGTGATGTTGTCATTTAGCGTATTGTATTGAGTTGTGTTCCAAGGAGGAAAACTACTATGATGAGATTTACCAATCCGCGTGACCTGTATCACGGCAAGGGCGCTCTGGAAGCTCTGAAGACCCTGAAGGGCAAGAGAGCTGTCATCTGCGTCGGCGGCGGTTCCATGAAGCGCTTCGGTTTCCTTGATAAGGCGAAAGCCTATCTGGAAGAAGCCGGTATGGAAGTGGCTCTGATCGAAGGCATCGAGCCGGACCCGTCTGTGACGACCGTTATGAACGGCGCTCAGAAGATGCTGGAGTTTGAACCGGATTGGATCATTGCCATGGGCGGCGGCTCACCGATCGATGCGGCCAAGGCTATGTGGATCAAATATGAATATCCGGAAACCACCTTTGAAGATATGTGCAAGATCTTCGGTCTGCCGGAACTGCGCAAGAAAGCTCACTTCGTCGCCATTTCCTCTACCTCCGGTACCGCGACGGAAGTCACAGCCTTCTCCATCATCACAGACTATGACAAGGGTATCAAGTATCCGATCGCTGACTTCCAGATCACACCGGATATCGCTATCGTTGATCCGGAACTGGCCGAGACCATGCCGAAGAAGCTGGTCGCTCACACCGGTATGGACGCCATCACACACGCCATCGAAGCTTATGTGTCCACCGCGGCCTGCGCGTATACCGATGCCAACGCCCTGTATTCCATGGATATGATCAGAAATAACCTGGTCGCTTCCTACAACGAAGACATGGCTGCCCGTGACACGATGCATGATGCTCAGTGCATGGCCGGTATCGCCTTCTCCAGCGGCCTTCTGGGTATCGTTCACTCCATGGCCCACAAGACCGGTGCTGCCTTTGAAAAATACGGCGCCCACATCATCCACGGTGCTGCCAACGCCATGTATCTGCCGAAGGTCATCGCCTTCAACGCCAAGGACGAAAGAGCTGCCGAGAGATACGCTTACATCGCCGATTACATGAAGCTGGGCGGCGAGACCCGCGAAGAGAAGATTGCCAACCTGATCGCCATGCTGCGCAAGATGAATGACGACCTGAACATCCCGCACTGCATTAAGAACTACGGCGCCGACAGCTATCCGACAGAACAGGGCTTCGTTCCGGAAGAAGTTTTCCTGGAGAAGCTCCCGGATATCGCGGCCAATGCGCTTCTGGATGCCTGCACAGGCTCCAATCCGCGCCAGCCGAGCCAGGAAGAGATGGAAAAGCTGCTTAAGTGCTGCTACTATGATACCGAAGTCGATTTCTGATCCTGCCTGACCAGATAGTGAGACAACTGCGGTCCGCTGTCAGAGGAGAATTCTCCCCTGACAGCGGGCTTTTCGTTTCGGCGTTTTATGCGGGAATTGTCCTGCGGTATCGGACCGGCGACTGTAAAATGCCGGAGGCCTGTGCTAAAATAGAGCAGAAACATCATTTCCCGCAGGGGGTTACGGAGGTATATCGTGAGAATTGATAAGTTTCTGAAGGTGTCGCGGCTGATCAAGCGCCGGACCATAGCCAACGAAGCCTGCGATGCGGGCCGCGTGATGATCAACGGCCGTGTGGTTAAGGCCTCCTGTGAGGTTAAGGTCGGCGATATCATCGAGATCCAGCTGGGCAACAGCGGCGTGAAAGCCGAGGTGCTGACTATCATGGATTCGACGAAGAAGGAAAATTCGTCGGAGATGTTCCGGTATCTCTGATGAGCCGTACTAACATGGATGAAGGATGATAACAGATTATGAGACAGAGTGGTGTGCTATTCCCGGTGTTTTCCCTGCCCTCGCCCTACGGCATCGGCAGTTTTTCCAGAGAAGCCTATGAGTTTGTGGATTTCCTGGCGGGCAGCGGTCAGAGCATCTGGCAGGTCCTGCCGATGGGCCCGACAGGCTTTGGCGACTCCCCGTACCAGCCCTATTCGACCTTTGCCGGCAACCCGAATTTTATCGACCTTGATGCCCTGGCCGACGCCGGGCTGCTTTCGCGGGAGGAATACACCGGACTGGATTACGGTTCCGATCCCGAAAATGTGGATTATTCGAAGGTGTCGGCGCGTCACGAGGAGGTTCTGAGGCTTGCCTACGGCCGTTTCCGGGAACGCGGCGGCCTGACCTGCAGCGCTTATCTGGATTTTATGAAGGAAAATAAGGCCTGGATCGACGGCTATGCCCTCTATCGGTCGCTGCGCCGTGCCCAGGGTGACAGAGAGTGGTTCAACTGGGACGAAGAACTGCGCGACAGCCGGTCCGGGGCCGTCAGACAGGCGGCGGCCGGTCTGACAGACGAGATCGGATATTACGGCTTCCAGCAGTTCCTCTTTGACCGGCAGTGGTCCCGCCTCCGCGCCTATGCCAATGCCCGGGGCGTTAAGATCATGGGCGATATCCCCTTCTATGTTTCCGGGGATTCCTCCGACGTCTGGAGCAATCCGGATGCCTTTCTTCTGGATGAGAATTATCAGCCGGTGATGGTGGCCGGCTGCCCGCCCGATGCCTTCAGCGAGGACGGCCAGCTCTGGGGCAACCCGCTCTATAACTGGGATACGCTGAAAAAGCGGGGCTATGACTGGTGGGTCGCCCGTCTGATGCACTGCTTCAGGACCTACGACCTTGTCCGCGTGGATCATTTCCGTGGCTTTGCCGCCTATTTTGCCATTCCGGCCGACGCGAAGACGGCCCGCGAGGGTCACTGGGTCGAGGGCCCGGGCAAGGCGGTCTTTGAGGCTGTGAACAGGGCCTTCGGCGGTCCGTGTCCCATCGTGGCCGAGGATCTGGGCATCATCACCGACGATGTCCGGGCCCTGCTGGACGACTGCGGCTTCCCGGGAATGAAGGTGCTTCAGTTTGCCTTCTCCGGTGAGCCGGAAAATACCTATCTGCCCTACAATGTGGAACGCCGGGCGGTGATCTACACAGGCACCCATGACAATGAGACCACCTGCGGCTGGATCGCGGGCCTTGATGACTGGCACCGCGACTTTGTCAGACGCTATGCCAATTCGCTGTATACCAGCTACGAGGCCTTCACCTGGGACTTCATCCGCATGGCCATGGGCTCGGTCTGTGAGTGGTGTATCGTGCCGCTGCAGGATTACCTTGTCATGGATAACCGGGCGCGCGTCAATACGCCGGGTACCGTGGATATCAACTGGAAATGGCGCCTGAGGCCTCACACCCTCTCGGAGGATCTGCGCCGCAGCATGTACGCACTGACGCAGCTCTATGGCCGTCTGGTACCGGCACCGAAGGATGGCGAGGCGGCAATTGACATTATGTAAACGCCTGTGTACAATGACCGTAGACCATCTGCCCGGGGAGAGGGAGAGGTCAAGGGGGTTGTTATGAAAGAAATGGCTGTCAGACAGCGAGCGGCGGCAACGCGGCAGAGGCGGAGACGTCTCAGAAGCCGGAACCGCGCGGCCATGATGGCGATCATGGCTGTCGTCTGTGTGCTGGTGCTGGTCCTGTTTATCCGGGGGCAGTCTCTGAAGGCGCAGATCGCCGCCAATAATGCCAGGGCAGATGAGCTCAATGCTCAGATAGAAGAGGAGAAGGCGCGAACGGATGAGATCGCCGCTCTGAAGGAGTATTACCAGAGTGAAGAGTATATCCGGGAGGTTGCCCGCGATCGCCTGGGCCTTATCGAAGAAGGTCAGATCGTGTTCCGTCCTGCCGATTAACACATGTCTGCATCGTAACGCAGCCGGTCACTTGAAGAAGGTGGTCCGGCTGTGTTTTTTGTGAGGTGACCATGTCAGAGCTGAAAGAAAAGGTCCGTGCTTATATGAAAGCCCACCGTATGGTGACGGCGGGGGACACGGTACTCGTCGGCTTCTCCGGCGGGGCTGATTCCCTGTGCCTTCTGGTGCTCCTTCAGGAACTGGGGCTCGAGGAGGACTTCTCGGTAAGAGCCCTCCACGTGCATCACGGCATCCGCGGACAGGAAGCGGATGCGGATGCGGCCTTCTGCCGGGCATTTTGCCGGGAACGACACCTCCCCTGCGATACCGTGCGGGTCGATGTGCCGGCACTGGCGGCAAAGGAGGGGCTTTCTGAGGAGGAGGCGGGCCGCCGCCTGCGCCGCGAGGTGATCGGACGGTATCTGGCCGGCGGCAGCTGTACCAAAGCAGCCCTGGCGCATCATGAAAATGACCTGGCGGAGACGATGCTCTATCATATGAGCCGCGGGACGGGTCCCGCCGGCCTGTGCGCGCTGAAGCCGGTGCGGGGGCCGTATATCCGGCCGCTTCTGTGCGTATCGCGCCGGGAGATCGAAGCGTTTCTTACGGAACGGGGACTGACCTATGTCACGGACAGCACCAACGTGGCGGATGACCATACCCGCAACCGGCTGCGGCATCATGTGGTGCCCTATCTGACGGAGGCGGTGAATCCGGAGGCGCTGCGGCATTTCCGGGAGCTGTCTGAGACGACAGAGGTACTCCTTGACTATATCCGGCGCGATGCCGGGGCTCTTCTGGAGACGGCGGCCCGGCGGACAGAGGCGGGAGTTTTTGTGACGGATGCCTTCTTTGAGGCTCATCCGGCTCTGACAGCGGAGGGGCTCAGAATGACCTATGCGCGCCTGTCCGGGTCCCTGAAGGATCTTGGCCGAAGTCATGTGAAGGCTCTGGAGGCACTGGCCCGGGGGCGTGAGGGCCGTCGGATCGATCTGCCCTCAGGTATCACGGCGGAGCGGCAGCACGGCGGCCTTCTGATCAGCCGGGGCGGAGAAGGCGCGAAAGCACCGGCACGGACGGACGGGGCCAGACTCCCGGAAGAGGGCATCGTCCTTGAAGAGGGGGTTCCCGTGGTGTGCGGAGAATGGCGTATTTTAGCGAAATTTCAGGATTTTGTACCGCTTTCAATACCTGATTATGCCTATACGAAATGGTTGGATTATGATAGAATGAAGGGCACGCTGAGACTCAGAAACCGGCGTCCGGGAGACCGTCTGACGGTAACGGATGACGGCGTCCGCAAGAGTTTATCGGATTATCTGATCAATGAAAAGGTGCCCTGTGGGGTGCGGGATCAGCTGATCCTCCTGTGTGACGACAGGGAGGTGCTGTGGGTCGTCGGCCATCGGATCGGTGCGGATGTCAAGGTGACGTCCGGGACACGGCGTGTCCTTAAGATCACGGCCGAGAGGCTGACCTGACAGCGGGACCGTGAGTGTCGGCAGCATATGACTAACACAAAAGCAAAGGGAGATGCCTACAATGAAAGACAAGATTTCAGTTTTAATTTCAGAAGAAGAGATTCAGAACAGACTGAAGGAACTGGGTGCCGAGATCAGCCGCGATTATGCCGGCAAGTCTCTGCATATGATCTGCATTCTCAAGGGCGGTGTTTTCTTTATGACGGATCTGTCCAAGCACGTCGATCCGGAAGTGCCGGTCACCATGGATTTCATGGCCGTGTCAAGTTACGGTACCGGCGTCCGTTCTTCCAGCGGCATCGTCCGCATCGTCAAGGATCTGGATCAGCCGATCGAAGGCCGGGATGTACTGGTTGTCGAGGATATCATCGACTCCGGCAACACCCTGTCCTATCTTCTGAAGGTCCTCGGCGAGAGAAAGCCGGCCTCCCTGAAGCTCTGCACACTGCTTGACAAGCCGAGCCGCCGTGAGGTTGATGTCCACGTTGACTATGTCGGCTTTGAGATTGAGGATAAGTTTGTTCTGGGTTACGGTCTGGATTATGATCAGATCTACCGCAACCTGCCCTATGTCGGAGTTAAAGAAGGATGAAAAAACGCAGCAGCAGACTCAGCTTTGCCTGGGTGCTTATGCTGGTGGCGGTGATCGCGGCCTATATCTATACGCTGTCGCAGACACCGTACACGGAAGAATACAGTATGGCCGCTTTTGAGGCGGCGGTGGAGAAGGATGACGTTGTCTCGGTGGTGATCTCCCAGAACGAAGAGGTACCGACCGGCGAGGTGACAGCGGAACTTCGGGATGGGACATATGCCTCGTTCTATGTGACGGATGTCAACGCGGTGGCGGCTTATCTGGCTGATCATGACAGCATTCCCGTTAAGGTCCGGGATGTCAGCCGCCCGAGCATTTTCATGACGGAGATCCTGCCGACGCTGATCCTGGGCGTCTTTATGGTTTTCATCATCACGCTCATCATGCGCCAGCAGAACGGCGGCAGCGGCCAGCTGATGAATTTCGGCAAGAGCCGGGCAAAGCTGTCCGCGGACGGCGACAAGCGTGTCACCTTCCGTGATGTGGCCGGACTTCAGGAGGAGAAGGAAGAACTGGAGGAGGTCGTGGATTTCCTCCGGACACCGCAGAAGTATACTAAGGTCGGCGCCCGTATTCCTAAGGGCGTTCTGCTTGTCGGCCCTCCGGGTACCGGCAAGACGCTGATGGCCAAGGCGGTGGCCGGTGAAGCCGGCGTGCCCTTCTATGCCATCTCCGGTTCCGACTTTGTTGAGATGTTCGTCGGTGTCGGCGCCAGCCGTGTCCGCGATCTTTTTGCCGAAGCCAAGAAGAATTGCCCCTGCATCGTTTTCATCGATGAGATCGACGCGGTGGCCAGACAGCGCGGTGCCGGTATGGGCGGCGGTCATGATGAACGTGAGCAGACACTGAATCAGCTTCTGGTGGAGATGGACGGTTTCGGCGTCAATGAGGGCATCATAGTGATGGCGGCGACGAACCGTGTGGATATCCTCGATCCGGCGATCCTGAGACCGGGCCGTTTTGACCGCAAGATCTATGTGGGTCTGCCCGATGTGCGGGGCCGCGAGGCGATCCTCAGGGTTCATGCCCGCAATAAACCCCTGGGCGATGACGTGGATCTGGAGGAGACAGCCAGAACGACTGCCGGCTTCTCCGGCGCCGATCTGGAGAACCTGCTGAACGAAGCCGCCATCGATGCGGCGAAGGACAGCCGCGAATACCTGGTCCAGAGCGATATCCGAAAAGCGTTTGTCCGCGTCGGTATCGGCGCTGAGAAGAAGAGCCGTGTGATCTCGGACAAGGATAAGCGCATTACCGCCTATCACGAGGCCGGCCATGCGATTCTCTTCCATGTGCTGCCGGATGTGGGCCCGGTCCATACCGTGTCGATCATCCCGACGGGGGTCGGTGCGGCGGGCTATACGATGCCGCTTCCCGAGAGAGACGATGCCTTCGAGACCCGCGGTCGGATGCTGCAGGAAATTATGGTGGATCTGGGCGGCCGCATCGCGGAGGAACTGGTTTTCGACGACATCACGACGGGCGCTTCCCAGGATATCAAGATGGCCACGAAGACGGCCCGCGCCATGGTGACGCGCTACGGCATGTCCGAGCGTCTCGGTCTGGTATCCTATGAGGAGGATAACGAAGTTTTTATCGGCCGTGATCTGGAGAAGACGATCAATTACAGCGAAAATGTGGCCTCGGCCATCGATGATGAGGTCCGTCGGATCATTGCCGGCTGCTACGGCAAGGCCCGTCAGCTGATCGAGACACACCGCGGTGTGCTGGAAAGCTGCGCTGCCCTTCTTCTTGAGAAGGAAAAGATCACCCGGCGTGAATTTGAGGCCCTGTTTGAGACACCGGCCGGTCAGCTGACCGCGGATGAGAACACGATAGAGGAAAACCTTGATTAGTCACGAAGAGACAACGATAGAGTATATTCTGAAAATGCGGCCGCTGTTGATAACATCGGCCGTTTTCAGTGATGAAACACCGGCGTTTCGCGATCCCAATGAACCGAAGCACGGAGAACGCATGACAGTCCGGCTCCGCACGGCAGCGGGCAATATCGATACGGCTTTTCTCCGGGTGGGAAAGGCCCGCATTCCCATGCGTCTTGCCGACAGCCGCTGCGGCTTTGACTATTATGAAACCGCCTTTACCGTCGGCAGCGAGGTGATGACCTACTATTTTGAGATCAACACCGGGGAACACCGGCTCTATTATACGAAGACGGGCCTGACGGCCGATCCGGTACCGGAGGAATCCTTTGTGGTAATCCCGGATTATGAGGTGCCTGCCTGGCTTCGGGGCGCCGTCATGTATCAGATCTACATCGACCGTTTCTGCAACGGCGATCCGTCCAATGACGTGCTGACGCAGGAATATGCCTACATCGGCCGGCCGGTCAGCCATGCCGCTGACTGGGATGATCTGCCGGAGGACTTTGACGTCTGCCGTTTCTACGGCGGGGATCTGAGCGGGGTTCTTCAGAAGCTGGATTATCTGCAGGATCTCGGTGTCGAGGTGATTTATTTTAATCCCCTGTTTGTATCGCCGTCGAATCACAAGTACGATACGCAGGATTATGAGCATATCGATCCCCATGTGGGAGTGATCGTTGAGGACGGCGGCAGCCTGATCGACGCGGAGGCGCAGAACAATGCCGGGGCGGAACGGTACCGGATCCGCACCACGGACCGCCGCAACCTGGAGGCCTCAGACCGTTTGTTTGCGGCATTTATGGATGAGATCCACCGCCGGGGCATGAAGGTCATCATCGACGGCGTTTTTAATCACTGCGGTTCCTTCAACAAATGGCTTGACCGCGAGGGCTTCTATGCCGGCCGCGAGGGCTATGCGCCCGGCGCCTATCATGACGAAGCCAGTCCCTACCGCCATTTCTTCCGTTTCGCGAAGGAGGACTGGCCGGACAACGGCACCTACGAGGGCTGGTGGGGTCACGACACGCTGCCGAAGCTGAACTACGAGGGCTCGACGGAGCTGATGCAGGCGATCATGAAGATCGCGGTCAAATGGGTCAGCCCGCCCTACAACGTGGACGGCTGGCGGCTGGATGTGGCGGCTGATCTGGGCCATAGCAGCGAATTCAACCACAGCTTCTGGCAGAAGTTCCGCCGGGAGGTGCGTGAGGCGAATCCGCAGGCCGTCGTTCTGGCGGAGCATTACGGCGACGCTTCCTCATATCTGAGGGGCGGTGAGTGGGATACCGTTATGAACTACGATGCGTTCATGGATCCGCTGTCCCTGTTCCTGACCGGGATGGAAAAGCATTCTGACGAAAGCTGTCCGTCGCTTCTGGGAGACAGCCGCGCCTTCTTTGACTGCATGAAGTATAAGGGCCTGGCCTTCAGCGGACCGTCCCTTCACAGTGCGATGAACCAGCTGGACAACCATGATCATTCCCGTTTTCTGACACGGACGAATCACAAGGTGGGACGGGCCTCTGTTCTGGGCTGTGACGCTGCCGGGGAGGATATCCGCTATCCGGTGATGCGGCAGGCGGTCATGATGCAGATGACCTGGCCCGGTGCCCCGACCCTGTACTACGGTGATGAGGCCGGTGTGGTCGGGTTCACGGATCCCGATAACCGGCGCACCTATCCCTGGGGCCATGAAAACCGGGAGCTTCTGACTTTTTACCGTGAAGCCATTGCCCTTCACCGGGGCTGGCCGGTGCTCCGGGAAGGATCCTTTATCGAACTGGCGGCACCGCCGCAGGGCGCGGCCTATGCCCGCTTTGATGACAGGGAACAGGTGATCACGGTTGTGAATACCGGGGATGACCCCATGACATTTCAGCTGCCGGTGTGGATGACCGGTATCGCCCCGCGTGAAACTCACACGTTCCGGCCGATCCTCGCGTCCGATGCCGACGGCGTACGCTATGCGTCGGCTATGTCTGAAGCGGATGCGCTGACGACCGACAGCGCCGGCATGCTGACAGTGACCCTCGGGCCGTCCGCAGCCGTGATCCTGGGCAGGAGGTAAAGTATGATGAAAAAGAAAACACTGTTGATTCTGATGAGCCTTGTTCTGGCTGCCGCCGGTGGCTTAAGCGGCTGCGGTGCCGGAGACAGCACCGCCGAAGCGGCATCTTCCGCGGCATCCGGCGCGGAGACGTCCACTGATGAGGGTGCCTCCGAAAGCGATGGCGGGACGAAAACTTCCGGGCGGGATATCAGTCAGACTGCCGCCTATCAGCTCTATCATGATGCCTACGAGGTGCCGCTGGTTGAAGAAACAGCGACCCTTGACAACATCGACGATTTTGCTGAGCTGGGAGACCTGTCCGGTCTGACGGCGTCTCTCTATCACGATGACAGTGCCGATGTCAGCAGTTATCCCGATATGATTGGCCGTCTGGTGGGTTATCGTGTCTCCTATGACGAGGCAGCCCTCGGGACGACGGTGACGATGGATTATGTGGGAACGATCGACGGTACGGCCTTTGAGGGCGGCTCCGCCGAAAATGCCGATCTCGAATTGGGCAGCGGCAGCTTTATCGATGATTTCGAGGATCAGCTGGTCGGTGCCCGCCCCGGTGATACGGTGGAGGTCCATGTCACCTTCCCGGAGACCTATCAGAGTGAAGACCTTCAGGGCAAGGACGCTGTCTTCACCTGCACAATTCATGCTGTCTGGCAGAATTTCTGGGATGCGGTGATCGCCGCCGTGACCGTCCGTCAGCTGCCGCAGAGCATCTATGATCTGATGCTGGAGACCGTTCAGGCCAATTATGAGCAGCTCGGCGCCAATTACGGCATGACAGGCGAGCAGTACCGCGAGGCGATAGGGACCGTCCAGACGATGGAGCAGGAGGCCCGTCAGGAAGCCAAGTGGGTCATGGCGAACCTGGCGGTTCTGAAGTCGCTGGGTGTGACGCAGGATTCCGATGTCTACAGAGAGATGGAGACCAACCTGCTGTCCCTGTCCGGCTATGAGACGATGGCGGACGCGGAGGCAGACGGTCTGACAGCGGAGCAGGTGGGCGTGTCGGTTCAGTATTATCTGGCCATGACCGAGCTCCTGAAGAGTCTGGCGATGATCACCGGCTGACAGCCGACGGTGCGCCGTTTCACAGACAACACGAAAGCCGGAGGGGCCGGAAAGGCTCTCCGGCCTTCTTTTTGATTATATACTGTGTAACACACAATAAAAAATAATTTATAATAATATGAAAATAATATTGACGTGATAAAACTTGTAATTTATTATAAATAATGCAGTGTTATACACAGCATAAGGGAGTATTTTTTATAAACGAGGGGAGTTTATGGGAAGGGAGAGCTTCGAGGCATCTCTTTCTATGGAGATGCGCCGCGGAACGATCGTTCTGTGCGTGCTTTCGCTGCTGGATAAACCGGCCTACGGCTATCATCTGACGGCGGAGCTTGAGAAGCGGGGGCTGCCGGTGGAGGGCAACACCCTGTATCCGCTTTTGCGGAGACTCTCTTCCCAGGGTCTCCTCGACAGTTCCTGGGATACCGATTCGGGGAAGCCGCGAAAATACTATTGCCTGACGGATGAAGGCCGCCGGGTCCGGGATGCGATGAGACAGGAATGGCAGGCCATGGCGGAGGCTGTGGATGCGATTCTGACACGGTAAGAGCAGGGAGACTATGGTTACGACACGGATGATTGAACGCTATGCGGACGAGGTGGCGGGTCATGCGCCGTTTTATATGAGAAAACGCGTCCGCAGTCAGGTGATCCGGACGATGCACGAGATGCTGACGGCCGTCTGTGAAGATGAAAAACCGACGGTGCGGGATGTGCGCCGTGTGAAGGAGGAATTGGGTAAGCCGTCACAGGCTGTCCTGATGTTCTGTCAGGAGATAGAAAAGAAGCGCCGCAGGCTGCGGCGCCGTTCGGTTAAGATATGGCGGGCCGTGATGCAGGCCCTGACTGTACTGGCGGTCCTCTTCGTGATCGGGGGACTGGGATCCCTCCTCATCGGACTGACCGGCAATCTGTCACTGTTCGTTTTCGGCACCGTTCTGGGTGCCCTGGTCATGATCATCAAAATGTTTGAGCCGCTGCCCGATAATACCGGCGAGGAACCGGGGGCTGACGTAATACGGTCCTACCGGTACTGATCCATCACCTCGCGGAAGAAGCCGCAGGTGCTCTGGAGCAGGTAGGGGGTCGTCCACAGAAGGCTGAGACCGCCTGTGAAGACGGCGGGCACAAACCATCCTATATAACTGATGATGAGACGCAGAAGTCTCAGGCGCTGTCCTTTCATAAGGGCAGCGCTTTTTCTCATGCCGTCGCCAAAGGAGAGATCAGCTTCTGTCAGGAAGAGAGGCGTCGTCAGAGCCAGTGTCAGGCTCAGCACGGCCAGGAGGATGCCGCCGGCGGCTGTCCAGATGAGGAGGGCGGGCAGGAGAAGGACGCCGGTAAAGCTCCGGGCAATCAGAATAAGACCGCCGGCATAGAGGGCCTCCGCCGCGGTGAGGATCAACTCAACAAACAGGTAGCGGTCGGCCCAGCTGCGGAAGGCGGCGAAAAGGGCACTGATCTTCGGCCTTTCGCGGCGAAGAATGATGAGATGACAGTTGATGAGTCCGGCCCGGAGAAGGGAGGTCAGAAGCTTCAGGATCAGCCCGATCCCGAAAATAAGCAGCAGCCGGAAGGGCGTGGCTTCCGCCGTCATCAGGCGCAGCATCAGGGAAGCGGCAAGGATCATGGCGGCAGCGTAGATCAGCATACCGGAGACTGCCGCGCTCCAGAAGCCCTTCAGGGCGATACGGGCATGGTACTTGAGCATTTTCACAGATGATGTCATACGAGGCCGCCTCCTGTCAGGGCACCGGCCGGACCGGCCGGCGCGGTGATCATACCGTAGAGCTGCGTCAGATATTGCTGAAGAACCGAGAAAATGTCATTATAGGCGTTGGGACTGGCCGGGTCCACCGCGAGGATATCCCGGATGAGACCGTCCAGCAGCCCTGTCGCACTCAGTGTATAGAAGACAACGGCGACGCACAGGGTGTAGAAGAACAGGGAAACCAGGGACATGATGAAGCCGGCCCGCGCCTGGGATGTCATGCGGTCGGTACGGGAAAGCAGGGCGAAGACTATGCCCAGGGAGCCCATCAGGAGGGAGCCGCCGAACATAAAGGATAAAAGCGCGGCAGAGCCGCACAGAAGGGCCATGAGAGCCATGGCGTCACCCTTCGGTGCCGGACGGGGCGGTGTCACGGGACTGCCTGCGGGTTCGTTGTAATAATCAGACATAAAACCTCCGAAAAAACTGTACTATCAAGCAGTATATCATGGATAACGCGGCGGGATTATGAAAATCATGTAAAAAGCCCGCCGGTATCCGGTGGCCATCAGCGGAGAATCGAGTTGTATCCGCTTGACACTCGGTTCGCTGAATAGTATAGTAGGAACATCAAGTTGTTTTTGAAAAGAATTCGAAAAAGAGGAGGTAACAAAATGAAAAAGAAAATGCTGTCAGTCCTGTTAACAGGGGCTATGATGCTGACGTTGGCCGGCTGCGGCAGCACGGCTGCTTCATCGGCCGCGCCGGAGCCGGAGACCACTGTCACCATTTTTATTGCGGCTTCTCTGGAGAAGGCTTTTACGGATGAGGGTAAGCTTCTCGATATGTACAAGGCTCTGCAGCCCAATGTGACGGTGGAGGTCAATGCAGGCTCTTCCGGCACCCTGCTTCAGCAGATTCAGGAAGGTGCGCCCTGTGATCTGTTTTTCTCTGCCGGCAAGAAGCAGGTGACATCCGCCGAGGAGGGCGGCTACGTCATTGACGGGTCTGTGGTGGATCTTCTGGAGAACAAGGTTGTGCTTGTCAAACGTGCCGGTGATGACAGCTCTGCCGTAACAGGCTTCGGTGATATGACCAATGCCTCATCCATGGCGCTGTGTGCCGATTCCGTCCCTGCCGGTCAGTATGCCCGCCTGATTTTTGAAAATATGGGTATTACCGATGATATCCTGAACAATCCGGATATGGTTATTAATGAATGTGATAAGGTAACGGCTGCTCTCGCGGCTGTCGCTCAGGGCTCCAATGAGATCGGCATCGTCTACGCTTCCGATGCGGCCAATGAGCCGGGCGTCGAAGTGATTGCCGAGGCATCAAAGGACGAACTGCCTGAGAACCCGCTGTATCCGGCGGCTCTGATCGATAACCATCAGGCCGATGACAGTGTCAAAGCCGCCGCTGCCGATCTGCTGGCCTTCCTGCAGACGGAGGAAGCGCTGTCTGTCTTTGCCGAATATACCTTCATTCTGCATGAAGGATAATGGCCGCCGCTTGTCACGGAAAGAAAAACATGTCACAATAAACAGAGTCTGGCAAAGCTGCCGCGGGAACTCCCGCGGCGGCACAGCCGGATTCTTTTCTAATCAGGCACATTTTTAAAGGAAAACCCTCAATGGCAGAATTACTTGGCAGCATTGACTGGAGTCCGCTGTGGATATCTCTGAAGACGGCGGTGGCGGCGACGCTGATAGCCTTCTTTCTGGGAATCGTGACAGCACGTTTTGTGATGTTCCGCCGCGATAAGACGAAATGGGTTCTGGACGGCATCTTTACACTGCCTCTGGTCCTCCCGCCGACGGTGGCAGGTTTCCTGCTTCTGATCCTTTTTTCACCGGTAAGGCCCTTTGGCATGTTTCTGGAGAGAACGCTGGGCCTTCGTGTGGTTCAGAACTGGATCGGCTGTGTGCTGGCAGCGGCGGTGGTGTCGTTTCCGCTGATGTACCGCAACGCCCGATCCGCCTTTGAACAGACAGATATTAACCTGATCTATGCGGGCCGTACGCTGGGACTGACGGAGCGGCAGATTTTCCGCAAGGTGGTCCTGCCGGCAGCCGGACCGGGTATTGCCTCGGGAACGGTGCTGACCTTTGCCAGGGCCCTCGGCGAGTACGGCGCCACCATGATGCTGGCGGGGAATATCCTGGGCCGTACGCGGACGATATCCACGGCTATCGCGGCAGAGGTGTCGGCCAATCGCTATGATACGGCCGGTGTGTGGACAACACTGATTATTCTGATCTCCTTCGGCGCCGTCTTTGTGATCAATCTGATCACGGGCCGCGGGATGAAAACAGTCAGGAGGTGGCGGTAAATGTCTCTGGAAGTCAGTTTTGAACGCCGCCTCGGCAGTTTTCAGATGGCTGTCGATTTCAGGACGAACGGGATCCCTACGGGCCTTCTCGGCGCATCGGGCTCCGGCAAAAGCATGACGCTGCGGACGATCGCCGGTATCGAGAAGCCGGATAAGGGCCGCATCGTGCTTAACGGGCGTGTTCTGTTTGATTCGGAAAAAAAGATCAATCTGCCGCCGCAGAAGCGGAGGGTCGGCTACCTTTTCCAGAATTACGCTCTGTTTCCGACAATGACGGCCGAAGCCAATATCGGTATCGGCATTCGCCGGAAGGACAGGGATAAGGCGGCACGGATCCGGGAACTGGTTAAAGCCTATCATCTGGAAGGCCTTGAAAACCATTACCCGCATCAGCTTTCCGGCGGTCAGCAGCAGAGAGTGGCGCTGGCACGCATGATGGCTGCGGATCCGGAGGTGATCCTTCTGGATGAACCTTTTTCAGCGCTGGACGCCTATCTGCGGGAGCAGATGCTCGGAGACCTTCTGGATATGCTTTCGGATTTTCAGGGCGATGTGATCCTGGTGTCCCACAGCCGTGATGATATCTATAAATGCTGCAGCCGTCTGACGGTGATCAGCGGCGGTCATACCATTCTCAGCGGTTCGACGGCGGAGATCTTTGCGGATCCGCGCTATACGGAGGTCTGCCGCCTGACGGGCTGCAAGAACATTTCCCGGGCCCGGCGGATCGATGCCCATACGCTCCGGGCCATGGACTGGGAATGTCTGCTGACCACGACGGCAGAGGTACCGGAGGATATCCGGGCAGTCGGTATCCGCGGGCACCATATCCTGCCGGCAGCCGGACCGGGAGTCAATACCATCCGGACCGTTCGGCACCGTCTGGTGGAGGGTCCTTTTGAGTATCAGTTCCGCATGCAGAATGCGGATGGAGGACAGGAACTGTGGTGGCTGATGGATAAAGCCTCAGGCGGAGAGTATCTTCGGAAGACACAGCAGTTCCTCTATCTGCCGCCGGAGGCATTGATGCTTCTGAAATAGAGACGCCGGAATAAAAGTGTGTTATGATAGATGTACTGTCGGGAGGCGAGATATGAAAGAAATCCGTACGGAAGAAGCGGTAGGGCAGGTTCTCTGCCATGACATGACACAGATCATCAGGGGCGTGACGAAGGATGCCGTGTTCAGAAAAGGGCATGTGGTGACGGAAGAGGATATTCCGGTACTGCTTTCCATCGGCAAGGAACACATCTATGTCTGGGACGATACCGAGGGTATGGTCCATGAAAATGACGGTGCTGCTGTTCTGCGCGATCTGTCCCGGGGAGAAAACCTGACCGCCGGTGAGGCCAAGGAGGGCAAGATTGCCCTGAAAGCCGACATTGACGGCCTTCTGAAGATCGATTCGGAGCGCCTGATAGCCGTTAACTCCGTACCGGAGGTCATGATCGCCACCAAGCGCGGCAATACGGCCGTGAAGAAGGGGCAGACGGTGGCGGCGATGCGCGTGATCCCGCTGATGATTGCCGCGACGCGTCTGGAGGAAGCCAGACAGGCCGCCGGTGACAGGCCCATCATCAACGTGCTTCCCTTCCGGCCGCGTAAGGCGGCTGTTCTGGCTACCGGAAGCGAGATATATAAGGGACGCATCAAGGATACCTTTACCCCGGTGGTGGTCGGGAAGCTGGCGGACTACGGGGCGGAGGCTGCCGACTGCCGGATTCTTGACGATAACGCGGCGGTGACGACGGAAAATATCCTGGATGCCATTAACAAAGGTGCCGAACTGGTCTGCGTGACTGGCGGCATGAGTGTCGATCCCGACGACAGAACGCCGCTGGCCATTCGTCAGACCGGCGCCGAGGTGGTGACCTACGGCACACCGGTGCTGCCGGGCGCGATGCTGATGCTGGCTTATTATGGCAAAAAGGAAGCGGATGGAACGGAGAGGATCGTTCCGATCGTCGGTCTGCCGGGATGTGTGATGTATGCCGGCACGACGGTTTTTGACAGGCTTCTGCCGCGCCTTATGGCGGATGACCGGATCACCCGCGATGAGATCTGCCGGATGGGAGAGGGTGGACTGAATTGATGGACAAAGACTTAAGCGTAAGAGTCAAGGTGACGATCCGTAAAAGCAATGCCTTCTTCGGACCGGGTATAGCCCAGCTGATACGTCTGATTGATGAGCTGGGATCGGTCAAGGAGGCCTGTCAGAGCATGGGGCTGTCCTACAGCAAAGGCTGGTTTATCATTAACCGTGCCGAAACGGAACTGGGCTATCAGCTGATCCGCCGCAATCACGGCGGCCGTGACGGCGGCGGGGCTTCGCTGACAGACGAGGGACATCTTTTTCTCGATAAATTTGACCGGCTGGAAAAGCGCATTGCCGATTATGCCGTGACAGCCTTTGACGATATATACGGCCGGGAAGACTAAGCCGGCGATAACGATAAAGGGATCTTTCAGAGACGAAGGATCTCTTTTTTTGTGTATAAAAAAGGCGGCTGTTTTCAGCGTAAGTTCTGGTTCTGTATCTGTTTTTGAACATACAGAAGGCGGTTTGATTTCGTATAATAAAAATGGTTGATTGTAACCAATTACAATGATGGGGTGGAAACGATATGATTGATTGGATGGTGCCTTTTCTTATCGGGTTTCCTCTGCTGATTGCCCTGCTCGTTTTCTTTGTCGGGAATCATAAGCTGAGGGCCATGATCATCTACACCGGTGCCGCGGTGATCATGGCGGTGACGGCGGCTCTGACCGTTACCTTTTTTATGAACGGGGCTCAGACGGTGAAATTCGCGGTCGAGACGGAAGTCATCGACCATGTCATTCTGTGTACAGAGCTTTTCTTAATGATCTTTGTGTCTTATCTGTGCTTTAAATACCGCAAATACTGGATAGCCCTGCTGTCGATCGTGCCGACGCTTCTGATTGCCTGGTTCGATCTGACGGTGCCGAAGGAAGCCCTGACGCACATCTATGTGGATCGTCTGGCTGTCCTGATGTGCCTGATTATCGGCTTTGTGGGCAGCATGATTGCCGTCTACGCCGCCGGCTACATGCACGGCTATCATGTCCATCATACGGAGGTTCAGGACCGCCGCAACGTCTTCTATGCGCTGCTGTTTATCTTTCTCAGCGCCATGTTCGGCTTTGTCCTGTCCTCGGATCTGATGTGGATCGATCTCTTCTGGGAGATCACCAGTGTCTGCTCCTTCCTGCTGATCGGCTATACCCGTACCGAGGAAGCCATTACCAACAGCTTCCGTGCTCTCTGGATGAATCTTCTGGGCGGCACGGCGCTGGCGGTGGGCATCGTTTTCGGCGGCGTGTTCTGCGGCACGACGAATCTGCAGAGAATGGTCTATTACGGCCGTGCCGGCATCGGCGCCGCCACAATCACGATCGCGCTGATCGCCTTTGCGGCCCTGACAAAATCCGCCCAGCTGCCCTTCTCGGGCTGGCTTCTGGGAGCCATGGTGGCACCGACACCGTCATCGGCCCTGCTGCACAGCGCCACGATGGTCAAGGCCGGTGTCTACATCCTGTTCCGTCTGTCCCCGGCCCTTCACGGCAACATGACCGGCGACATGATCACCTTTGTGGGCGGTTTTACCTTCCTGGCGGCCTCCTTCATGGCCATCGCCAACTGTGACGGGAAGAAGGTTCTGGCCTTCTCAACCATTTCCAATCTGGGTCTTATGGTGGCCTGTGCGGGCATGGGTACCTCCGGCACGATCTGGGCCGGTGTCTTCCTGATGATCTTCCACGCGGTGTCCAAATCCCTGCTTTTCCAGGATATCGGCGCCGTCGAGAATTCGATCCACAGCCGCAATATCGAAGATATGCACGGTCTTCTGTTCCGTCTGCCGCGTCTGGCAACTTTCATGTTCATCGGTATCGCCTGTATGTTCCTGGCACCTTTCGGCATGCTGATCTCCAAGGGCTCGACGCTGAAGGCTTCCATTGATGAGGGCAATATACTGATGACGCTCTTCATCTGCTTCGGCAGCGCCGCGACAGCCTTTTACTGGTCAAAATGGATGGGTAAGCTGCTGCAGAAGAATAATGACGGACGCTATGTTGATGTGACACGCCGCAACGAGCTTGTCTCCCTGTATTTCCATGCGACGGTCATGGTGGGCCTGTGCCTTTTCTATCCGGCGATGTCCACCTCCTTCGTCCATCCGCTGGTACAGGAACTGTACGGCACGGTTGTGGATGTGCTGCCTCTGAGCACGCTGGTCCTGATGACGGTGATCATCCTGGCAGTCTTCGCTATCCCGCTGGTGGCCTACGGCTACACGAAGAATCTGGAAACCGAACGCAAGCTGTCCTATATGAACGGCATCAACCTGGGTGACAACAAGCATTTTGTCGGCTCCATGGGTGAAGCGCGCCAGGCTAATCTGGTGAATTTCTATTTTGACAAGCTGATCGGCCCGGAACGCCTGATGCGTCCCAGCTGCGTGATCACGGTTGTTGTGCTCGTCGTTATGATCTGTATGATCGTGGGAGGTGCCGTCGTATGAGTATGAACAGTATTCTCTGGGCTCTGGCCTATCTTATTCTGGCACCGTTCATCGGCGGCCTTATGGAAGGGTTCGACCGGAAAATATCCGCCCGTATGCAGCGCCGCGTGGGTCCGCCTCTCCTGCAGCCCTTCTACGATGTGAAAAAGCTGCTCAACAAGGAGATTATCATCGTCAGCCGCGGACAGAGCCTGATGATGATCACCTATATGCTGATGATGATCCTGACGGGTGTCGTTTTCTTCCTGGGCATGGACCTTCTGATGTGCTTCTTCGTCCTGTCCACGGCGGCTGCCTTCCTGTATTTTGCCGCCATGATCACCAACTCGCCCTACAGTACCATGGGAGCTTCCCGCGAACTGGTGCAGATGATGGCCTACGAGCCGGCGGTGCTGCTGTGTGCGGTCGGTCTGTATCTGGCCACCGGCAGCTTCTATGTCAGAGACATGATCGCCGGCGCCTGGAGCCCGATCCTCAAGCTGCCGGGTATCTTCATCGCCTTTGTTTTCTGCCTGACGATCAAGCTGAGAAAATCCCCCTTTGACACCAGTACCTCCCGTCATCCGCATCAGGAGCTGGTCAAGGGGCTGACGACGGAGATGGGTGCCCGCAACCTGGCTTTCTACACGATCACGGAATGGTACGAGATCGTTTTCCTGATGGCGGTGGTGGCCCTCTTCATCATCAACAGCAACCCCTTAAGCTATGTCGCGGCTGTCATCGTGGTGGCTCTGGTGTATTTCCTGGAGATCCTCATCGACAACAGCAGCGCCCGTATCAAATGGGAAAAGATGATAATCATGGCCTGGACCTGTACCCTGGTCTTTGCCGGCGTTAACATGATCATTCTGATGCTGATTAAATAAGGGGAAACAATATGGCAAAAGTAAAAAAATCACCCTGGCTGCTTCATTATGACGGCTCCAGCTGCAACGGCTGCGATATCGAGGTTCTGGCTTCTCTGACACCGGTCTACGACGCTGAGCGTTTCGGCATCGAGAATACGGGTGACCCGATGCAGGCCGATATTTTTCTGGTGACAGGCGGCGTTAACACACAGAATCGCGACGTCGTCAGACAGCTTTACGAACAGATGCCCAACCCGAAGGTCGTGGTCGCCGTCGGCGTCTGCGCCTGCACGGGCGGTGTCTTTAAGGACTGCTACAACATCCTGGGCGGTGTTGATAAGGTCATCCCGGTGGATATCTATGTGCCGGGCTGCGCCGCCAGGCCCCAGGCCATCATTGACGGCCTGGTCAAGGCGATCGACCTGTTTGAAAAACGCGCCAATGAGTGGGAGACATCGCTGAAGGGCGTCAAGAAAGGAGAGTAAACCATGGCCGAAGTCATTCACGGTATCGATGAGATACGGGTCGTCCCGAAGGAGGAACTCCTCCTGGCAGTGATGACCCTGAAAAATGAAAACCGCCGTCTCGCCCAGGCCTGTGCGGCTTATGTGAACGGCCTTGTCGAGGTATCCTACACCTTTGCCGACGACGAAGCCTATCAGCTGGTGCATCTGCGGGTGGTTATCAACCCGGATGACAGCATCCCGAGCATCACGCCCTTCTTCCCGATCGCTGTCTTCTATGAAAATGAAATGAGTGAGCTTTACGGGCTCAGGATCGATATGATGGAGGGCATCGATTATCACGGCCGCCTGTATCGTATCGAGAAGGAAGCGCCGTTTCGGCCGGAGGTGAAAAAATGAACGGAAGCAGTACTGTGAACAAGACAAGAACCGTCGTCCCCTTCGGACCTCAGCATCCGGTTCTTCCCGAGCCGGTCCATCTGGACCTGGTGATCGAGGATGAGCGCGTTATTGAAGCCATCCCGAATATCGGCTTTATCCACCGTGGTCTGGAGGGCCTCGTCGAGAAGAAGGATTTCCAGGAGATGACCTACGTGGTCGAGAGGACCTGCGGCATCTGTTCCTTCCAGCACGGCATGGGCTATGTCGAGGCGGTGGAGCACATCATGAATGTGGAGACACCGGACAGAGCCCGTCACCTGCGCACGATCTGGAGCGAACTGGGCCGCCTTCACAGCCATCTTCTGTGGCTGGGCCTTCTGGCCGACGGCTTCGGCTTCGAAAGCCTTTTCTATGAATGCTGGCGTATCCGCGAGCACATCCTGGATCTGCATGAAATGACCACCGGCGGCCGTCTGATCTTCTCGGTCAATACCGTTGGCGGCGTTCTCAAGGACATGACGCCGGAGATGCTCAGAAAGATCCTCGACACCCTCGATGAGGTGGCCCGGGATGTCCGCGTTGTGGAAAAGACCTTCCTTTACGACTACACCGTCCAGTCCCGTCTCAAGGGCGTCGGTGTCCTGACAAAACAGCAGGCCCACGATCTGGGCTGCTGCGGTCCCTTTGCCAGAGCCAGCGGCATCGCCTGCGACATGCGCAAGCTGGGCTATGACGCCTATCCGTATCTTGACTTTGAACCGATCACCTCGAATGACGGCGACAGCTACGCCCGCTGCTATGTCCGTCTCATGGAGGTCTATCAGTCCATTGACATTATCCGCCAGGTCATCGGCCGTATCCCGGAGGGCGATATCGCGGTGCCGGTCAAGGGTTTCCCGAACGGCGAGTATTTCAACCGCGTCGAGCAGCCCCGCGGCGAGGCCTACTATTATGTCAAGGCCAGCGGCAAGAAGACTCTGGACCGCCTGAGGATCCGCACGCCCACCTTCGCCAATCTGGCCGGTCTGACCGAGACCCTCAAGGGAGCCGAGATCGGCGATGTGCCGCTTCTGATCCTGACGATTGACCCGTGCATCAGCTGCACGGAACGCTGAGAGAAGGGAGAGCGCACCTATGGCAATTATGAATTTCGGGAAGCAGATGCTGAAAAATCTCTTCTCCAAACCGGTCACGACCTCCTATCCGGCCGAGCCCTATCCCTATCCGGAGAGAAGCCGAGGCCATGTGGTCATTGATATTGATAAATGTATTTCCTGCACGATCTGTGCCCTCAACTGTCCGTCGGACGCCCTCAGCGTTGACCGGCAGAAGGGAACCTGGACCATCAACCGCTTCGACTGTATCGCCTGCGGTTACTGTGTGACCAAGTGTCCGAAAAAGTGCCTGTCCATGGTGCCGGGCTATCAGGAACCCATGGGGGCCAAATCCGAAGAAACCTATCAGAGACCGCCGGAATCCATGGTGAAGCCGGTCCCGAAGAAACCGACGGCTGCCAAACCGGCCGCCCCGGCGGCGAAGCCTGCCGTCCCGGTCCCGGCTGCGTCGGCGGAAGAGACCGCCGACGGGACAAAGGAGGAGGCCTGACATGTGCGTTGCCATGCCTGGACGGGTGATCCGCCTGGAGGGCCGCGATGCCGTCGTCGACTTCAGCGGCAATGAAGTCCGTGCCCGCTGCGGTCTGGTGACGGTGGTGCCCGGTGACCGCGTGCTGGTTCATGCCGGCTGCATCCTCCAGAAGGTATCGGAAGAAGAGGCAGACGGTATGGCGGCCCTTTTTGAAGAATTAGCCGAGGACGGAACATGACAGAAGACGCTGTTCGCGAGTATCTGGCGCGGTACGACGGGCCGGAGCTCCGCCTGATGGAGGTCTGCGGCAGCCATACGGCCGCCATTGCCAAAAACGGCATATCGGACATGCTGTCCCCGCGGATCCGTCTGATCTCGGGGCCGGGCTGCCCTGTCTGCGTGACCCCCACAGCTTATATTGACCGATTGATCAGCCTGGCGGAAACGCCGGGCTGTGCTGTTGTGACCTTCGGCGACCTGCTTCGGGTGCCCGGAGGACGCGGCACTTTGCAGGAAGCCTCCGGTCGGGGCGGCGATGTCCGCATGGTCTATTCGCCCTTTGACGCCCTCGTGATGGCGGAGAAGGAACCCTCGGTCACCTTTATCATGGCGGCCGTGGGCTTCGAGACGACGACGCCGCTTTACGCCCTCATGATGGAGGACATCCTTGAGAAAAAGCTGACGAACCTGAAGCTTCTGACGGCGCTGAAGACGATGCCGGCGGTGATCGAGCATCTTCTGGAAAACGGCGCCGCCGTGGACGGTTTTCTGGCACCCGGCCACGTTGCGGTGGTCACCGGCAGCGGGATATTCCGCCCTCTGGCGGAAAAATGGCAGATGCCCTTTGCGGTGGCCGGCTTCGACGGCATGAGCCTTCTGAGGGCCATCTATGTCCTTGCCCGGGCCCGCGGCAGGGGAGAGGTTTTTAATCTCTATCCCCAGGTCGTGACGGAGGAGGGCAGCACCGTCGCTCAGGCTCTGACGGCGCGCTATTTTGAACCCGGTCCGGCCTTGTGGCGGGGACTTGGGGTCGTGCCCGCCTCGGGACGCCTCCTGAAGGCGGAACTTGCCGCCTATGATGCCGGCAGTGACGGTCTCAATGACGACAGCGGCACCAATGAAGCCTGCTGCTGCGGTTCTGTTCTGGCGGGACGGATGAGCCCGCCCGACTGTCCTCTTTTCGGCAGGGTCTGCACACCGCTGACGCCGCAGGGCGCCTGCATGGTCTCGGCGGAGGGCAGCTGCCATACCTATTACAGTTATCATCGGAGATAAATATGACAGACAAGATACTCATGGTACACGGAAGCGGCGGGGAAGCCACGGGAGAACTGATCCGGGAGGTCTTCGGGCGCGCCTTTGGCTATGATCCGTCCGCGCCTCTGGAGGACGCGGCTGTCGTGGAAGGCGCAGCCGGACTGGCGGTCACCACCGACAGCTTCGTGGTCACGCCCCTTATCTTCGCCGGCGGCGACATCGGCCGCCTGAGCGTCTGCGGTACCGTCAACGATCTTCTGATGCGGGGAGCCCGGCCGGCCTATCTGACCGCCGGTTTTATCCTGGAGGAGGGCCTTTCCGTCGAAGTCCTGTCGCAGGTGGCCGCCTCCATGGCGGAAACGGCCCGGGAAGCCGGTATCCGCATCGTGACCGGGGATACCAAGGTGGTGGAGGGCCGCGGCGGCCTCTATATCAACACCGCCGGTATCGGCCTTATTGATGCCGGGGAGGCGCTGCCGTCGGCAGCCGGTGCCCGGGAGGGCGATGTGATCATCGTCTCGGGCACCCTGGGGGATCATCATGCCGCCATCCTGGGAGAGCGGCTCGGCATCCGCACCGCCTCAAGAAGCGACAACGCTCCCCTGACAGATATGGTCGGCCGCCTGAAGGCGGCCGGGATTGCCTGTCATGCCCTGCGCGACATCACCCGGGGAGGCCTGGCCACCGTCTTGAAGGAACTGGCGGAGGCATCGGCGAAGACCTTCGTGATCCGCGAAGAGGCGGTGCCCGTCACACCCGCCGTCAGGGACTTCTGCGGTCTTATGGGACTGGATCCGCTCTATATGGGAAATGAAGGCAAGCTGGCCGCGGTGGTGGCGGCTGAAGAGGCGGACAGGGCTCTGGCGCTTATCCGTGCCTCCCGCTACGGACAGGATGCGGCCATCATCGGCGAAGTCAGAGGCGGAGAGCCCGGAACCCTCTTACTGACCACCGCCATCGGCGGTCTCCGCCGTCTGGATATCCTGCAGGGAGAAGGCCTGCCGCGCATATGCTGAGCCTTTACACCGCGCCGCTGGAGGGCGTAACGGGGCATATTTTCCGGCACGTACATCAGGCGCATTTCGGCGGCGCCGACAAATACTTTCTGCCCTTCATCGCGCCTCACGGCGACGGCAAGATAAAAAACAGGGAAAGACGGGACTGCGATCCGGCCCTTAACAGCGGCATCACCGCCGTTCCCCAGATCCTCACCAACGCGCCGGAGGTCTTTGTGATGACAGCACGGTACCTGGCGAATCTGGGTTACCGGGAGATCAATCTGAACCTCGGCTGCCCGTCACCGACGGTGGTCACCAAGCACAAGGGTGCGGGGCTTCTGGAGGATCCGGCGGCCCTTGACCGGTTTCTGGACGGGATCTTCGACGCGCTGCGCGATGAGGTGTCTGTCTCGGTCAAGACCCGGATCGGCCTTCACGACCCGGCAGAGGCGGCAGCGCTCTTCACGGTTTTTGACAAATACCCCATAGCCGAGCTCATCGTACATCCGCGGACACGGGACGAGCTGTACCGCGGTCTCCCCCATCGGGAAATTTTCGAAAGCTATGCCGCCGGCAGCCGGTGTCCCCTGGTTTATAACGGCGGTCTGTACACGGTGTCGGATATTGCTGCCTTTGAGGAGGCGGCCAGGCTCCGGGCGGGCCGTCAAGGTGCTGTGGCGGCGGTTATGTGCGGCCGGGGCCTGCTGAGAAATCCGGCCCTTTTCCGGGCTTATCGGGATGGCGCCGATCTGACGCCCGACGCCCTCAGTGCCTTTCACGACGCTCTCTATGAGGCCTACAGCGCCGAGCTGTCGGGCCCGGCTGCTGTGCTGGGTCATATGAAGGAACTGTGGATATACTGGGAGACCCTCCTGACAGCGGATTGCCGGAAGGCTATGAAAGGGATCAGAAAAGCCAAACGGACGGCAGACTATGAAGCCGCCGTCCGTGAGATATTCAGAAACGGAGAATGGCTGCCCGCCGGCGCACCGCCGCGGCAGACCGATAAGCTCGTGCTGACCTGACCATAATAAGCCCTCCCCGGTCTTTACAGAAGACGGATGAGCAGCATATAGACAAGGGTACCCAGCGTGATCGAGAAAAAGGTGCTGTGCTTCAGGCGGTAGCTGACAGCCACCAGAGCGGCAGCCATAAGCCCCGCGGCTCCGGAACCGGAGGGATCGGCAGGGACATCCTTCAGGCAGTAGACCACCAGCACCGCCATAATCGCCGGCGGCAGCAGGCGGCCGAGCCGGCACAGAACCGGCGGCATCGGACGGCGCCGGAAGGCGGCAAAGGGCAGGGCGCGCAGAGCAAAGGTCACCGCGACGGAGACAGCCAGGGCGGTCAGGACAGACGTGACAGTCATGGCATTTCCTCCGAAGCTTCGTCCCGGCGCTGCCGGACAGAATCCCATATCAGGAGAGCCGCCGAGGTCATAAGAAGCGCAGGCAGCATAAAACTGCCGGCACCGAAGATAAGGAGACAGATCACCGCGATGACAGCCCCGGCTATCGCCGGGAAATGCCGCGGATTCTTCTCCCAATGGTCGATGAAAATGATGATAAACAGGGCGGTCATACAGAAATCGATGCCGGTCATGTCCCAGGGGATCAGCTGGCCGAGAATGCCGCCGATCACACCGGCGGCCGCCCAGTAGAGGTAGCAGAGGACCGCCAGAACAAACATGATGCGGCGGCGGTCCTCGTCCGGCTGCGTCAGGGTGCCGTTGACGGCGTAGGTTTCATCGGTCAGCGTGTGGATCATGAATACCTGACGGCGGCCCATTTTCGAAAAATCCTCCACGTAAGAGAGGGCGTAAAAGGTTTGGCGGCTGTTGATCAGAAAAGCCGTCAGTGCCACCGTAGCCAGGGAGGCGCCGCTGCTCAAAAGGGAAATCAGGACAAACTGAAACGCTCCCGTATAAACTGTCAGGCTGGTCGTCAGTGTCCAGAACCAGGGCAGACCCGCTTCCTCCATCAGGATGCCATAGGCGATGCCCAGAAAGAGGTAGCTGCACAGGATCGGCAGCGAGCGGATAAAAGCTGTTTTGACAATATCACGGCGTGACATCTGAACCGTCTCCTCATTTCCGATAAAATCGATAGGGATATCATATAAAAAAAGAGCCGCCGCCGTCAAGCCCCGGTATGTTACAATAAAAAAAGCATAAACCTGACAAGAAAGGATCGTTTATGGACATCAATTACCTTCTTTTTCTGCAGGAAATCAGGCTGGCCGCCGGCAGCGGCGTCACCGTTGTCTTCAATACGATTACTGAGCTGGGTGCCAGTACCCTGGCCATTCTGGTCATCGCCCTGACTTACTGGTGTCTGAGCCGCGAGCTGGGTATTCGCATCGGCTTCAGTGTAGCCTTGGGCGGCATGATCAACCAGTTCTGCAAAAATATCTTCTGCGTCAGCCGTCCCTGGATCCGTGATCCCCGCATTACCCCCGCTGAGGCGGCCCTGCCCGAGGCCACCGGCTATGCCTTCCCCAGCGGACACAGCCAGATGGGGATGGATATTTACGGCAGCATCGCACTGTACAGCCGCAAAAAGCTCCTGCGGGTCATCTTCATTCTGCTGGCGCTTCTGGTGGGCTTTTCCCGGAACTTCCTCGGTGTCCACACGCCCCAGGACGTGCTTGCCGGCTTTACCATCGGTGCCATTACCGTTCTGGCAGCACCGAAACTGATCATCTGGCTTGAAAGCCGGAAAAACAACGACCTGCGTTTTCTGGCACTGACGACGGTGCTGACAGTGGTTTTTCTTGTGTTCACATCGCTGAAGCCCTACCCGATGGTCTACGCCAAGGGAGTGCTTCTGACCGATCCTGTCGACATGGTCACCGACTGCTACGCCGTCGCCGCCCTGTTCCTGGGCTTCATCAGTGCCTGGATTGTGGAGCGGCGCTATGTCCGCTTTGACAATGACGGCACCGTGCCTGTCCGCCTCCTCCGGGGTGTCATCGGCATCGCCGGCGTCGTGGCCGTCAACGAAGCCGGTCATTGCCTGGAAGACCTTCTGGGTGACTGGGCCGGCACCTTCATCGGCACCTTCCTGATTGTCTGGTTCGTGGTCGTGATCTGGCCGCTGATCTTCAAAACTGTTGAAAAAAAGCTGAAAAAGAACTGAGAAAACGGGAAAATGGAAAACCCGGACCCCGGGTGGATGACGTGAGAAACGGTCAGCGGCGGCAAAACAGCATTGTCCGCAGGAAAAAAATGCCGTATCATGGGAGAAAGCTCTGGCTTTATGACAAATAGCAAATGTCTGCGCTGATAGTATAAAAGGAGTAAACGAAAGTGAAAGTACTCATGCTGAACGGAAGCCCCAAGGCCGGCGGCAACACCGGTATGGCGCTTCAGGAAATGAAAAAGGTCTTTATCGAAAACGGTATCGACGTTGATCTGATTACGGTCGGCAACCAGGCCGTGCGCGGCTGCGTCGGCTGCGGCGGCTGCGCCGCCAGCGGCAAATGCGTCACCGACGATATCGTTAATGACCTGACAGAACGTCTCAAGGAAGCCGACGGTGTCGTGGTGGGCAGCCCTGTCTACTATGCCTCCGCCAACGCTACCCTGGTGGCCGTCCTCGACCGCCTCTTCACCTGCAATCAGACCGATCTGCGCATGAAGGTCGGGGCCTCGGTCGTCGTCGCCAGACGCGGCGGCTGCTCCGCCACCTTCGACGAACTGAACAAGTATTTCACGATCTCGGGCATGCCCGTCGCCTCCAGCTGCTACTGGAACAGCGTCCACGGCGCCGCACCGGGCGATGCCGCCGGTGACGCCGAAGGTCTGCAGACCGTCCGCGAGCTGGCCCGCAACATGATCTTCATGATGAAGAGCTTCGCCCTGGGCCGCGAAGCCTTCGGCCTGCCGGAGAAGGAAGACAAGATCAAGACGAATTTTATTCGCTGAGACGATTTCCCGGGACAAGGGCC
>JAQXFO010000047.1 GCA_029005135.1 Lachnospiraceae bacterium
AGGGGTCGGGTGTGTGATGGGAGTTCATGACTTTCATGGCAGCTTCTCCTGTGACGGTTTTGATATTAGTACGTTGTCTGACAGGTTGATACTATCATATCCCCTCAGGGGGAGAGTCAAGGTTTTTCCTGATAAGGAGGCGGCCACGATGAAGTGTCATGCGCCGTGCCCGCATTGTCCCATCGACGGCAACAGCGAAGCGGCTGCTGCGCAGCCTTTGGAAGGGGGTTGGCATGAGTAAAGGATGGGGTGGCCATATGCATCGGCAAAAAGCCGATGATACCGAACTGGTATACAGCTATGCCTGCTATAACGTCAATCGTGACGGTTGGGAGGCGGCTCAAAAAGGCGAGGACGGCAGGATCGTCATCGCCCGTGAAACGCTGGCGGAACCGGCATCGCCGTGGAATCAGAAGAGACGATCCGGCAGGAAAAAGCGGACAGAGGACATGATGCAGGATTTTTCTCTTCAGGCTTTGCTGGATGAGAAGAAAATAACAGTGAAAAATGCCCGAGGTACCTGGCGTACGGACGACAAGGGCATTGACATGATAGCGCAAAAATTGCTGTTTAAGTTTTTTTGCGAATATCGAAGATCCGGTATGATTCCCGCAGATGTCAGTTTCTTTGTATAAGAGAAGATAAGGAGACCCACGATGAACAAAAAGGCTATCGGCATTCTTGGTTTGGTTCTGGCAGCTGCACTGGCGGTGTTTTCCTGGGGCGTTCTGCCCGACACGGTGGCGGTGCAGATCAACACGCGCGGTGAGGTCACGAATACGATGCCCAGAATCCTGGCGATTCTGGTACCGTTCCTGGTGTCGGCCTTCGGGTCGGTCATGACGATGATGGACAGGGAGGAGGGCTCGAAGAAGGGTCTCATTCTGGCTATCGTGGGTATCTTTGCCATGGTGCTGACCCTGTTCTTCAACCGATGACGGATCGACAGTTATCCGGCATACGGCGTCCGCCTCCCACATCATCAGGTTATCTCGTCTTGCAGGATCTCCTCCCCGCCGCTCAGTCCAGCTCGCTGACGACGGCGATGCCGGCGCTGACACCCAGACGGTTGGCGCCCGCTTCGAGGCAGGCGATGGCTTCCGCGGCGCTGTGGATGCCTCCGGCGGCCTTGACACCCATGTCCGGTCCGACGGTACGGCGCATCAGGGCCACATCCCGGGGGACGGCGCCTCCCGTGGAGAAGCCGGTGGAGGTCTTGACGAAGTCGGCCCCGGCCGCTTTGGAGGCCTGACAGGCCAGGACCTTTTCCTCGTCGGTCAGCAGGCAGGCTTCGATGATGACCTTGACGAGGCGGCCGTCGGCGGCCTCGACGACCCGGCGGATGTCATTTTCCACATAAGCCCGGTCCCCGGCCTTGATCATGCCGATGTTGACTACCATATCGATCTCGTCGGCACCGTTTCTGACGGCGTCTTCGGTCTCGAAGGCCTTGACGGCTGTGGCGGCGGCGCCCAGAGGGAAGCCGATGACGGTGCAGACCCGCACGGGGCTGTCGGCCAGAAGACCGGCACAAAGGTTTACATAACAAGGGTTCACGCAGACGGAGGCAAAGCCCCAGGTGATCGCTTCTTCGCAGAGGCGGCGGATCTGGGACGGCTCGGCCTGCGGTTTTAAGAGAGTGTGGTCGATCATGGCGGCCACATTTTTTTTCGTGTATTCCATTCCTGACTCCCTTCTTTTTGTGCCCTTAACGAAAAAAATCGAAGAAATTTCTTTCCTCGACACGCTTATATTACCATATTTTCGCTATTTTTTCCAGCCTTGTTCTGAACAGATTTACGGTGTAATAAGTATAAGACCCATCGGGACGGACCGTGTGTCCGCGCTTTGAACAAGGAGGAATCATTATGAGTCAGGACAGTATGACAGCGAAGACCTGTGCCTTTTCCCGGGCCTATCACACGCGCTTTGAAGGCGGACTTGTCTTTCGGGATGAGGCTGCGGAGGCCCTGCTGGGGCAGGAGGCCTTTGAAGCCCAGGCGGCGGCGCTGGCGGGCGGCGTCGGTTTTTTCCTGCCGGGCTTTCAGGGCTCGCAGGAGGAGGGGCTGCGCCGGATCGTTGACGGCTTTCTGGCGCCGTCGGTGCTGGGACGGAGTGCCTTTGCCGAGGCAGCTCTGTCGCGGGAGGTCGATCTGGGCTGCCGTCAGTATGTGATCTTCGGCGCCGGGTATGATACCTTCGCCTGGCGGAAGGCGGTGCCCTCGCTGACGGTTTTCGAGCTGGATGAACCGGACACGGCGGCGGTCAAGCAGCAAAAGCTTGAAGAAGCCGGTCTTGCCATGCTGACGCCGTGCCGTGCCGTTCCCTGTGATCTGGCGGCGTCTTCCTGGCCTGAAAAACTTATGGAGGAAGGTTTTTCGGCGGAGAGGAAGAGCTTTGCCGGTCTTCTGGGGCTTGTGTATTATCTGACGCCGGAGGCTTTCGACGCCCTCCTGGGCCGGATCGCGCCGCTGTGGTGCCCGGGTTCCGCTCTGGTACTGGATTATCCGCGGATCGAAAAAGACTCCGATACCGGTGCTTCTGCCCTTAACCGGCGTTTGGCGGCAGGGGCCGGGGAAGCGATGAAGGCGGCTTATACGGAGCGGGAGATGGCCGCTCTCCTGGAAAAGCACGGATTTCTCATCTATGAGGCTCTGGATGATAAGGCGATGACAGAGCGTTTTTTCAAAGACTATAATGCGGCTTCGCCGGCATTCCCGATGCGCGCACCCGCGGGTGTGGGCTATCTGCTGGCCGTGCGCCGGGAGAGCCGGCCCTGATGATATGCCGGTCGGCGACACCGGCCTCAGGCGCCGCAGAGATCTTCGGCCAGCCGGCAGATCCGCTCGGCGGCATCCGGGCGGATGAGGGCAGCCTGGCAGGCAGCCATGGCCTCCTGTGCGTCGGGATCCGCCATCAGGGACAGGGCGTCGTCGAGGCCCTCGTCGGTGATATCGGCTCTGACGGCGAGGCCGTTGTCGGCGAAGAAGGCGCGGTTTCGCGTCTCGCAGCCGGGAATCGGCGGC
>JAQXFO010000048.1 GCA_029005135.1 Lachnospiraceae bacterium
TCCCGCGGCTCAGGCGGGGGTTTGGAAACGAATAGTGTAGAGAGAAAATGCGCGGTGATGGACTGCGGTTAACACGTCGCTTTGCTCTTGCTTCGCGTCGGTTTCGCTCGTGCCGCCCTCGGCTCAGGCGGGGAATTGGAAACGAATAGTGTAGAGAGAAAATACGCGGTGATGGACTGCGGTTAACACGTCGCTCTGCTCTTGCTTCGCGTCGGTTTCATTAGCGCAGGCTTACGTCACGATAGTAGCGTTTGTGACGACGCCTGCGCGGAAACTTGCGAAGCAAGGCGACGCTCCTATCGTTAACCGCATGTCCATACCGCGTATTTCTGTTCAAGGCACTATGGTATTCCAAAAGCCCCACCGCCGAGGAGCCGTGGGACAGCAGGAGGCCCGGAAGAAGTGCCTGCGCGGAAACTTGCGAAGCAAGGCGGCGCTCCTACCGTTAACCGCATGTCCCTGCCGCGTATTTCTGTTCAAGGCGCTATGGTATTCCCAAAGCCCCACCGCCGATGAGCCGTGGGGCGGCAGGAGTCCCGGAAGAGGCGCCTGCGCGGAAACTTGCGAAGCAAGGCGACGCTCCTATCGTTAACCGCATGTCCATACCGCGTATTTCTGTTCAAGGCACTATGGTATTCCAAAAGCCCCACCGCCGAGGAGCTGTAGGGCGGCAGGAGGTCCGGAAGAGGCGCCCGCGCGGAAGCTCGCGAAGCAAGGCGGCACATCTACCGTTACCCTCATGTCCCTGCCGCGTCTTTCTGTTCAAGGCGCTTTGGTATTCCCAAAGCCCCACCGCCGAGGAGCCGTGGGACAGCAGGAGGCCCGGAAGAGGCGCCCGCGCGGAAATTTGCGAAGCAAAGCGGCGCTCCTACCGTTAACCGCATGTCCCTGCCGCGTATTTCTGTTCAAGGCGCTATGGTATTCCAAAAGCCCCACCGCCGATGAGCTGTGGGGGCGGCAGGAGGCCCGGAAGAGGCACCTTTTATTTATGGAGGGAGTATGACATTCAAAGGGATGCTTATTGTTGTCAAAGACTGCCGTCGTGCGCTTCAGTTTTATTCTGAAATGTTTGGTTTTCAACTCATCAGGGATAACGGCGGCAATATGGAACTGACGGATCATGTGTTTTTGCAGGAATTGGGTTACTGGGAGAATTTTACGAAAAAGCGCGTCATATCAAACAGCAATCAATCCGAGTTGTATTTTGAAGAACCTGACATAGAAGAATTCACGGCACGGCTTGAGAGGCTCTACCCCGAAACCCAATATGTCAATCGGCTGATGACACACAGCTGGGGGCAGAAGGTGGTCAGATTCTATGATCCTGACGGCAACCTGATTGAAGTGGGAACGCCTGTGAGCCTGCCCTGACAATGCCTGCTTTTGGCACGGGATTCTTTGTCGCTGACGACATGCCGGATGCCCCGGAAAAACGGTTTGCGGGATGGCATAACGGTCATTATCCGGATGATGAACGGATAGCCGGGATGACAGGCGCAGACATTCAGGGAGACAAACAATATTAACCGAGGGTCTGACTTCTGTCAGACCCTCGCTGTTTAGAAACGGCCGACGGCTGACTTCTGTCCTTTGATAAACCTATCGGCTTTCGTTTTATCATATCAAAGCTGCGGCTTGCGGCGCTCAGACTTCATGCGGTCATGGTATTCCGCGGTGGCGGCGAACATGACATCGCCGGCCGAATTGATGGCGGTTTCGAGGGAATCCTGGACGACACCGATGATGAAGCCGACGGCGACGGTCTGCATGGCGATGTCATTGCTGATGCCGAAGAGAGAGCAGGCCATCGGAATGAGCAGGAGGGAGCCGCCGGCGACACCCGAGGCCCCGCAGGCGCCCAGGGTGGCGATAACACTCAGGATTACTGCTGTCGGGATATCGACTGTGATACCCATGGTGTGGGCGGTGGCCAGCGTCATGATGGTGATCGTGATGGCGGCGCCGTCCATGTTGATGGTGGCACCGAGGGGGATCGAAACGGCATAGAAGTCCTTTTCAAGACCGAGTTTTTCGCACAGGGCCATGTTGACCGGTATGTTGGCGGCTGAGCTTCGGGTGAAGAAGGCGGTCAGACCGGATTCTTTCAGGCAGCGGAAGGCCAGCGGGTAGGGATTTTTCCTGAGGAAAACCGCCACGATCAGCGGATCGACGACGAAGGCGACCGTCAGCATGCAGCCGACCAGAACCAGCAGCAGTCTGCCGTAGTCGGTAAAAATCGTCAGACCGCTGGTGGAGACGGCGTCGAAGACAAGGCCGAGGATGCCGAAGGGAGCGCACTGGATGATCAGGGCGACGATGCGGGAGACGACATTTGAGAGATCGGTGATGACGCTGCGGGTGGTTTCCGAGCCGATCCGGCGCAGTACCAGGCCGACGATGACGGACCAAAACAGGATGCCGACGTAGTTGGCATTGATCAGGGCTGCGACCGGATTGGCCACCATGTTGGTCAGCAGATTGGACAGGACTTCGCCGATACCGCCGGGCGGTGTGCTTTCGGCGGCATCGATGGCCAGATTGATGGTGACCGGAAAGCTGAAACTGACGATAACGGCGGTCAGAGCGGCCAGCAGGGTGCTGAGCATGTAGAGGATGATGACAGTGCGGAAACGGGAGCCGAGCCCGCCGCCGGCCCGGGAGAGGGAACTCATGACCAGAAAGAAGACAAGGATCGGCGCGATGGATTTCAGAGCGTTGACAAAAACGGTGCCGAGGATGGCTATGACTGTCATATCGGGCAGTATTAAGCCGAGGACGGCGCCGATGACGAGACCGACAAGAATACGAAGGATCAGGCTGGTTTTGGTCCATTTATTCACAAGGTTTTTCATGATTTTCCTCTTTTCGTTTAGAGCTACCTAACATATTACATGGGTTGCCGCGATGGTGCAAGGCGGGATGCGTGACGGCGGCGCCGGGAAATGCTAAAATGTTTTCGTTGACAGTTGTTGTGAGGTGTCACTGTGAAGGATGAGTATCAGCTTGTGATTGTCGGCGGCGGTCCGGCGGCCCGCGGCGCCGTGCGTGAAGCCAAAAGAGCCGGCCTGACGGCGGCGATCGTTGAGAAGGACGCCGTAGGCGGCACCTGTCTCCACCGTGGGTGCATTTCCGCTAAGACGTATCTGGAGGCGGCCGCACTGGCTGACCGGATGGAAGAGGCGGCCCTGGGCCGGCCCGCTGTCGATCCGGCGGCGCTTATCAGCCGGACTGTCGGTATCAGAGCGCGTCTTCAGCACTCGCTGGAGGCTTATTACAACAGTGCCGGTGTCGACATTTTACGGGGCGAAGGTCTGATTCTGGACGGGCACCATGTCCGGGTCGGCGGCAAGATCCTTCGGGCGGGGCATATACTGGCGGCAACGGGCTCACGGCCCCTCCGTCTATCCATTCCCGGCAGCGCGCTTCCCGGCGTGCTGACGAGCGATGAGCTTTTTGAAATGACAACGGTGCCGGCACGTCTTGTGGTGATCGGCGGCGGGGCTGTCGGCGTGGAGATGGCGGAAGCTTTCCGCGCCTTCGGGAGCCGCGTGACGCTTCTGGAGGCCGCCCCTTATCTGCTGCCGGGCTTTGACCGCGACTGCGGACGGCAGATCGGCCGGCTTTTGGGCTGGCGCGGAACGGAGATCCGCACAGGCATCCGGATGCGGGAGATCAGACCGGTGTCCGGTGCGCTGAGGTGTCTTTTTGAGGAAAATGGCCGCGAGGCGTATGCGGAGGGGGATGTGATCCTGATGGCCGTCGGGCGAATGCCGGATGTGTCGTGCCTTTCGGAGACCGTCCGGGCCGTGATCGCGCCGGGAGGGCGGATCCTTGCCGATGAGGCGGGCAGAACGCTTCTGCCGGGGATCTCTGCTGCCGGTGATTGCTGCGGCGCTTCTCTGGCCCATCTGGCGGAAGCGCAGGGAGCGGCGGCGGCAGCCGCCATAGCCGCTGACAGCACTGACGGCAGAGCTATCGCCGGCAGCGGAGGTACGGGCCTTGATGCGGTGCCGCGCTGTGTCTACACGCGGCCCGAGGTGATGTCATTGGGGCTGACCTCTGCCGAAGCGGCGGATCGGGGAATTGCCGTGGATGTCCGGAAATCACCGGTGGACACCAACGGGGCGGCTGTCATTGCGGGCCTGGACAGCGGTTTTATTAAGCTGATCGCGGACAAGGCCACGGGACGTCTTCTGGGCGCCCACTTGGTCAGCGGCCGCGCGGTAGATATGGCCCCGCTTCTGGAAATGGCCGTGCGCCAGGGCCTTCGGGCCGAAGATCTGGACACTGTGATCTATCCGCATCCTTCTTTCTGCGAGAGCATCGGGGAGGCGGCAGAAAAATACAGGTCATAAAGCAATAGAGGAGGTTATTATGGCAAGAATTGATTTTGGAGCTAAACCGTTGTCTTATCCGCAGCCGGTTCTGATCATCGCCGCTTACGACGGGGACGGCCGGGCGAATGCGATGAACGCCGCCTGGGGCGGTATTACGGGTTCTGACGAGCTGACAATCTGTGTCAGTCCGGGTCACAAGACCGTGAAGGATTTGCGTCAGACGGGCGATTTCACGGTCAGCATGGGCGATGCCGCCCACGTGACGGCCTGCGATTATCTGGGGATTGCCTCGGGCAACACCACGGAAGACAAGCTGGCCCGCGCCGGCTTCACGGTGACGAAGAGCCGTTTTGTCAATGCGCCGGTCATCAACGAACTGGCGGTCTGCCTGGAATGCCGTGTGGTGAACTATGATGAGGCGTCTCACCGCCTGGTCGGCCGTATAGTCAATGTCAGCGTCGATGACAGCGTTGTCACTGACGGACGGGTCGATACGGATAAGGTCAGACCGATCAGCTTTGATCCCTTCAACAACACCTATCGGGTGCTGGGCGAGAAGGCAGGATATGCCTTCAGCGACGGGAAAGCACTTCAGTAACAGGAAAAGGCGGCGTTAAGGCTTAAGCCGCGGGCTTTTCGCGGCTCAGCAGCCGTTTGTAAGTCAGATCGATACCCAGGGCGCCCAGCGGGGCCGTGATCAGGATCGCCAGAACCGCGACCGACAGAACGATCTTCCCGCAGGGCAGCCCCATCGCCAGAGGCACCGAGCCCATGGCGGCCTGAACGGTGGCCTTGGGAAGATAAGCGATCATGCAGAAAAGGCGCTCCTTCCGAGTTAGCTTTGTGCCCACAAGACAGAGGGCCACGCCGGCGGAACGGAAGATGAGAGCAGCGGCGATCATGAGAGCGGCGGCGATGCCGGCACTCAGGGTATAGCGAATGTCCACCGCCGCACCGACCAGCACAAAGAGGATGACCTCTGCGGCAAGCCAGAGCTTGCCGAATTTTTCGGATAAGCGTTTTGAGACAAAGGCCGTGCATTTGATTTTCAGTACACAGGCCATGCTGACGACGGCCAGCAGACCGGACACGGACACCAGACCTTTCAGGACGGTTTCGACCGCCATAAGGAGGAAGGAAACGCCCAGAACAATGATGACCTTCATGCTGTTCCGGACACAGTGCCTGTGAGCATAGGCTGTTTCAAAGAAAAGGCTCAGAAGATACCCGGTGACGGCGCCGAGGGCGATGCCGAGAATGATCGAGACGGGGATGCCGGCGAAATCCATCACGCGCGCCTGCCTGCCCTGAGCCATGCCGGCAAAGGTCGAGAACAGCACGATAACGAAGATATCGTCGCAGGAGGCTCCGGCCAGAATAAGCTGGGGAATGCTTTTTCCGGTGCCGTATCCGGAGTCCATCAGCTGCACCATACGCGGGATGACGACGGCCGGTGAAACGGCGGCAAGGACAGTCCCCATAACGGCGGCTTCGATGCGGGTGATGTCAAGGAGCATCGGGGCCAGCAGAAGGAAGGCCAGGATTTCGCAGGCGGCGGGAAGGCAGGACATCATAACTGCGGGGCGCCCCACTTTTTTCAGATCGGCCAGGTTAAGGGAAAGGCCGGCTTTGATCAGAATGATGATCAGAGCCATCTGCCTCAGTTCGGAGGAAACAGACAGAATGGCGGGATCAAGCAGATCCAGGACACAGGGCCCCAGCATGATGCCTGTCATCAGCATACCGATGATGCGGGGCAGCCTGAGCTGCTGACAGACCGCAGCCATGGCCAGACCGACCAGAAAAATGAATGCCAGTGAAGTCAACATCATTATCCCCCTTTTTGATACCATATGCTGATCTTTGTCACTATAACACCTTTTGTCCCGTCAGCCAACGCCTGTCTGAGAACGTTTTTCCGGAGCTTTGTGCCATATCAGGGCAGATCCTCTTTCGCATGGCCCGACCGCGAAAGTTTTTGAAAAAACTGCTTGACTTACGGAAGGCAAACCGATATAATCTAACTTGCTGTTGAGCGAAAAACAACACAAAAACGATGCGTGGCTCAGTTTGGTAGAGCGCTGCGTTCGGGACGCAGAGGCCGCTGGTTCGAATCCAGTCGCATCGACTGACGAAGGAATCCGATGAGGATTCCTTTTTTTCATGAGTCGTATCCGCAAGAAGAGGAGGACATTTTTGATGAAGGTATTGATCACAGGCACATCCCGGGGTATCGGCCAGGCGGCGGCGCTGCGTTTTCTCAGAGAGGGCCATGTGGTGATCGGCCTGGATATCGCCGGCTCGACGATTGAGGACCCGGCTTATACCCACCTCATCGCCGATATCAGCGATCCGGCCTCGCTGCCGGCTATTGACGGCGTCGAGATCCTTATCAACAATGCCGGCGTTCAGGAGAGCGGCCGTGATATCGACGTGAATCTCAAGGGCACGATTTTTGTGACGGAGAAATACGCCTTTCAGGATGCGATCCGCGCCGTCCTTTTCAACGCCTCGGCCAGCGCCTCCACGGGGGCTGAATTCCCCGAATATACCGCCAGCAAGGGCGGGGTGGTGGCTTACATGAAGAATACGGCCCTGCGTCTGGCGAAGCGCGGCGCCGTCTGCAACAGCCTGTCCGCGGGCGGTGTGACCACGGAGCTGAATGCCCATATCATGGAGGATCCCACCCTGTGGCAGCAGGTCCTTGACGAGACACTGCTGGGAAAATGGGCATCTCCGGAGGAAATGGCCGATTTTATCTATTTCATGACCGTGATCAACAAAAGCATGACGGGACAGGATCTCCTGGTCGACAACGGTGAGGCTCTCCGATCGAATTTTATCTGGTGAACTCGCACCGTCATTTTTCATAGTGAGGATAATGGCAAGCGCTGCTTCTCCCGGCAAGAAGAGAAGCAGCGCTTTTTATGGGGTAGGAAAAAAGTGAAAATGTCAGTTTTTTTTGCGGATGACGCCTGAGATGGCACCGGTCGGACACTTTTCGGTGCAGACAAGACATCCGATGCATTTTTCGGGATCGACGGTACAGAGGTTGTCAGTGACGACGGCGGCCCCGGTGGGACAGTTCTTCTGACAGATCCCGCAGCCGATACAGCTGACGGTGCAGGCTTTGCGGGACTGGGCGCCTTTCTGGTGGTTGGCGCAGCGAACCTGGACACCTCCCGTGGCCGGTACCAGGGAGATCAGGTGGTTCGGGCAGGCCTTGACGCACTGACCGCAGCCGGTGCAGAGGTTTTTATCGACATAGGCGACTCCGTTTTTGACGGAAATGGCGTTGAAGGCACAGACTTTGGTGCAGTCGCCCAGACCGAGGCAGCCTTCGGCGCAGACTTTGTGTCCGCCGTAGAGCTGTTTTGAGGCCTTGCAGGAGGCAATATCGCGGTATTCAAAAAGCGCCTTTGATTTGTCAGGCGAACCGGCACAGTGGACGAAGGCGATAACGCGGTCGGCTTTCCCGGCTTCACGCCCGAGGGCTGAAGCCAGCGCTTCTGCCGCTTTGGCACCACCGACCGAGCAGCGGTTGACCGACAGCGTCGGATCGGCGGCAAGGGCCCGGGCGTAATCATCGCAGCCGGCAAAGCCGCATCCGCCGCAGTTGGCACCGGGAAGCTCGGCTCTTAGTGCCAGAAAAGTCTTATCCTCCTTGACAGCCAGGATCCTTGAGGCGCAGCTGAGGATGATGGCGGCCGCCAGACCGATAAGAGACATGAGAATGACCGGAATCACGATCTGAGACATAACAAGCTCCTTTGAGGGCGGCTCATCGGACGGCCGGGCGGGCTATGAGAACATACCGCCGAAGCCCATGAAGCCGAGGGCCATGATCGCGGCGGTTACCAGGATGATCGGTGTGCCGCGGAAGGCAGCCGGGATACGGCTTTGGTCCTCAAGACGGGTGCGGACACCCGCCATCAGGATCATGGCAAAGAGAAAACCGAGTCCGGCGCCGAGGGCGTTAACGAGGGCCTGGGTGAAGGTGTACTGCTCTTCGATATTGCTGATGCAGACACCCAGAACCGCGCAGTTGGTAGTGATAAGAGGCAGGTAGATACCCAGCGCACGATGGAGTCCGGGTATATGCTTCTTCATGAACATTTCAATGAGCTGAACCAGGGCGGCGATGACCAGGATGAAAAGCACGGTCTGCAGATATCCCAGACCGAAGAGGTCAAGCAGCTTCTGGATGGGCCAGGTGGCGGCGGTGGCAATGACCATGACGAAGGTGACCGCCAGGCCCATGCCTTTGGCGGAATCCAGATCCTTGGAGACCCCGAGGAAGGGGCAGATGCCGAGGAACTGAGCCAGCGGGTAATTGTTCACCAGAACCATGCCGATGATAATGATCAGATATTTTGTCATGGATCAGGCCTCCGTTTTGGCAGGGAGTTCGTGGCAGGCACCGGCAAAGGCACAGCCCTCGCAGGTTTTCTTCCGGCTGCGGTGTTTGGTTTTCCGCGAAGCGTACTGAACGGCGGCCATCACAAGGGCAAAGACGAAGAAACCGCCCGGCACCAGTGTCAGGATACCCATACCCGGCATGAAACGGGACAGGAGCGGAATGCCGCACCAGGTGCCGCTGCCGAGGAACTCGCGGATGCTGCCGATGCCGACCAGGGCCAGGGTAAAGCCCAGACCCATGCCGATGCCGTCGAGGGCCGAATCCAGAGGCCCGTTCTTACAGGCGAACATTTCAGCACGGCCAAGGATGATGCAGTTGACCACGATAAGCGGCAGGTAGATGCCCAGAGCGTCGTAGAGTGACGGGACATAGGCCTTAAGAAGCATCTGGACGATGGTGACAAAGCCGGCGATGACCGTGATAAAGCAGGGGATACGGACTTTGTCGGGAATGATGCGCCGCAGCAGCGATATGACCGTATTGGAACAGATCAGAACCGCTGTGGCCGAAAGCCCCATGCCCAGTCCTGTCATGACCGAGGTGGTCGTGGCCAGTGTCGGACAGGTGCCGATGGCCAGGATCAGAACGGGATTTTCTTTGACCAGACCGTTTGTCAGGATCGACAGGCGGTGCATTGCCTTGTTCATATCAGCCTCCGATGGCGGCGAACTGTTCCAGTGCTGTGTAGACGCCCAGGTGAATGGCGGAGCCGGAAACAGAAGCGCCCGAGATGTATTCAAAGGCGGAGCCGTCGGCGGTGACGGCTTTTTCCTTTTTGACATTGGTGGAGGTCAGGGAAGACAGACCGTCATACTGAGCCAGATAGTCCGGTTCCTGATCCTTTGTGCCGATGCCGGCGGTATCCGAGTGGTCGGTTACTTCGACACCGGTCACGGCGCCGTCGCTGTTGATGCCGACCATCATAGTCAGTTTTCCGCCGAAGGAGGAAGTGGTGACGGTCATAACATAACCGGCGCCGTTTTCGGCTTCAAACACCTCGGATACTTCTGCTTTTCCGTCTTCCGATGAAACAAGGGGAGTGCTCGTCGTAATGTCGGAGAAGCTGTCGGCTTCTGCTAAAAGCCTGATGCGGCTCTCCATTGAGGAGGCCAGAGCGTTGGCTTCGATAACAGGCGTGGCGGCGTAGCAGGTAGCAGCCAGAGCCAGAGAAACAATCAGACAGATGGATACGAGAATGATGATCGGCGAGATGAATTCCTTACTTCTGACGACTTTCATTTTTCTTATTTCCTTTCTTGCAGATAAGGCTGACACAGTACCGGTCGATGAGCGGTGTGAGAATATTCATAAACAGGATGGCGAAGGAGACGCCTTCCGGATAAGAGCAGAAGAGTCGGATCACCATGGTGACGGCGCCGCACCCGATGCCGAAGACCAGTCGTCCGCCCCGGGTTACCGGTGACGTGACGTAATCGGTGGCACAGAAGAAGGCTCCGAAGAAAGCACCGCCGGCACAGAGGTGGAAGAGTCCCATCGTGAGGCCGCCCTGTCCGGTAAGGGCTCCGTAGAGGCAGCCGATCACAAATACGGTTCCCAGAAAGGAGACCGGGATGATCGGGGAAATGATCCGGCGGAGGATCAGGTACGCGCCGCCAATCAGGATCGCCGGGACACAGGTCTCGCCGATGGTGCCGCCGATGCGGCCCAGGAACATGTCTGTCAGGGACGGCAGGCTGAGCGCGTCTTCGGCGAGAATCGCCAGGGGCGTGGCTCCCGAAACGGCGTCGGCGGTAAAGGCCCTGCCGGGGAGCGTCCAGGCTGTCATCTGTGTCGGAAAGGACAGCAGAAGAACGATGCGGCCGACGATCGCCGGGTTGGCGAAGTTGCGGCCGAGTCCGCCGAAGAGCATCTTGACGATGACGATGGCGGTAAAGCAGCCGATGGCGGCCATCCAGAACGGCAGTGTAACCGGAAGGTTCAGGGCCAGGATGAGGCCGGTCACGCAGGCGCTGAGATCACCGAGTGTGGAAGGCTGCTTCATCAGGCGCTCCCAGATGCCTTCGCACAGGAGGCCGGTGATGAGGCAGACGGCGGCGAGGAGCAGGGCTCGCGGGCCGAAATACCAGGCGCCGGCGAGCAGCGCGGGTATGAGGGCCAGGAGCACTGAGCCCATCACGCGGCCGGTATCCTGTTTTGTCACCATGTGGGGTGACGCGTTGACGATCAGCATCGGATCGCCGGCAGTATCAGCGGCTTTCATGAGTCTGCTGCCTCCTTAACCAGGATTTTTCCGAGCTTATGGCTGAAAGCCAGAGGCCGGTGTGCCGGGCAGACGTAGGAGCAGCTGCCGCATTCCATGCATTGCATGACGTCAAGGCCTTTTAGGCTTTCAATGTCCTTTCTGTCGACCGCCTCTGTCAGGAGCATCGGGTACAGGTCGAAGGGACAGGCTTTATGGCAGCGGCCGCAGCGGATGCAGGCGCTTGCTGCCGGAAGCGCGGCTTCCTTTTCTGTGAAGAAGAGGATCGCGTTGTTGTTCTTGAGGATGCTCAGCTCATCACTGTAGACGGCACGTCCCATCATCGGGCCGCCCATCAGGATCTTCCTCACTTCGCCGGTATAGCCGCCGCAGAAGAGGGCAGCGTCGCGAAGGCTTGTACCGATCGGCAGGCGCACATTTTTCGGTTCGGCGATGGCGTCGCCGTCGACGGTGACGGTGCGGGTGACCAGCGGCCGTCCGTCCTTCAGGTAGTGTCCGAGGAAGGCCAGAGAACTGACATTGCCAACGATGATGCCGAGGGAGGCGGGCAGTACGCCTGCCGGACAGGGCTTGCCGGTGATCTCTTCGATCAGGACGCGTTCGGCACCTTTGGGGTAGCGGGCCTTCAGCGTGAAGACGCTGATGCCGGTGAGCTGCCGCTTCCGGATAAGCTCACGGTAGAGGAGGATCGCATCCGGCTTATTCTCCTCTATGGCCAGAAAGATCGAGTCAGCGCCGAGCTCGCGGGCTGCGGCCAGTGTGCCGTCGAGAACGTTGTCGGCATCTTCCAGCATCGTGCGATGATCGGAGGTGATGTAGGGCTCGCACTCGGCACCGTTGACGATGAGTGTCTGAATTGTCTTGCCGGGGTTCTGCTTGACCCAGGTCGGGAAGGCGGCACCGCCCAGACCGACCAGTCCGCTGCTGCGGACGGCTTTGATAAAGTCGTCGTGACTGTGAATGACCGGAGGGGTCAGACTGTCATCCCATTCGCCCTTGCCGTCGGAAACGATGACCACGACGGTTTCGTCGCCGCCGGCGGCATTGCGCCGGGTTTCGATGGCTTTGACCGTGCCGGAGAGGCTGGCGTGGACCGGGACGCTCAGAAAGGCGTCGCTGTCGCCGATCACGGTGCCGATCTTCACGGCATCACCGACGCTGACCAGCGGGCGGCAGGGGGCGCCGATGTTCTGTGACATGGAGATCTTCACAACTGAGGGCAGGGGCATGTCCGCGATGGGCTTGCCGGCCGTGTTCTTGTGATGCGGTGCGTGGATGCTGTTGAGAAGTCTGAGTGCTGTCATAAGGCTGACCCCGGGTCTGGTATTATCAGTTTACTGCCGGTGCCGTGGCGGCACCGTGCGATAAAAGCTCTTTAAAAGGTACTACCAATATACGATTGTATCGATATAAATGCAAGACCAAATTTATTGTGATGAAAAAATAACAATCTCTTGTGAACCCATAATACCGCGGAAACTGGGCGAAATCCATGGTAATAACCCCTGAAAAAGCAGGATTGTTTTTGTATAAGGTACAAAAATGAGTATGTCGAAAAAATAACAACTCAAGATATTGATAAAAACATATCAATATAATGATAAAAAAGGTAGTGCCTATATACAATTCCTGTGAGATAAGACAAAAGATATTCAGGAATTGGCCATCGACAGCACCGGCCGCGGAGGCTATACTGAAAAAAGGGACGGCCGCCTGCCGTCCCGAAATCTGCATTTTTGTGAGGGAAAAATATGAAGACAGTCTTATGCTACGGTGATTCCAATACCTACGGACGTCATCCCGAGACCGGCGGCCGTCATGAACGTGCTGTGCGGTGGACGGGTCGGCTGCAGGCCATGCTGGGGGATGATTATCTGGTGGTGGAGGAAGGCCTCAACGGGCGGACGACGATCTATGATGATCCGGCGGAACCGTGGAAGAACGGTCTGCCCTATCTGATGCCCTGCCTTGCCTCCCACAGGCCGGTCGATGCCATGACGCTGATGCTGGGAACCAATGATCTGAAGTGCTGTTTTCATCTGACACCGGAGGATATCGCCGGGGGTGTCGAGAGGCTGATCCGGGAGGTCAAAGCCTTTTCCGAGTCTAAGAACTCGCCGATGCCGGTCATCCTTCTGATGGCGCCGATCCTGATCGCACCGGATGTCGTGACGGCCTTCCCGGGGGATTATGACGAGGCGGCCCCGGCCCGTTCGGCCTGTCTGGCACCGCTTTATAAGAAGCTGGCTGAGAAATACGATCTTCTCTATCTGAATGCTGCCGATTATGCCGCGCCGTCGATCCACGACTCGCTCCATATGGATGCGGAGGGCCATGAAGCTCTGGCTGCCGCCATTCTGTCAAAGCTGACAATGCGTATCTGACAGAAAAAACCGTACCGCTCCGGTGAGAACCCTTACACACAGGGAACTTCCGGGCGGTACGGTTTTTATTTGTCTGCAAGGCGGCTGCGTTTACGGCAGATCGTGGCCGGCGGCCAGATAGAGGCGGTACCATTCCTCGCGGGTCAGAGTGACGGCACAGCCGCTGACTGCGTCCATCAGATGAGCCGGATTGTAGGTGCCGGTGATGACCTGGATGTTGGCCGGATGGCGGCGGATCCAGGCGATGGCCACGGCAGCCGGCGTGACGGCGTATTTGGCAGCCAGCTCGTCGATGACATCGTTCAGGGCTCCGAAGTTTTCACGGTCACCGATGAAGGAACCGCCCATAAAGGATTTCTGATAGGGTGACCAGGCCTGGATGGTGATGCCGTTCACACGGCAGTAATCCAGGACGCCGCCGTCGTGATCGATGCTGCCCGGCGATGTCATATTCATCTCCATACCGGCCTGGATCATGCCGGCAAAGGGGATGCTCAGCTGCAGCTGATTGAACTCGATGTCCTGACGGACGCAGGTCTTCAGCAGTGCGATCTGCAGGGGCGTATGATTGGAGACCCCGAAATGGCGGACTTTGCCGGCGGCACTGAGCTTATCGAAGGCGGCGGCGACTTCTTCCGGCTCCATCAGGGCATCGGGACGATGGAGCAGGAGGGAATCCAGGTATTCCACGCCGAGACGGCTGAGGCTGCCATCGACAGCCTCCAAAATATGTTTTTCCGAGAAATCATACATCTTGCCCGGCACGATGCCGCATTTGGACTGAATCCAGACGCTTTCACGGTTGATGCCCGCGGCGGCAAAGGCTTTGCCGAAGTTTTCTTCGCAGACGCCGCGGCCGTAGACATCGGCGTGGTCGAAGTAGGTGACGCCGTTTTCGACGCAGAGGGCGAGATGGCGTGTCAGCTCGTCAATCGATACGTTGGCGGCACGCCAGAAACCGGCGATGAGTGCCGGAACCTGCTGTTGATGACGTAAGATAATCTGTTTCATAGGTATCCTTCTTCCTTTGATAATGCTTTGACAACAGTGAGGCCTCTCAGACAAGCTCGCCGTTTCTGGCGATCAGGCGGCCTTCCTTGAAGACATAGAGGCGCGGATGCTGTGAAATGATGGCCTGGGATACGCTGGGCTCGCGGAAGATGACAAAATCCGCGCGGCAGCCGACCTCAAGGCCGTAGTTCTCCAGCAGACAGTTGGCGGCCGGGTTGACGGTGCCCATGCGGTAGACACGGTTCAGCTGCTCCCGGGTGCCGTACTGAATGCACTGGGCGGTGAAAAGGGCTTCCTCCAGCATGTCGCCGTTGCCGAAGGGCCGGAAATGATCCCGGATGTTGTCGGAGGCGAAAGCGATGTTGACGCCGGCTTCCAGGAATTCATGAACGCGGGTCAGACCGCGGCGGATTGGCTGCCGGTCATCACGCCCCATCAGATACATGTTGCAGGAGGGCAGGGTGATGACATTAATGCCCAGTTCGGCTGCCAGGGCGATGTCGCGGGCAGCCTGCTCATCCGGCACCGCATTGAGACCTGTCAGATGCCCCACGGTAACGCGATGGCCCAGGCCGGTCTCTTTCGTTTTTTTAAGGATGTACTCAAAGGCCCGGAGGTCCGGTGCGTCGCTCTCATTAACATGCATATCCAGCGGCAGATCGTAAGTCATAGCCAGATCAAAGAGCAGATCGGCATCCTCGGCGAAGGTGTCGCTGCCCAGAAGACCGGGATAGCCGGCGATAAAGTCGATATCCCCGTTTCGAGCGGCCGAGCGCCACTCGCTGTCATAGGCGGGATCGTAGGGCGTAATGTTGATGAGATCCAGACGGCCCCGGTATTCCTCCTTCAGGTCGTTGGTGGCATAGAGGGCCTCCATGCCCCACATTTCGTCGACGCGGACATGGGTCTTGACGGCACAGGAGCCGGCAGCGGCTTCCCAGTCAAGCATGAGCCGGCCGCGCTCCTTGATGTTGTCGGCGGCTTTTTCGATGGGAATACTCTTCTGGAATTCGATGGACTGCGCGATGGCCTCCCCCAGACCGGCGGCGTCCATATCCATGGCGCTCATGGCTTTGTCGAGGTGGGTGTGGGAATCGACGAAGGAAGGACCGACGAGGCGGTTGGCCGCCTCGATGACCACGGACGCCTCCCCGGGAATACTGTTGGCAATGACGGTGATGATGCCGTTATCCACAGCTATGTCGAGGCCGTTGCCATGTCCGTAGAGGTTACCGTTTCTGATAATCAGATCGTGCATAGGATTCTCCTTTCAGACCGCGGCTGGGTGAATCGCCGGGCCTATTTCATAATAAAAATGAACACGTTTTTTTTCAAGCCCGCTTTTTTTTCGTGCTTTTTCGGTATGGCTGTGAAATCCCGGGGGACTTCGTGTATAATGGGAGCCGAATATGAAAAAGGAGACCAGAAATATGACATTGCCCCAGGATCCGGTGATCCTTCTGAGCTATATCAATACACAGCTTCGGGATCAGTACGCCTCCCTCGACGACCTCTGCCTGTCTCTGGGCGTGGAGCGCCGGGATATTGAGGAGAAGCTTGCCGCCATTCACTATCATTATGATGAAGAGCGCCGGTCCTTTGTCTGACCGCGCGGTAAGGAGATACGATGAAACACTGCATTCTTGTGAAATATCAGGCCGCCGTCGACGCGGAGAAGAGGGCCTCTCTGCCCGCTGAAGTCCGCCGTCTCTTCGCACCGCTGACGACCATCGACGGCATCCGCGGCGTCGAAGTCATCGAAAATGTCATCGACAGGCCGAATCGTTATGATCTGCTGATCCGCATCGATATGGAGAAGACGGCTCTGCCGGTCTACGATGAGAGCGAGCCGCATCGGATCTGGAAGCGGGATTATGCCGGTTTTCTGGAGAAAAAGGCCATATTTGATTACGATGACTGAGGAGAGAGGCTATGCCGGTATTTGATTTTAATGAGGTTCCCGCTTCGGAGAAAACAGCAGAATGCACCTACACGGTTTTCTGTACCAACAACCGCGAAGCATCGCCGGAAAGGCCGATGCTTATTCTGGACAACAGCCGCCGGGCCTGGGATCACCACGCGGACGGCCGGTTTACGAACCCGGTTCGCCGTACGACCTTTGAGTTCGACGGGGAGTCCGGCGTCGTGCCGGCGGATATTCTGCGTCTGGATGCCCGTTTCGTCAGTCTGCTCAAATGGCTCGGCGAGAATCACATCAAGGTGAGACTGTCCGGCGTCAATACGCCGGAGGGTTATGCTGTCTACAAGATTCGCGAGATCGCCGGCGGCGACGGCAAGAAGCTGTCGGCCGAGGACGGCTTTCTCCAGTATATGATCGAGCGGCTTCTGGCCAGCGATGCGCCGGCCGAGAAGGCGGATGAAGAGACACCGGATGACGGCATGGGCGACAGCATGAAGTTGACCAGCCTGCAGAGCATCACGGACTTTCTGACCTGCGCCGGCCGGACACTGCCGGACAATATCCACCTCTGGGCCCGCCGCAACCTCGCGGTGGCCCGCTCCCACGAGGTTTCCGAGGAGGAGCGCCGTCATGCCCAGCGGGCCTTATCTATCATGTTGAATATCCGCTGGAAGAGCAATTATTTTGAAGCGATCGATCCGGTGGAGGCCCGCCGTATCCTTGATGAGGAGCTTTACGGGATGGAGCGCGTCAAGCAGCGCATCATTGAGACGATCATCCAGATCAACCGGACCCATACGCTGCCGGCCTACGGCATTCTGATCATCGGACCCGCCGGTACCGGCAAGTCCCAGGTGGCCTATGCCGTGGCGCGCATTCTGAAGCTGCCGTGGACGACCCTCGATATGAGCTCCATCAACGACCCGGAGCAGCTGACGGGCAGCTCCCGCGTTTATGCCAATGCCAAGCCGGGCATCATCATGGAAGCCTTTGCGGCAGCCGGCGATTCCAATCTTGTCTTTATTATCAATGAACTTGACAAGGCCAACGCCGGCAAGGGCAACGGCAATCCGGCTGATGTGCTTCTGACGCTTCTTGATAATCTTGGCTTTACGGATAATTATATGGAATGCATGGTGCCGACCGGCGGTGTCTTCCCCATCGCCACGGCCAATGAAAAAGCGCGCATCAGCGCGCCTTTGATGTCACGTTTTGCGGTTATTGAGCTGCCGGATTATACGCCGGAAGAGAAGAAGGTCATTTTCTCCCGCTATGCCCTGCCGAAGATCCTGAAGCGTATGAGCATGGAAGAGCGGGAATGCGTCGTGACGCCGGACGGCCTTGATGCCGTGGTGGCCCGCTATGCCGAGACGACCGGCATCCGTGACCTGGAGCAGGCGGCTGAGCATATTGCGGCCAACGCACTCTACCGGATCGAAGTGGACCATGTCACAGAGGTGGTCTACGACGAGAAAGCGGTGGCGGAGGTTTTAGGCTGACGCCTGACTCTGTTTCCACTTCCAGAACGCGGCGCCGATGATGATGAGGTAGCCAATGACGCTGAGATAATCCGGGATCTCGCGGAGGACGGCTAAGCTCAGAAAAGCGGTGAAGATGACCTGGGTGTAGTCGTAGACCGAGATTTCACTGGCAGCGGCTTTGGAATAGGCCGCGGTGATGCTGAACTGGGCGCAGGCCGCGGTGGTACCGGCGGCCAGCAGCAGAAGAAGCTGGCTCCGGCTCATCGGCACATAGGTGAGGAGCATGCCCGGCAGGACTGAAAGGCAGGAAAACAGCGAGAACCAGAAAACGATCACCGCGCCGTCCACGCCGTGGGTCCCCATTTTTCTGACGCAGGTGTAGGCCAGACCGGCGCCGACACCGCCCAGAAGTCCGATGAAGGCAGGAATGGAATCCAGACTGAAGGATGGCTTCATGACAAAGAGGGCGCCGATGAAGGCCAGAAAGAGGCAGAACCAGTCAAGCTTCTTCGGCTTTTCCTTCAGAATGATCAGGGAGAAAAGGATCGCGAAGAAGGGCGACAGCTTGTTAAGCATCGAGGCATCGGCGATATTGATCGTCGAGACGGCATAGAAGTTGCACAGAATGCCGATGGTGCCGGCGGTGCAGCGGATCAGCATGTAGGGCAGCTGCGTTTTCGGAATCGCAACGGCGTGCCGGTTCTTCAGGATGACTGCCGAGGCGATCAGAAGCGCCATCAGATTACGAAACAGGGATTTCTGCCAGACCGGCAGATCGCCGGCCAGGCGAACAAACAGATTCATGACCGCGAAAAAGAAAGCGGCCGACAGGATGCAGGCGATAGCCTGCTTTTTGTTTGCAGACATAACAGTCCTCGTGATGACAGGCTTTAAAGCCCGGGTCTTTCAGTTTTTCAGGGATTGCATATAGGCATCCATGGCGTCGGCGACGTCCTTGGAATACTTGACCGCTTCGACGACGGTGCGGGCACCGCGGGTCACATCACCGCTGGCAAAGATACCCGGATGGGTCGTCTTGCCGCTTTCGTCGGTCCATATCAGCCCGTTAGCCGTTACGGCGATGCCGGCGGTTGAACCGACGATCTTGTCCTTGGGACGCTGGCCGATGGCGATGATGGTGGAATCGGCGGGATACAGGGCCGGTTCGCTGTAATTCACGACCTGGCCATTGTCATCGAGCTCGACGCGGCGGAACAGCGGACCCTCGTCCACGATCTCCTCGATCTCAAGGTGGGTCATGAATGTGACGCCGTCAGCTTTGGCATACATCACTTCCCGGTCACTGGCCGTCGGCCTGTCGCGGAAGCAGTAGACGGTGACATGGCGCGAACCATGGCGGACGACGGTGCGGGCTACGTCCATAGCCGCGTTGCCGGAGCCAATGATGGCCACGCTGTCCCCGAGGCGGTAGACATCGGGATTGCTCAGGTAATTGATGGCAAAATGCACATTTCCCAAGGTCTCTCCCTTGACACCCAGAGCCTGGGGACGCCAGACGCCGGTGCCGATAAAGACGGAGCGGTAACCGTCGCGGAACAGATCGTCGATGGTCAGGGCACCGCCGATGGTGGTATTGGGACGAATGTGGACGCCCATTTCCTGCAGCTTGTTGACATAGCGGTCCAGCAGGGCCTTGGGCAGCCGGAATTCGGGAATGCCGTAGCGCAGGACGCCGCCGATCTTTTCCCGACTGTCGAAGAGGGTCACATCGTACCCCTTGAGGGCCAGGCGGACGGCGATGGTGATGCCGGCGGGGCCGGAGCCGATGATGGCAGCTTTAATATGATTGCGGGGCGCCTGAGTCCGGCAGGCTCTCTCGAGGTAGCCTTCGGAGATATAATTTTCGATGCTTGACCACTGGACGGCGATACCCTTTTTGGCCTGGATGCAGTGACCTTCGCACTGGGCGTCATGGTCACAGACGAGGGCACAGACGGAAGACAGCGGATTGTTTTCAAACAGGATATCGCCGGCTTCGTCGCTTTTTCCCTCCAGAAAGAGACGGATCATCTCGGGTATCGGGGTGCTTACGGGACAACCCTTGACACACTGGGGAAATTTGCACTGAAGGCAGCGTTTGGCTTCCTTAACAACATGGATGGACATAGAGGGCTCCTTTTTTCCTAACTAAATATAATAAACCTTCATCGTGTTAATTCAATAACGACTTTGTTATTTTCACAACACACCCCATAAAGCAAAAAGCGGATGCCCGGCCTGGCCGGACATCCTCATGCGGTTTCTATTATACGGAAACAGACGAGTGGGAACAAGTGAAAAAAATTTCAATTATCTAAGTATTTTTGTACGCTGCGTGTTATACTGAAAAAACCAAAAAGACTTTTCAAACGAAAAGGATATTGTTATTATACAAAAAATGTATTATCAACACGGCCGTTCAGCCGATGTCCGACAGAAGTGAGGCAGCTATGATTCAGGATCTTGACAATCAGTTCTACAGCAATGATTTCCGGCCGCGTCCGCCCAGGGAAGGGGATGTGATGCTGATTTTCCCCAGGGAGGGCAAAAAACTCTGCCTTATTGAATATGAAGGCGAGTATATCCTGCCGGAGGCCCGGGATTTTGCCGAGTATGCGCCGGATCAGGGCAAAGGGGATTTCCCTTTTGGCTACCGTCTGCAGTATCTCTTTTCGGTTGACAGCCGGGCGTATTTCACACTGTTGTATGCACCGGAAAGCGAGACCCTGGAAATTCCCGAATTTGATTATGTGGATTTGACCTTCACCCGTAAGTCCGGTCCGCAGGAACTGCGTTTTGCCGCTTCGACCGGATGGCAGCTGTTCCGCTGGTACAGTGACAACACTTACTGCGGCCGCTGCGGCAGCCGCATGACGGTAGGTAAGGAGCTGCGCAACGTCATCTGCCCTGCCTGCGGCAATATGGTATTTCCGAAGATCATGCCCGCTGTCATCGTCGGCGTCACCCATGGCGGCAAGCTTCTGATGACCCGCTATGCCGGCCGCGAGTTCAAGGGCTATGCCCTTATTGCCGGCTTCTGTGAGATCGGTGAGACGGGAGAGGATACGGTCCGGCGGGAAGTGATGGAGGAGGCCGGTATCCGTGTCAAGAATATCCGGTATTACAAATCCCAGCCCTGGGGCTACGAATCCGATCTTCTTCTGGGCTACTTCTGTGACCTGGACGGGGATCCGACCATTACCCTGGACGACGGAGAACTGTCGGTGGCGGAGTGGGTACCGCGTGAGGCTATAACGGAAGAGTATCAGAATATGTCTCTGACCAATGAGATGATCTGTGTCTTCCGCGATGGAAAAGAACCTAAAGTCTGAGAGTGAGGAAACAGGAGAGAGTATTATGGAGAAACGATCAAAATTTTCAAGCAAGATCGGGTTTGTCCTGGCTGCGTCCGGTTCTGCGGTCGGTCTGGGCAATCTGTGGCGCTTCCCGTATCTGGCCGCACAGTACGGCGGCGGAACGTTCCTTTTGATCTACCTGCTGCTGGCTTTGACCTTCGGCTTTACCATGTTGATCACCGAGATCGCCATCGGCCGCAAGACACGCCTGTCGGCCATCGGCGCTTTCCGGTCGCTGGATAAGAAGTTTGCCTGGCTGGGCTGGCTGGAATCGCTGGTGCCGGCGATCATTACCCCGTACTACTGTGTTATCGGCGGCTGGGTCCTCCGTTATCTGTTTGTATTCATGCGCGGTCAGGCTTCCGCAGCGGCGGAGGATGGCTACTTCGGCAGTTTTATCTCTTCTTCGGCGGCGCCGGTCATCTGGCTGACGGTGTTCATTCTTCTGGTGGCACTGGTCGTTATCCTGGGTGTGGAGAAGGGCATCGAGAAGGTATCGGTGGTGCTGATGCCGATGCTGGTCATTCTGTCGATCATCATTGCGATCTATGTCATCACGCGGCCGGGTGCCGTAGACGGCATCATTTACTATCTGAAGCCGGAACTGAGCAAGATCCGTCCGAAGACGGTGCTGGCTGCCCTCGGACAGCTGTTCTACTCCCTGTCGCTGGCTATGGGCATCATGGTGACCTATGGCTCCTATATGAAGTCTGAAGACTCTCTGGAGCTCTCGGTCCATCAGATCGATTTCTTCGATACTCTGATCGCCTTTATCGCCGGTATGATGATCGTGCCGGCCGTATATATGTTCTCCAACGGCGATGAATCCGCCATGAGCGCGGGCCCCGGCCTGATGTTCATCACCCTGCCGAAGATCTTTGAAAGTATGGCCGGCGGCACGGTGATCGGCGTGATCTTCTTCCTTCTGGTGCTGTTTGCCGCGCTGACGTCGGCGATTTCCCTGATGGAGACCATCGTGTCCATCGTACAGGACAGACTCAAATGGCAGCGCACCAAATCCACGATCGTCGTGACGCTCTTCTGCCTTATCATGGCGATTCCGTCTTCGCTGGGCTTCGGCGCCTGGAGCAGCTTCACGATCCTGGGCATGGATATCCTGGATTTCTGGGATTTCCTGAGCAACAGCGTCCTGATGCCGATCGTGGCCATCAGCATCTGTATCATGATCGGCTACGTGGTCGGTACGAAGGCTGTGAAAGAAGAGGTGGAACGCAAGGGCGAACGCTTCAAAGGCTACGGCTTCTACTGTGTGATGGTACGCTATATTGCACCGGTGGCGATCATTGCCATTCTGATCACCTCCATCCTGTCCGCCATGGGCCTGTGGAGCTGGTAAAGAGAAGGTTGAGAACAGGTTGACATAACAAATTCATTCTGTCATAGTCAGGGGATACGTCACCACGATGTGGAACGTATCCCTTTTTTCTTTTCTGCGGAGGCATTATAATAAGACAGGTATTTGTGCCGCAGGCGGCAGAAGCGATCCGTATGACAGGAGAGATAACAACGCTATGATGACGGCTATGAAGACAGGCGACAGCGGCAGGGAGAGGCTGATCAGCACCGGCATTCCGGGGCTTGATGCCGCCTTCGGTGACATCGGCGAGGGCAGCAATGTCATCTTCCGGGTGACACATATGAGGGAATTCCGGGCTTTCCTGGATCCCTTCACCGCGGCTTCGCGGCGGGCGGGACGCAAGATCGTCTATATCCGTTTCGGCAATCACCCGCCTCTGGTCTCACCGGAGAGCGGCGTGACGATCTGCGGTGTGCCGCTGTCCCATCTTTTTGAGAGCTTTTCTGTCGAGATCCATGACATCATCGAGCGGGAAGGCGATCACTGCAGCTATGTCTTCGACTGCCTGTCGGATCTGCAGACGGCCTGGGCGACGGATATGATGATGGGGAATTTTTTCCGCGTGATCTGCCCTGAACTGGCCCGTCACAAGGCGGCGGCTTATTTTCCTGTTCTCCACGGCCGGCATTCCGCCTGGACAGTGCAGAGGCTGCGTGAAACCGCCGACTATTTCATCAATCTCTATCCCTCCGGCCGCGATCTGTTCTTTCGCTGCGAGAAGGCGGGAGAGGACGGACGGGAGGCCTATTATAAGCCCTACCGCCTGGATACGGAGACCGGTGAGTTTCGCGAGGTGAACGACGGCGTCAGAAAGAGCCGTTTCTATCAGGCCCTCAACAACAGCCAGAGCCTGGACGACAACCGAAACCAGGACAGCTGGGACCGTTTCTTCGACGGCGCTTATGCCATGTACCAGGCCGGTATGAATATGACCGAGGCCTGCCGGAGGATGTGCGACATCATGATGACGCGGGATCCCCGGATCCGCGAGATGATCCGCGTGCATTTTTCACCCCGGGACTATTTCCTGGTACGGGAGAGAATGATCGGTACCGGCCTCATCGGCGGCAAGGCCTGCGGTATGCTGCTGGCCCGCAGCATTATCGAAAATGACGAACCCGACCTTTTCGAGAAGCTGGAGCCTCACGATTCTTTCTATGTGGGCTCCGATGTCTTCTATACGTATATCGTAGAAAATGATTTTTGGCACCTGCGTCTGTCCCAGCGCCGCGAGGACGGGTATTTCTCCCTGGCTGAGGCGGTGCGCGAACGTTTCCTTAAGGGCCGCTTTTCTCCGGAGATGGAGAACCAGTTCCGGCGCATGTTGGAGTACTACGGCCACGACCCGATTATCGTCCGCTCCAGCTCGATTCTGGAGGATGGCTTCGGCAATGCCTTTGCCGGCAAGTACGAGTCGGTCTTCTGCGCCAACACCGGCACGATGGCAGAGCGGCTGGCGGAGCTGGAGAATGCCATGCGCATCGTCTATGCCAGTACCATGAGTCTGTCGGCCCTGGATTATCGCAAGAGGCGCGGCCTTGATCGCAAGGATGAACAGATGGCCCTTCTGGTGCAGCGGGTTTCCGGTTCGGTTTACGGGGATTATTATCTGCCGGCCGCGGCGGGCGTCGGCTACTCCCTGAGTCCGTACCGGTTCCTGGCGTCACTGGATCCGCGTTCGGGCATGCTCCGCCTGGTCATGGGACTGGGGACGTCGGCGGTGGACAGGACCGAGGGCTCTTATCCGCGGCTTGTCAGCCTGGATCAGCCCGAGAAGACGGCGGCGGTCTCGGAAGCCGAGAAGCATCAGTTTTCGCAGCGGCGTATCGGCCTTGTCAATATGAAGACACGCTGCCAGGAGCAGGTCCTTTTGGAAAAACTTCTGGATGTCATGCCCGACTATCTGAAAAAAGCGCTTCTGTCCCATGATTTTGACGCCGAACGCCGTTTTCGGGAACGGGGCCGCCGGCGTGATGTCTATTACATCTCCTGCGACGGCCTGACGCGCAATGAAGAGCTGATGGCCTTTATGCGCCGGATGCTGTCGGTGCTCCAGGAGCAGTATCAGTATCCGGTGGATACTGAGTTTGCCGTCAACCTGTCGGAAAACGGGGAATTTGTTGTCAATATGCTGCAGTGCCGTCCCCTGCAGGTCTTCCACGATACCGCGGATACAGGGGAGGATCCGATGGCGGAACTGCCGGAGGATCAGATCTTTCTGTCTGTCAGAGGGGCTTCCATGGGCATGTCCCGCCGCGATGAGCTGGATGTCTTGGTCTATGTCGATCCGATAGCCTATTACACGATGCCCTTCAAGGAAAAACCGGCGGTGGCAGCCGCTATCCACGCCGTTAACTGGCATTACCGCGGCAGCGGCAGGACCATGATGCTGATGGTGCCGGGCCGGGTGGGCACCTCCTCGCCGGAGCTCGGCGTACCGACGACCTTTTCGGATATCAGCGAATTCCGTGTTGTGGCCGAGATCGCGGAATCACGTGTCGGTTATCGGCCGGAATTGTCTTACGGGAGTCATTTTTTCCAGGATCTGGTGGAGGCAGAGATCCTCTACACCGCCGTTTTCGAGGATAAAGCGAAAACGCTTGTCTACCGTCCGGAGATGCTGGCAGCGTATGAGAATCGTCTGGCAGACATCTATCCTGCCGGCCGGGAGCTTTCTGCGGTGGTCAGCGTCTGTGAAGTGAGCGGCAGTATCCGTCATCATATGCCGACGGAGGAGACCGTGATCCTGCTGAAGAAGCCCGGAGATCAAAGCAAAAAGGAGAATGAAAATGAGTATACGTCATGACGTTGCCGGTATGAAGGCGATCGTTCCCGTGATGATGAGCGCCTCTGCCGATCAGAGAAACCGTGCGCTGCGCCTGATGGCGGAGGCACTCAACCGGGAGAAGGACTGGATCTTCGGCGCCAACGGTGAGGACCTGAAGCGGGCCGAAGAAGCGGGCATCACCGGTGCGGTGATCAAGCGGCTGACCTTCGATGAAGGCAAGCTGAAGGCTGTCACGGAGGGTCTTTTGAGCCTGGCCGATCTGCCGGATCCCGTGGGGCGGGTGCGGCTTCGCCGTTCCCTCGATGAAGGTCTGACGCTCCGTCAGATATCCTGCCCGATCGGTGTCATCGGTGTGATCTTCGAGGCGCGGCCCGACGCGATGGTCCAGATCGCCTCGCTGTGCGTCAAGAGCGGCAACTGTGCCGTCCTCAAGGGCGGCCGGGAGACAGCGGCGACCAACCGGGTGATCTTCGAGCTGCTGTCCGGAGCTGTGAGCGAGGCAGGCCTGCCGGAGAACTGCCTGATACAGGCCGAGCTTCACAGCGAGATCGACGAGCTCCTGTCCCTGGAGGACCTGGTGGATCTTCTGATTCCGCGGGGCTCCAACGCCTTTGTCCGCTACATCATGGATCACACGAAGATCCCGGTCATGGGCCATGCCGACGGTATCTGCCATATCTACGTTGATAAGGATGCCGATGAAGATATGGCAGTCAGGGTGATCGTGGATGCCAAGACCCAGTACGCCGCTGCCTGCAACGCGGTGGAGACACTGCTGGTCGATCGTGCCGCTGCCGCCTCATTCCTGCCGAAGCTCGCGTCGGCGCTGACGGAAGCGCATGTGGCGATGCGCGGGACAAAGGAAGCGGCAGCCATGCTCCCGGGCATCATCACGGAGGGGGCGGATTTCCGCACGGAGTATCTTGATTATACCGTTTCTATCGGTCTTGTGGACGGTGTCAGGGAAGCGGTGGACCATATCAACACCTACGGCTCTCACCATACCGATGCGATCATGACGGAAAACGATGAGGCGGCAGCCTATTTTGCCCGTATGGTGGATTCGGCCGGAGTCTACCGCAACTGTTCCACACGCTTCGCCGACGGCTTCCGCTATGGCTTCGGCGCTGAGGTCGGCATCAGCACCGGCAAGCTGCATGCCCGGGGACCGGTGGGGCTCGAGGGACTGATGACGTATAAGTACGAACTGACGGGACACGGCCATACCGTCGGCGACTATGCCTCCGGCGAGCGCAGCTTTCATTTTAGGGATCTGAACGATGACGTATAATTCGCTGGCCTTTTTGGTATTTTTCGCTCTGGTTCTCATTTTATATTACGGACTGCCCGGACGTTTCCGGACGGTCCTTGTTTTGCTGTCAAGCGCGGTCTTTTACGGCATCGGCAGCCTGAAGGTTCTGCCGTTTCTGGCGGCGTTTTCTCTGGCAGTCTGGCTTTTCGGCCGTCTGACGGCGGTCCGTCACCACCGGATTGTTTTCGTGTTCGCCGTCGTTTCGGCTCTGCTGCCCCTGTGCCTTCTCAAGTATACCGGGCTGTCCCGGTCCTTCGTGGTGCCGCTGGGCATATCCTATTTTACCTTCAAGGCCGTCAGTTATCTGGTCGATATCCGGCGGGGTGACTGCGAAGCCGAGCGTGATCCGCTGATCGTCATGACGTATCTGATGTTCTTTCCGGAAATCATGATCGGCCCCATCGACAGAGCCGCTTCCCTCATGGGACAGCTGAAGGCGGAGAGGCCGCCGCTTCGTGCGGACAATATCGGTGCCGGCGCCCTGCTGTTTCTATTTGGCTGTCTTGAGAAAATGGCCGCCGCCGACAGGCTGGGACTGGCCGTCGATCTGATTCTCGGCGATCTCGACACGTATCACGGACTGAGTGTGGCCGCGGCAGCCCTGATGTACTCCCTGCAGATCTATTTTGACTTTGCCGGCTGTTCGGCGATGGCCATCGGCATCGGCCGTATGATGGGCTTCCGCCTGGCGGAGAATTTCCGTCAGCCTTATCTGGCTGTCTCCGTGGTGGATTTCTGGCGGCGCTGGCATATATCGCTGACGTCCTGGCTGCGGGACTATGTCTACATCCCCTTAGGCGGCAGCCGCCGGGGCCCCTGGCGCCGCCGGCTCAATGTGCTTCTGGTCTTCCTGGTCAGCGGTATCTGGCACGGGGCCGGTATCCACTATATCGTCTGGGGCCTTCTTAACGGGCTTTTCCAGGTGGCGGAGGGTGCTGTCGGAGGAGGCTCCCGGGGCCGCAGCCGGAAGAGAGGACCGCTGGCTGTCTGGCTGGGCCGGGGACGCGTGTTTATCCTGATGAGTGCCGCCTGGATCTTTTTCCGGGCGCCGTCCTTCCGGGAAGCGCTCCGCATCCTGGGCTCCCTGGTCAGAGCGGGCGGTGCCTTCCGGGATGAGGCCGGCCTTCTGTGGGGACTTTCGAATCCCTCCTGGATCCTGCTCCTTATCCTCATCCTTCTCATCACCGTCGTTGATCTCCTCCGGGAATACCGCGGCATCAGCGCCGACAGCCTGATGCGCCTGCCCTTTGCGGTGCGCTGCTTCATTTTCTACGGGCTGATTTTCAGTGTGATCGTGTTCGGTCTCTACGGTACGGCCTATGACGCTGCCGGCTTCATCTACCTGCAGTACTGACATTTATAAGGAGTTATCGTGTCAAAACGCAATCGAAAATTTCGGGCGCAGGCGGCCCTGCGTCTGATCGCTGCCATCCTGGGCGGGGTTCTGATCTTCTGCCTGCTGACGCGCCTGCTTCAGCCGAAATACTATTATTGTCTGGAGGGACGATCACCGGAAACCGAGTTCTGGCAGAGCTTCTATGAACTGCCCCGGGATAGCCGGGATGTCATATTCCTCGGCAGCAGTCATATCTACAATGCGGTGGATCCTGTGCAGTATGAGGCTCTGACGGGCCTGACGGCCTTTGATATGGCGACCTCCAACCAGGATATGTCTGTGAGCTATTATCTTCTGAAGGAATGCCTGACGCGCCAGAGCCCGGATGCCGTTGTTCTGGATGCCTACGGTCTGGAGATGACTACCTTCGGCAAGTCAAGCACTTACAAGCGGACCTTTGACGATATGCACTGGTCGGCAGCCAAGATCGGTGCCATCCGCGACTGGATGCCCCACATGGAGGGGGAAACCTGGATCACGCGCATTTTGACGATCCTCGATTACCATGGCCGCTGGGAGGAGCTGACGGCGGCGGATCTTGACGGGCGCCCCTATGTGACCTCCCGGCTCGGTTTCTGCCCGAGCGATGAGACAGCGGCGTCCATCACCTATGACGGCGTGGCGGAGGACGCCGGCGAGCCCTTTGCCATCGACCCGGAGGCGGTGCGTTACTTCGGTCTCATCGTGGAACTGTGCCGGCAGGAGGGGATCGCCCTGACGCTTATCAAGACGCCGGACACCGCCTGGACAGCGGCCAAAAGCGAGGCCGCCGCGGCTCTGGCAGCCGAATACGGCATTCCCTATACGGATTACAATGCGGCAGGCGCCTATGAGCGTATCGGCCTTGCTGCCGCGGAGGACTGGCGCAACGAAAACCATCTGAATCGCTGCGGCGCGGAAAAATTTACACAATTTATTGCATTCCATTTACATTAAAGTGTTATACTGAGAAAGCACGGGCAGATGGCACGCTGCTCTGACAAATCCGGTACCGAAGGAGGTGGTAAGCGTGGAACAGGGACATACAGACAGTGACAGTAACAATTCTCGACAATCCGATCCACACTTATCCAGCGGAGGTACTGCATCATGGAAGATGACAGAAACATCGAGGAGAAGCTGCTGTTAAGGCTTCTCACCGAGAAAAAGTACGTTCTGCTTCGGGAACTCCTGGCCGAGATGAACGAGGCGGATATCGCCGGGATCATGGACTCGATGGAGAATGAAGACTCTCTCCGTCTGTTCCGCATCCTGCCGAAAAACATGGCAGCCGAGGTTTTTGCCGATCTGGAACTGGATGATCAGGCATACATTATTCAGTCGCTGTCCGAAACCGAAGCTTCTACGATCATTGACAACATGATGTCCGACGACGCGGCCGATCTTCTGGAAGAGATGCCGGCCAACGTTGTCACGCGCATCCTGGCCAATGCCAGACCCGATACGCGCAAGGACATTAATCATCTGCTGCGTTATCCGGAGGATTCGGCCGGTTCAGTTATGACGGTCGAGTACGTTGATTTTCAGCAGCATATGACCGTCGGCGACGCCATCAAGAAGCTGCGCCGCGTCGGTCTTGATTCCGAGACCATCAATATCTGCTATGTTGTGGACAAGCAGAGGATCCTGGTCGGTACCGTGGCGCTCCGATACCTGATCATGCATGAGAACGACGAGGTGATCGGCGATTTCATGAATGACAACGTCATCAGCATCAACACGATGACAGACCAGGAAGAAGCCGCCCGTATGTTCCAGAAATACGGCTTCACGGCCATGCCCGTCGTTGACAATGAGAACCGTATGGTCGGTATCATCACCATCGATGACGTCGTCGACATCATCGAAGAAGAGGCTACGGAAGATATTGAGAAGATGGCCGCTATTCTGCCGTCCGACAAAGCCTATCTGAAAACTACGGTGCTGGAGACGTATAAGAAGCGTATGCCCTGGCTGCTGCTTTTGATGATCTCGGCTACCTTTACCGGCGCCATTATTCAGAATTACGAAAATGCGCTGGCCTCCTATGTGATTCTGACGGCCTATATCCCGATGCTGATGGATACCAGCGGCAATGCCGGTTCCCAGGCTTCGGTCTCGATTATCCGAGGTCTTTCCCTGAAGGAAATCGAATTCTCCGATCTGTGGCAGGCTGTCTGGAAGGAGATTCGCGTCGCCGTCCTGTGCGGTGGTACTCTGGCCTGTGTCAACTTTGCCAAACTGATGCTTTTGGACCGCACGCCGGTTACCATCGCCATCATCGTCTGCGTCACCCTTTTCGTGGTGGTTATTGCCGCCAAGTGCATCGGTTCCACGCTGCCGCTGGTATCGGCCAAGCTGGGCTTCGACCCGGCGGTCATGGCCTCGCCTCTGATCACGACGATCGTGGACGCCATCGCCTTGTTTGTGTATTTCCAGATCGCGACCAATATGCTGCATCTGGCGGTATAGGCCCGGGGGTTGACTTTTTCCGGGACAGAGGCTATGCTATGAAACGCGGAGCGCAAAGAAGCTTCGATTCAATGTCATATGCTGACAGTGACGGCAGCAAGTAGGTAGGAAACCGCCTTTTCAGAGAGCATCCGGCCGGTGTGAGGATGCAGGGCCTTCTTATTGAATACATGTCCGAGTCGGCCGGCCGGTGACCGTAAGCACCGAAGAGTGTCGCTCGACACGCTGAGGGGAGCTTTGTGAGAAGCTTCCGAAGCAGAGGTGGTACCGCGAATGACTGTTCGCCCTCTGTCCCGTCAAGGGACAGAGGCTTTTTTATTGAAAAGGAGAGTAAGCATGGGAATCTATGAAGAACTGCAGGCCAGAGGCCTGATTGCCCAGGTGACGGATGAACCGGAGATCCGTGAGCTGATCAATAACGGCGGTGCCCGTTTTTATATCGGCTTTGATCCGACAGCGGATTCACTGCATGTCGGACATTTTATGGCGCTGTGCCTGATGAAGCGTCTTCAGATGGCCGGCAATAAGCCGATCGTCCTGGTGGGCGGCGGCACGGGCCATATCGGTGATCCGTCCGGCCGTTCCGATATGCGCAAGATGATGACAACGGAGATGATCCGGTATAACTGCGACTGCTTCCGCAAGCAGATGGAACGTTTTATCGATTTCGGTGAGGATAAGGCCATCATGGTCAACAACGCCGACTGGCTTCTCAAGCTGAATTACGTGGAACTGCTCCGGGAAGTCGGCGCCCAGTTCTCCGTCAACAACATGCTCCGGGCCGAGTGCTATAAGCAGCGTATGGAAAAGGGCCTGAGCTTCCTGGAATTCAACTACATGATCATGCAGGCCTATGACTTCTATTATCTGCACAACGAATACGGCTGCAACATGCAGTTCGGCGGCGACGACCAGTGGAGCAACATGCTGGCCGGTACCGAACTGATCCGCAAGAAGACCGGCGACGACGCCTATGCTATGACGATCACCCTGCTTCTCAACAGTGAAGGCAAGAAGATGGGCAAGACCGCCAACGGGGCGGTCTGGCTGGACCCGAACAAGACATCTCCCTTTGAATTCTATCAGTACTGGCGCAATGTCAGCGATGCCGATGTGATGAAATGTCTGCGTATGCTGACCTTCCTCTCTCTGGAGGAGATCGCGGCCATGGAGGCGTGGGATGACAGCCGCATCAATGAGAAGAAGGATATCCTGGCCTATGAGCTGACGGCCCTGGTTCATGGCCGGGAAGAAGCCGACAAGGCAAGACAGGTCTCGCTGTCCCTCTTTGCCGGTATCGGCGATGATTCCCGGATGCCGGGAACAACTCTGCCGGCCTCGGAGGTGCCGGAAGAAGGCATCGGTGCCATTGCGCTTCTGGTGCGCTGTGGTCTGGCCTCCAGCAACGGTGAAGCCCGTCGCCTGATCCAGCAGGGCGGCGTTTCCTTCAACGGTGAAAAGGTTACCGCCATCGATGCGGTGGTGACGGTCGACAGTCTCAGAGAAGGCGTTAAGATCAAAAAAGGCAAAAAGGTCTATCATAAGGCCCGGCTGGCAGAATAAACATACCGGTCCGGACAGCCGGGAGGCTCCCGTCTGCCGAAAGGGCAGCGGCAGCTCTCCGCCGGCAGGATGACGGAAACAGTTGATTTTTTTCCGGCAGGCATCTATAATAAGCGGGTATGAACACAGACGAGAAATACATGCGCGAAGCGCTTCGCCAGGCCGGGAAGGCCGCAGCCATCGATGAGGTGCCGATCGGCTGCGTTATTGTCCGGGATGATAAAATCATCGCCCGCGGCTATAACCGACGCAATACCGACGGCAATACGCTGGCGCATGCCGAGATCACGGCCATCCGGAAGGCCTGCCGCCTGACAGGCGACTGGCGGCTGGAGGACTGTACGATCTACATCACACTGGAGCCCTGTCCCATGTGTGCCGGTGCCATTGTTCAGGCCCGCATACCGACAGCCGTCATCGGCTGTATGAATCCCAAGGCCGGCTGCGCCGGTTCTGTGACGAACCTGCTTCAGATGAGCGGCTTCAACCACCGCGTTGATATCCGGCAGGGGATACTCGAAGAGGAGTGCCGTGAGACGCTCCAGTCATTTTTCAGGAAACTGAGAGCTTCCAGATAAGCTTGAAGTGATATAAGGAGAGGTATCGAAGTGGTCATAACGAGCCGCACTCGAAATGCGGTCACCGGTTTTCCGGTGCGAGGGTTCGAATCCCTTCCTCTCCGCGTCGAGCTCTGAAAACCGCTGGTTTTCAGAGCTCTTTTCGTAACCGGAGATCAGCTATGGCAACATATCGGGTAATAAGATGAAAATACTCAGCAAGCGCACGGCGGCCTGTCTGACCGCTCTGTGTCTGGTTATCAGCCTGCTATTTCCTCTGACGGCCGAGGCCTCGGATCCGCTGACCAACCATCTGGAGGACTGGCCGGCAATGGCGGATATCGAGGAAGGCAGTGCCGTCGTTATCGACGCCGATACCGGGGGCATTGTCTACTCGCTTAACAGGGACGAGGTCCTTTATCCGGCTTCGGTCACGAAGATCCTGACCTGCCTCCTGACGCTGGAAAAGACGGCGATGACGGATACGGTGGTGATGGGCGAGGAAGCCCTGTCCGTAGCGGTGGCCGGCAACTCTAACATTTCCCCGGTGCTGGGGGAGTCCTTCACCGTCGAACAGTGTCTTTATATGCTGATGCTCAAATCCGCCAATGACGTGGCCGTTCAGCTGGCAATCCAATGCGCCGGCTCTGTCAGTGCCTTCTGCACTATGATGAATGAGAGGGCTGCGGCCATTGGCTGCCGGAATACGCATTTTACAAATCCGAGCGGTCTTCCCGACGAGAATCACACCACCACGGCCTACGATCTGGCTCTGATCATGAGAGAGTGTCTGAAAAATGACACTTTCCGCTCCCTGATCGCGACGACGTCCTACACGGTGCCGGCCACGAATAAAACGGCCGAAGCCAGGACCTATGAGAATCATAACCGGCTCATTATGCCGACGGGCGAGTATTATTATGCCCCCTGCATCGGCGGCAAGACCGGTTATACCGAAGCGGCGGGCCGGACGCTGGCGGCAGCCGCACAGAAGGATGGCAGGACGCTGATCGCCGTGACCATGGCGGGCAGCAGCCGTCAGGATTTTGTGGATATGACGGCTCTGTTTGAATACGGCTTTCAGAATTTTTCCAATGTCATTTATCGGGCGGAGAACGGCGCCGAGGGGAACTGTACCTTGCCTTCGGGAATGGACACGTCCCGGATCACCGAGGGTGAAACCACGGCCACACCGGACGGCAGCAGGATCGAGCTGATCTATGACGGCAAGATGAAGGTCGGCGAGCTGACTGCGGCCGTACCGGCGCAGTCCGATGCCGAGGCTCCGCTGAACACAGGCGAAACCGTCGACAATAGTGAAGGTGACGGTACCATCGCCGGCACAGCGGCTTCTGATGGTGAACAGAAGGCAGTAAAGGAGAAGAGAAGAATGAGAACACCGGTCCTCATAGCCCTGATTGCGGCGATTCTGGCGATCGTCGTCATGACGGCCACCCTGCTGATCATTCACGCCGAGAACAGGCGGCGGGAAGAGAAGCGAAGACGGGCGGAAGCGAGAAAACGGCGGGCCGCCGGGACGGAACGGCATCGCCGGAGACCGGAGGCCGGAGCCGAAGACGAGCAGTAAGAAAGAAGCGGATTAAAAACAGTCAATCTCTGACAAGGAGATATGACGAAAACGAAAAAAGGGATCATCGCCTATCGGCGGTGATCCCTTTTGCTGACATGAAAAATCCGTGCGCCTCACCTCGCAGATCTGTCCACAGACGTTACCTTACCGGCTTGCTCAGTCCAGGCACCCTTGCGGCACACGTGAGGTCCGGCTTAGTGCTGCTGTGTTCCCACCCTGACACGGTTCACCGGTTCCCGCTGCGCAAGACCCAAACGTCATAACTGCCCTCTAAGGGCGGCTCCATAAACAGAAATTCTCAGATCGGCATCACCCCTGCTGTAGCGGATTGCAGGTACAGGGCTCCGCTAATTCCCCGGCTGCACGGACCTTCATTATAACGGGAATTCGGCTTTAAGTCAAACATTGTGCATTTTTTTAAAATGGCATATACTGAAAATGGTTTTTTATTCCGTAAACAGGGGGATTATTTTATGAAAAGAATAGGTATGCTGACCAGCGGCGGCGACTGCCAGGCGCTGAATGCCACGATGCGGGGTGTTGTCAAGGGGCTCTTCAATTCCCTGTCCGATGTCGAGATCTATGGCTTTGAAGAAGGCTACAAAGGCCTGATCTACGGCAATTACCGTTTGCTGTCCGCCCGTGATTTTTCGGGTATCCTGACACAGGGCGGCACTATTATCGGCTCCTCCCGCCAGCCTTTCAAACTGATGAGAGTTCCGGATGAGAACGGTCTTGACAAGGTCGAGGCCATGAAGCAGAACTACCATAAGCTGCGCCTGGACTGTCTTGTGATCCTCGGCGGCAACGGAACACAGAAAACAGCGAATCTTCTGCGGGAAGAGGGATTGAATGTCATCCATCTGCCCAAGACAATCGATAACGATATCTATGGCACGGATCTGACCTTCGGTTATCAGACGGCCATTAATATTGCGACGGAATGCATCGACTGCATCCATACGACAGCCTCATCCCACGGCCGCTGCTTTATCGTTGAGGTCATGGGCCATAAGGTCGGCTGGCTGACGCTCAACGCCGGTATTGCCGGCGGCGCCGATATCATCCTTCTGCCAGAGATTCCGTATGATCTCGACAAGGTCTGTGAAGCCATCGAAAAGCGTCACAAATCCGGCAAAAAGTTTACAATCCTGGCTGTGGCCGAAGGCGCCGTCTCCAAAGAGATGGCCGCCCTTGACAAGAAAGAACGGGCCAAGGCTATGGAAAAGATGCTCAAGAGATATCCGTCCATCTCCTACAAACTGGCGGAAGAGATCACCGAGAGAACGGGCGCCGAGGTGCGCGTGACTGTGCCGGGCCACACACAGCGCGGCGGTTCTCCCTGTGCCTTTGACCGTGTTCTCAGCACCAGACTGGGTGCCTATGCCGCTCAGTGCATTATCAAGGAACAGTACGGCATCATGGTGGCGGTCGTGGACAACCAGATCAAGAAGGTCAAACTTTCCGAATGCGCCGGCAAACTGAAATCCGTATCACCGGATGATCAGACGATCATGCTGGCCAAGTCCATCGGTATTTCCTTCGGCGACTGAGTCGCCGTCCTTTGGAGAACACATGTCTTATGTTGCTTTATATCGCAAATTCCGGCCCTCGACCTTTGACGAGGTCAGAGGGCAGGAGGCGATAGTCACCACATTAAAAAACCAGGTGAAGACCGGACGGGTCCAGCACGCGTATCTTTTCTGCGGCACACGCGGAACAGGCAAGACAAGCGTCGCGAAGATCCTTGCCCGGTCTGTTAACTGTGAGCACCCGGTGGACGGCAGCCCCTGCGGGGAATGCGCCGTCTGCCGTCAGATCGCTTCGGGCTCGTCGATGAATGTCATCGAGATCGATGCCGCGTCCAACAACGGCGTTGACAACATCCGCGATATCATCGAGGAGGTTCAGTATCGTCCGCCGACAGGCCGTTATAAGGTCTATATCATCGACGAGGTTCATATGCTGTCCACCGGCGCCTTCAACGCGCTTCTAAAGACTCTTGAAGAGCCGCCGGAATACGTCATCTTTATCCTGGCCACCACGGAATTTGCCAAGATTCCCCTGACGATCCTGTCGCGCTGCCAGCGCTATGATTTTCATCGGATCGACACACCGACCATTGCGGGACGGCTCCGGGAACTGACGGAAAAGGAGGGCCATGAGGCGGAGGAGAAGGCACTGGCCTACATTGCCAGAGCCGCCGACGGCTCGATGCGCGACGCCCTGTCGCTGCTAGATCAGTGCCTGGCCTTCCTGACCGGCGATGTGCTGACCTATGACAAGGTCCTGGAGATTCTGGGAGCGGCGGATACCGCCGTTTACCGGGAACTTCTGCTTGATCTGACAGAGGGAGATGTGCCGGCGGCTCTGCGGATACTCGATACGATGCTGGACAGCGGCCGGGAGATCGGCCAGTTTGTCTCGGATTTTATCTGGTACCTGCGGAACCTCCTGATGGTATCCTCGACGGCGCCGGGGGAGGAGATACCTGTCGATGCCTCCGATGAGCAGCTGACGGAATGGCGCGAGACGACGGCTTATGTTGACCAGAATACGCTGATGCGGTATATCCGGGTCCTGTCGGAGCTGACATCCCAGCTGCGGCAGGCTTCCAACCGGCGGGTCCTGACCGAGGTGGCCGTCATTCGCCTGGCGAAGCCTCAGATGGAGGTCAGGCAGGATGCCGTGCTGGATCGGCTGAGACGGCTTGAGGAGAGGCTTGAACGGCTGGAAAAGAACGGTGTCGTGGCAACGGCGGCCGGGACCGGCCCTGCTGCCGCCGATACCGGCGCTTCTCCGGCGGCTGCGGATGGGACGGAAGAGGAAACCGCGGATCCCCCGACTCCGCCTGCCCCGGAGGACCTTCAGAAGATCCGGCGGGAATGGCCCTCGATTCTTGATGAAATGAAGCGGAAATTCCCCGGGGAATGCGGCCTGATCCGGTCCCAGGCGGCCCTGAAATTCGCCCCCGGCAGCAGCAAACCGGAGCTCTATATTGAATTCAATAAGGATCTGGCTTATGATGATGTCATTCGTTCGGATTTTGCGAAAGGCCTGACGGCCTGTCTCAGACGCCGCTACCGGATTGAGGTTCCTGTCACGATCATAAAGAGCGGCGAAAACCATGTGCCCCTGGCGGCATTGTCGCTGGAGGAACAGCTGGGGCGGATCCATATGCCCATAGATATCGAAGAGGAGAACTGATATGGCCAAAAGAGGCGGTTTTAACGGCATGGGAATGCCGGGAAACATGAATAACCTGATGAAACAGGCTCAGAAGATGCAGCAGAAGATGCAGGAGAATCAGCGCGCTCTGGAAGAGAAGATCTTTGAGGCCTCCGCCGGCGGCGGTGCCGTCACGGTTAAAATGAGCGGCAAGCGTGAGATCACGGCACTGGAGATCTCGCCGGACGCGGTCGATCCCGATGATGTGGAGACACTCCAGGATCTGATCACGGCGGCTTTCAACGAAGTCATGAAAAAGATCGATGAAGAATCGGCCCAGCAGCTCGGATCCCTGACAGGAGGCCTCGGCGGTGGATTATTTTAGCGGGTATATCCGGACACTGGTGGAGCAGTTGAGCCTTTTGCCCGGCATCGGCGCCAAGACGGCTCAGAGGCTCGCGTTTTACCTGATCAGCCAGCCGAAGGAGAAGGTTGACCGTCTGGCCCAGGCCATGACGGACGCCCGGAACCATGTGCGCTATTGCCGCACCTGCTGTACCCTGACCGATGCCGAGGCGTGTCCGATCTGTGCCGACAGCCGGCGTGATCACAGCCAGATCATGGTGGTGGAGACCCCCGGCGATCTGGCAGCCTATGAGAAAACCGGCAAATACAAAGGGGTCTACCATGTCCTGCACGGGGCCATATCCCCGATGCTCGGCGTCGGTCCCGATGATATCCGCCTGAAGGAACTGATGACGCGTCTTCACGGGGATGTGTCGGAAGTGATCATCGCCACCAATTCCTCGCTGGAGGGAGAGACGACGGCGATGTACATCAGCAAGCTCATCAAACCGACGGGAATCCGGGTGACGCGGATCGCCAGCGGCGTGCCGGTGGGCGGTGACCTTGAAAATATCGATGAAGTCACGCTTTTGCGGGCCCTTGACGGGAGAACCGATCTGTAATCCATGGAAAAGAAAAACTCTTTTCGTGAACAATTTCATAACCGCATCAGTGACCTTCTGAGTATAGCTGCGCGCCGGGACCACGCCCCGGAGATGCCCGATGATCTGGAGGCACACAGGCAGAAGATGAGCCGTCGAAGGAAAAAACGCATTTTCCGGGCGGCTTCTTTTGTCATAGTCATTGTTCTGGTCATTCTCCTTGTGACGACGTCCGTGAGCAGCATTCGCTGGACGGGTTACAGGGTCGCGGCGGATTCGGTGGTAGAGAAGACGGACAACGTTTCGGAGTATCGGGATATCGGTGATAATATCCTGCGCTATTCCAGCGACGGGGCCTCACTCCTTGGCAGCGATCTTGAAGCGCTCTGGAACGTGACTTATGCCATGGAACAGCCGTCCGCCGATCACTGCGGCGGTACGGTGGTGATTTACGATAAAAACGGCACATCGGTCATGGTTTTCAACAAAAAGGGCATGATCGGGGCCTTTGAGTCTGACCGCCCCCTGGTCAAGGCCTGCGTATCGAAGTCCGGCAATGTGGCTGCGCTGCTGGCCGGAGGCGATAATGCGGTGATCAAGTATTATACCGCCGGAGGCGAAGAGATCGCCGCCCTGTCCGCCGATGCGGAGACATCAGGCTATCCTGCCGACTTTATCATTTCCGAAGACGGTTACTATCTGACGGTCTCCTATATGACGGTGATTGGGAGCCGGGCCGGTTCCCGTCTGGTGGTCTACGATTTCAGCCGTGACGGCAAGAGTCAGAATGACAATGTGGCGGCTTCGGAGGAGAGTGAGGATACGCTGATACCGCTGCTGTTCCGCGGCGAAGGCAATAAACTGACGGCAGTCACGGAAAACGGTTTCGCCGTCTACAAGGCCGGGACACTGGAGAGAACGGCCGCTGTCCGCTTTGACGAGGACATCGTCAGTGTGTTCCATGACGAGAGCCATGTCGGTTTTGTCTTCGCAGGCGGCAACGAGAACAGCCGCTATGAGGTGAGACTCTACAGCCTGAACGGCAAGATGATCGCCTCGATCCCCCTTGATTTTCTCTATGACGATATTGCCGTGACGGGCGATCAGGTTATCCTGTTCAACAGAGCCCGCATGGCTGTCTACAGTATGGAGGGCACCTGCCGTTTCGATGACAGTCTTGAGGAAGGCGATCTTTCCGCCGTCATTCGTACCGGCTGGCGAACTTATCTGCTGGTGAGCAGCGACAGAACGGAGACGATCACGCTGACGTTCTGAGACGCTGCCGGTATGGTTTTTGAAATATGACTGTTTTAACTATTCTTATTCTGATATATTGGACGATTTCCCTGTATCGCTCCTATCGGTGCGGGTTTGTCCGTACGCTTGTTTCCATCCTGCTGTTCTTCGTCTTTATTGCCGCCGTGCGCGGCCTGGCGCCATCCCTGAAGGCTTCTCTGCAGAAGCAGCCGGCGGTGGCATCCTGGGCCGAGGAGGCCTGCCGGGATTTTGCCGAGGGCAGGCTGGAAGCTGTCGCCGACGGTGAGGCCGCCGACAGTCTCTGGCTGTCGATTCTGCCGGTGCCGGAGGAGATCCGTACCATGGCCGGCAGCGGTGTCAGCGGTCCCCTTCGGGATATCCTTCTGTCGGAAACCGTTACAACAGCTGTCGGCAAAGCACTGTCGCCAGTTTTTCTGGGGATAACAGCACTGCTGGCTGCCGTCCTTGTCTCGCTTCTTGTGCTGGGTATCATCGGACATATCATTAACAAAGCCGCCTGCCAACGAGGATTTGGCGGCGTGAATCATTTTCTGGGGCTTATCTTCGGACTGGCCAAGGTGCTGGTGCTGACCTGGCTTGTGATGGCGCTGATCACGGCGGCAGCGGACGCGGGTCTGGCGGCCGGTCTCGGTGAACAGATATCAGGGAGTGCCTTTTTGACGGCTCTCAATGCCGTCAATCCTTTTTCCGGCATCACCGGCGCCTGACGATTGTGAATAACCGGCGTCAAAACAATGTCAAAAAAATGAAAAAAAGGCTTGCAATCCACAAAAGACAATGTTAATATAACTTTCGTTGTCGCCCACGGCGGCAGGGACCGAAAAACCGGCCATAAAAAAGGAAAAAAATCCTTGACAAGGCAGAGAACATTTGGTAAATTAAATAAGCTGTCTGCTGCGAAAAACCGGCGGCACACAGCGAAGGCAGCACCTTGATAACTGAACAGTGAAACACATACTGACTCTGAAATTCCTGTAAATCAAGTTTCGGAAAACGAAACACACTTCAAACGGAAATGCAGAAAGTCTTTCAAAGAAACGAAAGGC
>JAQXFO010000049.1 GCA_029005135.1 Lachnospiraceae bacterium
ACAGATGGGATAGAGAAATGAGCCGTTTTCATCATAACCGTGAGCCAACGGATTGTTCAATCCTACGATCTTGCCTCATTTTTCCGGCAGAGGCAAACCACTGTTACAGACCCTGATCGACTTGTCATTATCCGAAAAAAACACCCGCCAAAAGGCAGGTGTTTCAGACAGTTATGCTAAAGTTCTGATGAAGGCAGATGTTCAGCATCTTCAGATATTCCAGCGTACCAGAATATCCCCCGGCCCGTCGCTTTCGTCAAAGAGCAGTTCCTCAAGAATGACCGCGATATTATCTTCGGAATGCTCGATCTGGCGGGACAGGACGCGAACCATTTCCAGGGAATCGGCTCTGTCGGGCAGCCGGCCCTCCTTCGCCCGGAAAGCCGCGGCCATGTCCCCGAGGACCTCCAGGAAAAAGACGGCAAAGGTCATCTTGGTGTAGAGGTTTCCGTCAGCAGAAGCCCGCGGAAAATACCGATAGACCAGGTATACCGCCAGCTTTTCAAGATCCTCCCCGCCAAGTCCCGTCTGTCCGTCACGATAGGCCGACCGAAGATACCGAAGGCCCGCCGCGTCCGTTCCGCTCTGCATCAGGGTCAGATAGTTTTCCCAGTCTTCATCCAACGCCTCCGTCTCATCGAGGATCATCAGGCGTTCTTCAAGCCCTCCGGCAATGACGTCGTCCTCATTATCGTCAGCCTCCCGGCTGTCAAAGACCCGGCCGTCAGATATCCGGCAGGTCTCCCCGGCCGCCGGCACTGGCAGCACCGGCACCATCGCAGCAAGGGCCGGTTCCCCGCCCTCATTCAGCCGCTTCTGCACAGCAGCCGTATAGAGAACTGCCTCCGTCAGCCGCCGGGCAAAGGGCCTGTCCCGGTCGGTAAGATGAGCGATCACGCGGTCTCTCACCTGCGCCGTCAACGCCTCGCCAAGACCGTTATCCGCTGTCTCTTCACCCGGCGCCGTCCTGTAAGCCGCCGCCCCTTTTTCATCGGGGAGCTCGATAAAGGCCGCCGCATCCGCATTTTCAAAATGAAGCCGCACGACCTCTTCGCAGGACAGAGACAGGGTTCGCTCCAGATGTCCGTTGAAAAAAACCGAATACCGCGGGTACTCGGTGCAGACCACGCTCAGAGCCGCTTCGCCCTCATGGAGACAGATATCGCAGAGGCCGCGCTCGTTGAGCATCGGGCAGCGGCCGTTCACCAGAGGAAAGGTGTGAAAGATCTCGCCGTCCTCCTCGATATCTTCTTCGGCGGCACGCAGCCGGTCGCCGAACTCCCCCGGCAGACGGCGGTACCGCTCCCAGGTCTCATCATCCAGATCAAGTTCCCAGCCGATACAGCAGCTGCGGCGGCAGTGATCGGCCAGACAATGAAATTTTTCGTAATAGACAGGAACGATCATGATGGTTTCCCCCCAGCCAGCACCAGCAGCACCGTAGATATAATAATCAGGATAACACCGGTCAGAATGCGGCCGGTCAGCATTTCCTCAAACACCAGAATGCCGACAATCACCCCTGTCACCGGTTCAAAGGTGCTCAGCAGCGAAGTCAGTATCCCGCCAACATGCTGAATACCGATCTGATAAAGGGTCAGCGCCAGGACACCCGAGGTCAGCGCCAGCATCACGGTCATGAAAAAGCCGAAAGCATCCGTGCCCCGGAAGGTCATCTGTCCGGCGATAAGCCCCGCGGCGCCGATGATAACGGAGGCCGCCAGCATAAGGTAAAAAGCCACACAGAGGGGATCCATGTCCCGGATACCGGTATTGTCCGACAGGACGACATAGCCGGCATAACCCACCGCAGAGAGAACGCCCATCACGATCCCGGCAAGCCCCGATGTACCGCCCGGGGTATAGAGAAGTGCCGTCCCGGCCAGGCACAGCAGCAGGCAGAGAAGCTGCCGCGGCGTGGCCTTTTTCCCGCAGAACAGCGCCCCCAGAAGGATCACAAACACAGGATAAGTGCAGTTGAGCGTCGTCGCCAGCCCCGAGGCGATGTAATTGTAGGAGCCGTAGAGAAGTATCGGCACCGTGGCGTAAACCGCCGCCGTGGGCAGCAGTGCCCGGAACTGTCCTCTGTCCGGCACCGGGAAAGACCGGTCTCTGACAAGGAGTGCCGCCAGAGCCATCACAGCGCCGAAAGCAAAACGTCCCCACGAAACCGTCCACATATTCCAGCCGTGGGCATAGGCCATTTTTGTAAATAACGGCATCAGGCCAAAAAGAACGGCCGACCCGATGATGCCGCCCAGGCCGACCAGGGTATATCTGTCAAATTTTTTCATGCCCTCATTCTAATCAACAGAAAAAGCCGTGTCAATCACGAAGGACTGACACGGCCTTTTCGGGGCTGGGGGATCTGAGATCCTGTTATTCGCGCCTCAGCGCGTCGATGGGATTCAGATTGGAGGCTTTCACCGAGGGCAGAAGGCCGAAGACGATACCGATCACCATGGAGAAGACCACGGCACCGAGCATCGCCGGAATCGACAGGGCCACCGGTGTCTGGGACATCTTGGATATCACCTCCGCCATAACGATGCCGACAACAATGCCGAGAATACCTCCCATAAGGGTCAGCATCGCCGACTCGGTCAGGAACTGCAGTAAAATGCGTTTCTTACGAGCACCGAGGGCCTTCTTGAGACCAATCTCGCTGGTCCGTTCGGTGACGGAGACCAGCATGATGTTCATAACACCGATACCGCCGACCAGAAGGGCAATGGAGGCCACCCAGATCAGCAGACGGTTCGTGCTGGAAGCCAGCTCCTGCTTGTTGCGGGCTTTTTCGAGAAGATCCTCCGCCTTGTAGGCCAGGCTGCCATCCGTCGTCAGGACGGACCGGTTCATGATCTCCTGCGCCTTGCGGCCGAGACTGCTCATGTCCTCGGTCTTCTCTGCCCGGACAACACAGTTTTCCGGCTCGTCATACTGGAAAACGATCGGCCAGCAGGCATCGGGCACATAAACGGTGCCGTAGGATTCCTGATAGTAGGTCATATAATCCTGAAAAGAATTGATGACCGGCTGGAAGGAATCGGCCTTTTTGATGAGACCCACCACCAGGAAGGGCTCACCGCGGACCGTAACCACGCTGCCGACAGCGCCTCCGTTCGGGAACAGAGTGCCGGCCGCCGTGTCATCCAGCAGCATGACCTTGTTGAAATTCTTATAATCGGCTTCGGTAAAGGGACGTCCCTCCGTCACCAGGAAGCCGCCGGTGGACAGATAATGGCTGTCGATACCGAGGATACCGCCGCCGCTGAGCTGAATCTCGCCGGCCGCGATGCCGTCAGCGTAGCGGCGGGCCACATAGAAGGAGGCATCCACCGCCTCGGGGAGCCCGCGGATCTCTTCCTTCTGATCCTCCGACACAGTCTGCACACCGGCCGGCGCGCCGGCATCCATGTAGTAGACATCCTCACCCTGTTTCAATTCGATCGTCACATTATTGTTGCCGGCACCGATCAGGTTTTTCATGATCTGCTCGTTCGTGCCCTTGATGGTCGACACGATCGCGATAATGGAAGCAATGCCGATAATCACGCCGAGCATCGTCAGAAATGACCGCATTTTGTGTGCCAGGATACCCTGCAGCGCAGAGCGTAAATTTTCAGTCATCGTCTTATTCCTCAGCTTTCATAAAGTTCTTCCATCGTGCCTTCACGGGTGGCGGCGCCCTCCTTCACGGCTTTGCCATAGGGGAACGCGATGTAATCCGAATCCGACACGCCCTCAAGGATCGTGTAGGAGTCATCCCGCAGCGTCCCGAGAACCACTTCCTGCTTCACCAGCTTGTCATGGTCACCGCGCAGGAACACATAGGCGCGGCCCTCCTCTTCACGGACAAAGGCCTTCGGCAGGGTAACGGTGGTTCCCTCTTCCATGGAGGCATCCGGCGATGTCTGATTCAGGGATACCTGGACCCATTCGTAGTTTTCAAAGGCATTTTTATCAGCCACCGTGATCGTCATCGGATAGTAGCTCTCATTATTGCCGCCGTAACCGAACATACCGCTGGTATCCGGGAAATCATCGATACTGCGGATCGTGCCCTCAAAGCTCTCGCCGGTACGCCAGGAGGAAAGGCTGACCGTATCCCCTTCTTTAACATGGCGATAGGCCGACTCGTTCAGGGCGCTTCGGATGTAGAGACCGTCAACACCGGCCACCGTCAGGAAGGCGGATCCGTCCGTCGGCGGATTGTCGGGATCGCCGACCACGGTCACCGTGCCGTTGATCTTGGCTTTGACGACGCCCTCACCGAAGGCTTTTTCCGCGGATTTGATGCGCAGATCGGCTTCTCTGAGATCCAGCTGAAGGCTCTTCAGCGTTCTTTCCTCATCCTTAATAGCCAAATTCAGCTCGGAGGCGGTGTACATCGCATCCGACGGAATAAGGCCAATGGACTGGAAAAGGCCGGCGCTGCCGGCACCGTCGTCAAAAGCCGTCAGAATTGCCCGGACCTTCGTTACAGCCGTCGATGTCGTCACCCGGGGCACCGTATCCCCGCCAAAAGTCGGCAGTGTCAGAGGCTCGGAAGACTCCGGTTCGGAATCCGGATTCGGCGTCGGCTCGGGCTCCGGTGTCGGTGTGGGTTCCGGCTCCGGTGTCACGACGGCTTCGCCCTTCAGAAAGATCTCTCCCTCCCAGGTCGGATCCACCTCCCCCACATCCTGAATATTCTGCATCCAGGATCGGATCAGCGCCCCCGTCGGCTTATCGTCCCGCCGAATCTCCAGGACATAATACAGATTCTCCTTGCCGGCTTTGGCCTTGAGGCTCTCCAGGAAGGAGGCCTTGATGACGGTACCGTCCTTGCAAAGATAACGGCAGGGATTCAGTTCACTGCCCCAGCTCTCTTCGTCACCGAGGGCATCGTAGGGCTCCGCTTTATCGTCAAGAACCTCATGGAGCACCGCCTTGATCTCGGGCACCTCCGGCTCCGGCTCGGGTTCAGGCAGCGGTTCCGGTTCAAAGCCTCCGCCGCCCTCAGGCATCGGGGAAATACGCTTCAGGGTAGCGATGTTGCGTTCACAGATCTCAATGCGCAGCGCGATCTGCTCCCGGGACAGCTTCTGCTGATCCAGGTTGATGCCCGTCTTTGTGGTATCGTAGGTCATCAGCACATCACCGGCGTGAACGGCCTGACCCTCTGTCACCTTGATCTCACTGACGGTCTCCGTCGATGACAGATACACATTCTGGTTCGCATCGGCGGTCACCATCCCCTCCAGATTGGAGGCATTGTACCACCAGTACCCGTAATTGACGGATGATACCGGCAGGACCATCACCTTGCTGCCGGTCGTGGCCCTGACCGCATAGGCGATCCCGCCGATGCTGCCCAAGCCTATCACAACAGCCAGGACAATGGCTATGATCTTTTTACCTGATTTCATGCCTTCACCTCCGTCTCCTTCGCCGGAACGCGGCTCTGACCGTCATAGAGACGGCCGTCGCTGATCTCCACCTTGCGGTGCGCGTTGGCGGCCACGTTCGGGTCATGGGTGATCATGAGAATGCTCATACCCTCGTCATTCAGAGCCCGGAACAGGGATATGACCTGCTGGCCGGAAGCGGAATCCAGGGCGCCGGTCGGTTCATCTGCCAGTAAAATGCGCGGCTTGTTGATCATCGCCCGGGCGATCGCCACTCTCTGCTTCTGGCCGCCGGACAGCTGATTCGGCAGGAAGCTCATACGGTCCTCAAGGCCCACCTTCTTCAGCATCTCCGCGGCTCTGTCGCGCCTCTCCTTTGCCGGGACATTGGCATAAACAAGAGGCAGGGCCACATTATCCAGTGCGGTGGCATAGGACAGAAGCTGAAAATTCTGGAAAATGAATCCGATCTTTTTCAGACGAATGTCCGCCAGGTCATTGTCCCCGGCGCGGCTGATATCGATGCCGTCCAGCAGCACCCGTCCGGAAGTCGCCTGATCGAGGCAGCCGATGATATTCATCAGCGTCGACTTGCCGGAGCCGGAGGGGCCCATGACCGCCACATACTCGCCTTCATTCATGCTGAAGCAGACATCGTGAAGCACCGGCACCTCCAGGGTTCCCTGGATATAGGTCTTGTTGACATCCGTCAGCTCAAGTATCTTATCCGCCATGCTTTCTACCCTTCCACGGCCATGCCGCTGTCCATCATCATGTCTTCTCCGGCCCCGCCCGTCATGTCCTCTTCCGACATGGCGGCGGTGTTGAGGCAGGTCTTGCCGGCCTTCAGCGTCTCATCCGGATAGGCGATGGCATCCGTATATGCCAGGCCTTCCGTGATCAGCAGGCGGCACATCTCATCATCCCGTTCACCGATGACGACGCTCCGCTTTTCGAGCCTGCCGCTGCCGTTATCAGCCCAGACAAAGGGCTTCTCCGGATCGGTTTCATCGACAAAGCCCATGTCGAGCCAGATGCCGTCGGTCTCCTCGCTGCCCTGCTCCTTCACATACACATGCTGGCCCAGCATCAGGCCGCTGCTGTCTTCCAGTTCCACATAGAAGGGATACGTCGTGCCGCGGTTGGCACTGTCTCCGTAATAATAATTGTTATTGTCGGTATTCTGATTCTCGCGGTCGATGGTGGTGATCGTTCCGTTCCAGACGGTCTCGTCCACGCGGCTGCAGACCGTCACCGCCATACCCTCGTACAGCTGGCCGATATTCTGCTCATTGACGGAGCCCTTGATGCGAAGGTTTCCCGTCTTCATGATCTTGATAAACGAGGTGTCTTCATAACCGTAGCTGACACCTTCGCCGGTATTGACAGACTGGACCACACCGTCGATACCGCTGGTGACGGTGGCATTGGCGATATTATCATTGAGTTTGTCGATCTCCAGCTGCTTGCTCTTGATCTCCAGATCCTTCTGCTTGCTCTCCAGCTCCTGCTGCTGGATCTGGATCGTATAATTGGCCTGCTCGGAAGAAGGCGCCTGGCTCTTCTCCTTCTGCAGCTGAGCTATGGTGCTCAGCAGTGCTTCCTTCTCGGCCTGAAGACGTTCCATGTCGATCTGTGCCTGGCCGAGACTGCTCTCAAAGGATTCCTGATCATAGGTAAAGAGCGGATCGCCGGCCTTGACCTCATCGCCCGCGGCGACATAGATCTCGCTGACCACGTACTCCGGATTCTTATCCACCTTCCAGGTCTCCTGCGACTCCACAATACCGCTGAAGCGGTTCACCTTGCCGCTGACTCCGGTGATCACGGAGACCGGCGTCACATAGGCCGTTTCCTCCGTCTCCTCCGGGCCGCCGAAAAGCCCGAAGCTTTTGGCCAGAATAATAAGAACGATAAGGATCACCGCCGCCAGAACACCCAGGACTATTTTCTGTTTTTTCGTCATCGCTTTTTTCATCTTGGCTTCCTTTTTATTGATATAACATAGCTTCGCCGTCACTCACATAGGTGCCGTAGGTCATAATCAGTTCCTTCAGCTTCTCAGGATCAGCGGTGTAGCCGCTATAGCCTCTGGAATAGAAACCGCCGTATTCATTGATGTAGAAGGCGGCATAGTCGTCTTCATTCCATTTTGACGGCCGCACGATTTCCCGGATCGCCCGGATCCCCTCGGCATCCGTAACGCGCCATACCGCGGCACCGATGCTGATCTCAAGTCTTTCGACAGTATAGTTATTTTCAGGAATGCTTTTAATGAAGCCCTTTCGCTCCAGGAAGGCCAGAGACAGCTTATACTGCGGATAAATGGCCAGATCCCGCATATGGCGGCAGGCATTGTCATCCTCCGTGACCGCCTCAAAATACCCATTCTCCGTCTGCGTATAGAACGTAACGACTGCCGTCAGTTCCTCGTGGAGGAGTTCCGACAGCGGCACCTTTATCATGTCTTCCTTAAGCGCCGCCAGGAATTCGACTCGCTCCTCCTCGCTCAGAGCGATAACCGGGCCCTCTGTCTCATGATTGGCCGACTCAGACAGGCTGATCGCATCAAAGGTGTCAACGTCATGGAAATCATAGGGATACGTTGCCTCCCGGTAGGCCGGATCCTCGGTCAGACGGCAGAAGGCCTCCGTCACCGCGCTCTGTTCCAGCGGGTAAGACCGGTACACGGTTTTTCCGTTCTTCAGGACAAAGACGAAAGTCTCGCGGCTGAATCTCTGGCGTTCGGACCTCAGTTCCCGGAAAGCATCCGTCTCGGCATCGTACTCTTCAGCTGCCTCATCATAAACATAATCGTCGTAGGGATCCTCAAGCTGAGCCCGTTCGATACCCGCCTTTGCCAGTTCATAGAGGGGCATGAAATTCTCTGTACTGTTCTCAATAAGCATCTCGCCGTATTTTTGCTTATCGCCGTTCAGATCGTAATAATCGCCAAAGACCTGATAATAATTCTCCTGAGAAATACCAATGGCTTCAATGTCGTCTGTCTCCGGCAGGTACCGGTCATAGCCGAAGGGATCGACGGCGAAAATGGCAAAGAAAACGGAAGCAAGAAGAAATGACAGCGCCGTCGACTTCCAGTGTCGGACGCATTGGTGGATGTCATGATTCTCCAGAAATTCGATGATACTGCCGACAAGCAATGCCGCCGCAGCCAGCGAGAAGATATACCAGCCGGTATTGAAAGAGCCGAAGAGATCGGATGCGATCTCCGACAGGCCCACGGTCATCGGGATCGTCACCAGACACTTGATCACCACAAGAGAACGGGGATAGGTCAGCGCATTGCCGGCCGCCTCCGCGGGGCGTCGGCCGTAAAAGAAGCGGCACAGGAAAAAGAAAAGCACTGCCAGCCCGAGAAGCACCAGATAACCGGCAATATTCAAACTGCCGTCACTCCTGATACCCTTGATCAGGAAGGGCAGGATGTATTCCGTGATCCGGCATCTTTCGAAGATGCTGGTATAATACGTGGCAAAATGCTGAGCCATCATGGTGATGACAAGCCCTACCATACCGGCCGGATACAGCATCAGCATCAGGAAGGTCAGGGCGCCGGTCAGCAGGCGGCCCGTCAGAATCACCGCCAGTACCGCACACAGGTAAAAGGCCGTAAACTGAATGATGTAAAACAGCATGGCCAGCAGGGATGTCGTCAGTATTGTCGCCGAAAGAATCCCGAAGAAGGTCGGGATCAGCAGTGTCGTCATCAGCGTAATGATCACATAGGGCCCCACCGTCATCAGGAAACCGGCCAGCGTCACCGCCGCAAACATCTCATGCCGGAGCACCGCCGCGCTCTGTACGAGGTCATTCTTCTCCTTCTCATGCAGATAACGGAAGCCCGAAAAGGCCGCCAGTACTGCCGCCACCAGGGCCATCGCCGTGACCAGGCCATTGCCGCCGTTCAGGTGCCGCAGGGCACAGCGGACGTAAGCCGCTTTCAGTTCCGTCTCATACAGAGGATTGCTCACCAGATAGGAAACATAGGAAGGCTGGCGCTGCATTTCCAGAAGCAGGTAGCAGGGGATGGCGAGGAAGCCCACGACGCTGACCAGCACCGTCAGCCAGCTCCTCTCCTTCATGCTCTGCCGTACCAGTTTATAAAAAGAGATTTTTGATGTCATAGCCGGCTACCTCCGTTTCATTGATAAAGATCTCTTCCTGCGTCAGCGGCAGCCCTTCGGCATACACCGGCTCATACTGGGCCACGACGCGCATCACGTCATCGTGGGTGCCTGTCATCACCAGGGACAGCAGGCGGCCGCGCTGTTCGGAACGCACCACCGTCTTCTCCCGGAGGAGATCGGTCTCACGGCCCTTGTCCGCCAGCACACACTGAACCTTCTGCAGGTTCTGCTTCAGCTCCTCCAGATTCTCCGACAGGAGAATCCGGCCCTTGTGCAGAAGACCCACATGATCACAGATATCCTCCAGCTCACGCATGTTGTGCGACGCGATCACCGGCGTAAAATCACGGTCCAGCATCTCGGTGGCGAAGAGGCTCTTGAAAGCCTGGCGTGCCACCGGATCCAGTCCGTCAAAGGTTTCGTCACAGAGCAGATAGCGGGTGCGGCTCATGATGCCCAGCAGCAGCATGACCTGCTTCTTCATACCCTTGGAAAATGTCCGCAGCTTGCGTTTCGGATCAAGATCGAAGGACTTCAGCATGTCAAAATAGCGCGCCCTGTCAAAATCGGGATAATACACGCAGAACTTATCACAGGCCAGCTCCGGCGTATCATTGAGCTGAAAAGCCTCCGCCTCCGGCAGCAGGCACAGCTGCGCCTTGACGGCCGGATTCTCATAAACCGATTCCCCGTCAACACCGATCGTGCCGCTGTCCGCCTTGTAAACACCGGCGATCAATCTCAAAAGTGTGCTCTTGCCCGAGCCGTTTGTGCCGACCAGGCCAAAGATCTGACCGTTTGCGATAACGGCACTCATCTCATTCAAAGCCGTAATATCTCCAAAACGCTTGGAAACCTGGCGTATTTCAATCATCGGATTCCTCCTCATAGGCTCTTGCCACTAAATCTTCGATAACTTCACGCGGGACGCCGAGACCCCGGCCCTCATCAAGCAGAACCGTCATCTTCTCACAGAAATCCCGGCGTTTGCTCTCAGTCAGAGGCGCACTGGCAGAAACGAACATCCCCTTGCCGCGAACAGAATAAAGATAGCCATCCTTTTCAAGAATGGCATACGCTTTCTGAATCGTATTCGGGTTAATCGACAACTCCGCCGCCAAGGACCGCACGGAAGGCAGCTGCGTCCCCTCCTCAAAAATGCCTTTCACTATCAGCATCTGAATATTGTCGACGATCTGTTCATAGATGGGCCGACGGTTTTGATAATCAATGGTAATCATCCGCTGATCTCCTTCTTACGTACTATCTGTACTATGTCACATAATACAGTTGATGTCAAGACAGCTTAACAAAACGACGGTTTTCTTCCCCTCTCCGGCTGCAAAAGGTGTATGATAAAAAAGAAAAAACAGCATCCCGGAGGCCGTATGAAATATCACGTCATCGTCAATCCGGCCGGCGCTTCAGGAAAAACTCTGAAGCTCTGGTCCCGCTATGAGGAATACTTCAAAAATGCCCGTGCCGATTATGATGTTCACTACTCAAACCGCGAAACCGGTATCGGTGGTGTCTGTGAACGTCTGGAAAATGAACACGCCGCCTCCGGCGATCCGGGTCTTCTCGCCATCATCACCGTCGGCGGTGACGGCTCCGTCAATGATGCCGTCAACAGTTTCCGGGATCTGTCACGCATCGCCTATGCCCATCTGCCGGGAGGCTCCGGCAATGACATGCTGCGGGACATGGATCTCCCCTCTGACAGGGAAACGCTGATCCGCCGGATTCTGGAAGGACGCATCCGCCGCCGTTTTGACGTGGGCGAGATCACCTGTGTTGATACCGGTGTCACACGCCGTTTCGCGGTAAGCAGCGGTATCGGCTTTGATGCCGGCGTTTGTGAAGCCGTCAACCGTTCTCCTCACAAAGCCACCTTCAACCGCCTCGGTGTGGGCAAACTGATCTATGTGGCCGATGCCTTCAAGGTCATCGGCACGCAGACCACCGGCCACCTGACGCTCACCACTGACAGCGGCACCTTTGAATACGAGAACCTGCTGCTGATGGCCATCATGAATCACCAGTACGAAGGCGGCGGTGTCCATTTTGCCCCGGAGGCCGATGCCACGGACGGCCTTCTCGATCTGTGCGTCGCCGCGCCGAAGCACCGCAGCTATTTCTATCAGGCACTTCCCTTCGCCATGGTCGGTCAGCATGAAAAGCTCGCCTACATCACACCGATCAAAACCTCGTCCCTCGAAGCCCGCGTCTCCGTTCCCATGTGGGTACAGACGGATGGCGAAGTCCTGCCGCAGTCGCAGCATATTAAGGTGAGGGTTCTGGAGAAGAAGCTCCAGTCGCTGATGTAGGTTTCGGTCGTGCCGCCTCGCGGCTCCGGCGGGGGGATGGGAAGCACATAGTGTATAGGAATAACTAATACGCGGTTATGGACTGCGGTTGACACGTCGCTCTGCTCTTGCTTCGCGTCGGTTTCATTCGCGCAGGCTTACGTCACGATAGAAGCGTTTGTGACGACGCCTGCGCGGAAACTCGCGAAGCAAGGCGGCGCTCCTATTGTCAACCGCATGTCCATACCGCGTATTCTTGTTCAGGGCACTATGGTATTCAAAAAGCCTCCGTCGACGAGCCGCAAGGCGGCAGGAAGCCCGGTAGAGGCGCCGGCGAGGAAGGCGCGAAACAAGGCGGCGCTCCTATTGTCAACCGCATGTTCCTGCCGCGTATTCTTGTTCAGGGCACTATGGTATTCCGAAGCCCGCCGCCGATGAGCCGCAAGGCGGCAGGAGGCCCGGAAGAGGCGCCTGCGCGGAAGGCGCGAAGCAAAGCGGCGCTCCTATTGTCAGCCGCATGTTCCTGCCGCGTATTCTTGTTCAGGGCACTATGGTATTCCGAAGGCCACCGTCGACGAGCCGCAAGGCGGCAGGAAGGCCGGAAGAGACGCCTGCGCGGAAACTCGCGAAGCAAGGCATCGCTCCTACCGTCTACCGCATGGCCATACCGCGTATTTCTGTTCAGGGCACTATGGGATTCATAAGACCCACCGCCGATGAGCCGCGGAACGTCAGGTGGCCCGGCAGAGTAGAAGTGCCTGTTGAGCGAAGGCATCCGCCTTGTTATGATAACGATAAACAAAGATAGTTTTTACGGCGAACTCATGAGGAATGGCGGAATTATTCTGACGATGATATCCGGTATGCCGCTGATAATCCAGATTTGTGGAGGAGCGTATGAAAAAGAAACTTGTGACTGTCGCTATTGCTGCCATGGCTATTTTTCTGATTTATTTTTTCGGAACCGGTTTTTTGAAAAACGGATCAGTATACATCGATGATTATGCTGTTTCAGAAGATGGCAGCACAATCACGCTGGACATCGGAGTCGCAGCGTCTGCCGGCTATATCAGGGATGTGACCGTCCATCAGCAGGAAGGCGGAAAGCTTTACCTTGACTGCTACGCTGCGTTTGGTGGGTTTAATGGCAGTCTCGGCGCAAAGAGAAGATTCACGTTGCCGATAGAGAAAGATACCGCAATAATCGGAATATTCCGAAGCGCAAATTGCTATGAAGAAGTCCTTTACAAAGATGCCGATGGCCATTGGAAACGACATGAGTAAAACAACTTCCAGATTTCAGAACCGGAAAAACCGGATATGACGCGATGAGAAAATGAAAAATCCGTGGGAAGAGAAGCCATTAGCTGATTATGAAAATCACATGAAACCGGATTCTGTTATGCAGTTACAGGCTATTATTGCAGGTTGTAACGGCCTGGAGCAATTGGTTATCATGCCATCAAGGTTTAGGCTGCCAAACGGAAAGAAACCGGTGCAGATAGGTTTTGAAAGCTGACGCACCCTTTGCCGTGATAGATATTAAAGATTTTCTTAACACGAGACATCCGACGGGCTCCTATCCCGAACAAATGCGGAGATAAGTACGTTATATTTTCGGAAAGAAGGTGACTCGATGAATAATCAATTTATACAGGGAGTCCTGTTTGATTGGAACAAAATTGATGACAACAGTTACTTGAAGAAAATAGAAGCCCTCAACGGGATCGAAAGACTGGATTTTAATAAGTCAGTCACTTTTTTTGTTGGAGAAAACGGCACCGGCAAATCAACTTTACTGGAGGCACTGGCTGTCGCTCATGGATTTAATCCGGAGGGTGGTACAAAGAATTATGTCTTTTCCACACATGATACCCACTCAGAATTGTGTGATGCCATAAGAATTTCCAAAGGATACCGAAAGGAAAAATGGGGGTATTTTCTCAGAGCTGAAAGTTTCTATAATGTTGCCACGCAGGAAGAGGCCTATGCCGATATAGCACATCCTTCGGCTGATTATCATAAAAAGTCACACGGAGAAAGCTTTCTGGCATTAGCACAGAATAATTTGCGGGCAAACGGCTTATACTTTTTTGATGAACCGGAAGCAGCATTATCGCCTCAGAGACAGCTTACCCTGTTAATTGAAATATACCGGTGTGCCAGGGAAGGCGCTCAGTTTTTTATAGTGACACATTCTCCTATTCTGTTAGGTATTCCGAATGCCGATATCTTCTGTTTTGATAACGGAAGTATCCGTTTATGCGAATATGAAGAAACTGAAAGTTATCAGGTTACAGAAATGTTCATAAACAACAGGCAAGCGCTGCTGGATCGATTATTAAAAGCGTAGATGAGGTCTATACGATGGAAAATGAAAAAGTGTTTGCCCTGAGTGTGGCAAAGGTTTACCCGCTGTTGGTCGCTAAAGCCGAGCGCAAAGGCCGCACTCGAAATGACGTGGATGAAATCATTTTCTGAATGACCGGTTACAGCCGCGAGCAGCTGGAAGTGAAGCTTTCAAACGGCGTGAGTTACCGGGAATTCTTTGCTGATGCGCCCCGCATGAATCCGGACTGTACACGTATCAAGGGCGTCGTATGCGGGATTCACGTGGAGACTATCGAGGATCCCTGATGCAGAAGATCCGCCGGCTTGACAAGCTGGTGGATGAACTGGCCCGGGGCAAGAGTATGGATAAAATCCTGCGCAGGGCATAAATCGGCATTTTGCGATTCTGTGCCCTCATGTTGCGATGTGCGGGTATAGACACGGCAAATTGTAGAAAAGTCAGCCAATCGCGCGGACGCCCTTGTCCCGAGGAGCCCGAAGACCTGCCGCAGGTCAGGGCTGAGGGGGACGAAGACGGGCGTCCAGGCGACGGCTGACTTCTCTTCAATCATAGGCCTATCAGTATTTTTTTCTTAACACGAGACATCCGACGGGCTCTTATCCCGAACTAATTCAGAATAACAACCGCCTTCAGATCTGTCATTTCCTCGATGGCATAGCGCGGGCCTTCTTTACCAAAGCCGCTTTCCTTGACACCGCCATAGGGCATGTTGCCAATACGGAAGCCGCAGGTGCCGCCGATGATGACGCTGCCGGTCTTGAGGCGGCGGGAGGCTTCCATGCCTGTTGCGATATCATTGGTCAGGATACCGCTGTTTAAACCGTAACGGGAATCGTTGACCATGGTGAAGGCTTCGTCAATCGTATCGAAGGGGACAACACACACCAGGGGACCAAAAACTTCGTCTTTCATAACTTTCATGTCCGGTGTTGTGCCTGTCAGAACTGTCGGACGGAATAGGGCACCGCTGCGTTTTCCGCCGCACTGAATAACAGCCCCCTGTTCAACGGCTTCGCGGACCCAGTTTTCAACTCTGGCGGCTTCCTTTTCCGCAATCATCGGACCGATGCGGGTGCCCGGATCGCGAGGATCACCGACGGTGATGGCCTCGGCTTCCCTGATGAGTTTTTCAAGGAACTCATCGTAAACAGCGCGGTCGACATACAGTCTCTGAAGATGGATACAGACCTGTCCGGCATTTGTGAAGGCGGCGTCAGCACAGGCGGCCGCAGCGGCGGCCGGATCATAGTCCCGGCAGACGATCGTGGCCGAGTTGGAACCCAGCTCCATGGCACAGCGGCGAAGTCCTATGGCGGCTTTAATGCTCTTGCCGACGGATACGCTGCCGGTGAAGCTGTAGAAGGCGATTTTCTGATTTTCGGTCAGAAGCGGTCCGATGACGGAGCCGCTGCCGGTCAGGCAGCTGATATAACCATCCGGAAGGCCGGCATCCATGAAAATGCGGCAAACGGCCAGGCCTGTCACCGATGTGACCTCTGCCGGTTTCAAGATCACCGGATTACCAGCCGCGATGGCCGGGGCCACTTTATGAATAACCAGATTCAGTGGATAGTTGAAAGGGGCGATGGCCGCCACCGGACCAACCGGTTCCCGGCGGGTATAGCAGGTCCGGGTATCCATCCAGGCATCTCCCCAGAAACCGAAGCATTCGCCGTGAAGCTGACGTGCCAGTTCGGCTGATTCGCGGACAAGGTCGGTTGACCAGAGGATCTCATTGCGCGCATCCTGTGTCGGTTTGCCGGCCTCTGCCGTCATAATGGCCGCGATCTCATCCGCTCTTTCTTCCATCAAATCGGCAGCTTTCATCAGGATCGTGTAGCGGCTGGCGGCATCCAGCGGATTTGTCTCGAAAGCTTCGACGGCCCTGTCAACGGCCCTGTCAACCTCTTCCCGCCCGGCCGCACTGATTTCGGCGAACACTTCCCCGGTGTATTTATCATAGACATAGTGTGTTTCTTCGGTAAGGACCTCCTGTCCGCCGATGATCAGAGGATATTTTTTCATGGTATTACCTCACTTTCCTGATGTCAGTCTGTCAAGCCGATGCCGGCTTTGGTAAATGGCACTTTATGTTCCTCCAGGAAGCCGTCCCGGAACTCAAAGCCCAGACCCGGTCTCTCCGGCAGGTAAATATAACCGTCTTCAATGTGAAGTCCTTCTTTGAAAATACCGTCGTACATGTCCAATGTGAATGCCGGCGGCTCAAAGGGCAGTTCAAACCACGGACAATTCGGCAGTGACGCGGCGATCTGCATATTGGCAAACAAACCGCAGGGTGTGGACCAGGTATGCGGGATGAACAACTTGTTAAAGGCTTCCGCCAGGACTGCCGCTTTGCGCATTTCAAACATACCTTCGCAGAAGGTGGCATCACCCTGAAGGATGTGATAGCCTGTGCGCATGGCCAGATCCTTAAACTCATTCAGGCCGGTGTTTTTCTCTCCGCCTGCCAGCGGAATATCGCATTTCCGTGCGATCATCTCCAGGCCTTCGTAATTGAAGCGGGCCACCGGTTCTTCGAGCCATAGGAAATTCAGCTTTTCCAGTTCTCTGGCCACATGCAGGGCCGTATAGGTGTCCCAGGCACAGTTGATATCGACAGAACCGGGCAGATGGTCAGCCTGATTGGCGTCTGCCATAAAACGGATGCGGTCGCCGAATCTGGCGTTTATCGCACGGATATCCTCCAGATCATCTTCCGGATCTTCGCTGTGCATTCTCAGCTTCACCGCCTGAAAACCGGCATCGATGCAGGCCTGGACGTATGCCATGCGGGCTTCCCGATCCTTGATCTCACCGGTACTGGCATACAGACGCATTTTTGATGTGTAGCCGCCCCACATTTTATAGACGGGCAGGCCGCAGGCCTTGCCGGCCAGATCCCACAGAGCGGCTTCCACCATCCAGGGCCAGCCCATACGAAGCTTGGCATTGCTGATAATCGGTCGAAGCTGTTCAATCATCAGAGGATCCCGACCGATCAGCTGATGCCGGATAAAGGTATTGATACCGACAACGTTTTCCCAGCCGCTGGCTGTGCCGGCCGAGATGCCTTCCAGGCCTTCGTCAGTCGTGATGCGCACGACCGTCATACCGACGGTGTCTTCCGCCAGTCCTGCGCCCCAGGTCGGATGATAGACACCGGGAAGGGGGCATTTGACATACTCTGCTATAACATCGGTTATTCTCATGGTTGTCACCTCTTTGTTTGATATGAGCACAATCGCGTCTTATCCTGTTGTCTTTTCCGGTCAGAAGGCTTTGCCGCTGCCTCCGAAGAGCCGAATCTTATGACGGACAATATCTGTTACTCTGGCATAAGGCACATCCGTCAGCTGATTCGCATAACAGACGCCCTTGAGATCCCGGGTATGAGCCAGCATCGCCTCAATCATCACATTGCTGACTTCGGTGGCCACATTGACCTTGCTGATACCGAAACGTACGGCCTCAGCCAACTGGTCTTCCGGTGTGTAGGAGGAGCCGTGAAGAACCAGCGGTGCCGGAATGCGGGCGGCCAGTTCTTTAAGAAGCTCGATATTGAGCTGAGGCACATGATCATAGGTGCCATGGAAGGTCCCGATGGAAACAGCAACAAAATCCACATCGGTTTCACGGTAAAAGCGTTCGGCTTCATCAGGATCCGTATAAACAATATCGTCCTTAACGCCATTGTATTCACCGCCGCCGACATGACCGATCTCGCCTTCAACAGGCACACCGATGCCGGCGCAGAAATCAACGACACGCTTTGTTACAGCGATATTTTCCTCCAACGGTTCCGAGGAGCCGTCCAGCATAACTGAGGTAAACCCGTATCGGATCGCCTGGCCGATCTGCGACAGACTTGCGCCGTGATCGAGATGGACCGCAACCGGCACCGAAGCCTTCCAGGCTTCCGAAACCGCTATCGCCCCCAGCGTGTCAAGGCCCGGTTCCTCGGCGAAACCACTCCAGACCTGGAGCATGACAGGGGCCTGTTCGGCTTCCGCCGCCGCAATGATGGCCTTCACACTTTCCATATTGAAAATGTTAAAGGAACCGACGGCATAGCCTTCCCGGCGAGCCTTCAGAAGCATTTCTTTTGAACTG
>JAQXFO010000050.1 GCA_029005135.1 Lachnospiraceae bacterium
AATATCAAAGAACAGTTTACAGTCGCCGACGGCGGCATTATCGGATCCAGTATCAAGAAGGGCGGCATTCTGACCAATCCCGTCGATCCTGAACTGGCCCGAAAGGTCGTTGACGCGACAAAATAGAGTCATTTAACAGGATATTTACTATCATGATGAGACCGATGAAACTGGCGGGTTCCGAGCTGATGTGCAGGTGATCACGGGTGTTGAGCCGGATCCCAGCATCGCCACCGTCCGCTGCCGGTCCTTCTCTTCAAGGGTATCATGAAGGGACGTTTTGCCGACGATGCCGAGGAGCGGGTGATCGAGTATTTTTTCTCCAAGACGCGTTCTGACAAATACGAACTCCATATCGAGCAGGTCAGGGATCTGGGAGACGGCCGAGGCTGACAGGGCCCGTTTCGCGGCCGCAGGCCCCTTCCTAAAGACAATCATCATAAAAGCATTCAAAAAGGATCGACGCACATGACGGTGCGGCGATCCTTTTTTTCGGAGATTTTCGTGACGGTGCCTACGGATGCGTCAGCCGTCGCCGCCGGTACCCAGGATGGCCTGCAGCCGGTTCTTGACATCCTGCATTTTGAGATCGAGGGCGGCACTCTGCTCGGCACAGACAAACAGATCGGCGGCCAGCAGGGCTGTCTCCTCCTCGGGCAGATTTTTCTTGTAACGGATCTTATGTTCCAGGCTGGCCCAGAAATCCATGGCGATGGTGCGGAGCTGGACTTCGACCTTCATGTTTCGCTTTTCGTTCTGAAGGAAGATCGGCACCGAGACGATCAGATGAAGGCTGCGGTAGCCGCTGGGCTTGGGATTCTGAATATAGTCTTTCACAGCGATCAGCGTGATATCATCCTGCTTCAGAAAGCTGTCGGCCAGCCGGTAGATATCATCGACGAAGGAGCAGATGACGCGAACACCGGCGATATCGCTGATGCTGTTTTCCACGTTTTCGATGGAGATGGGCAGGCCTTTTTTCCTTATCTTGCGGTAAATACTTTCCGGGGATTTGATGCGGGTCTTGATCGTTTCTATCGGATTGTAATCAAAATTGAGGGACTGTTCCTCGTCAAGAACCCTGAATTTTGTCTCGATTTCCATGATTGCACAGCGATAATAGCGGATCATGCGCCGGTAGGGCATCGTGTTGACCTGAAGCAGTCTGATGATCTCATCGGTCCGCTTAAGCGAGGCTTCCGAAGCCGGCAGTGCTGCCGGGGACGGCATCAGCGCCGTGTTGTCATCATTATTAAAAGAGCTGTTCATGAGGTGATTCTATCCTGTCTTTCTTTCTGTTATGGTGCCGGCGGTTTTGCCGCGGCGGGCAAGTTCGGGACCGGCTCCTGTTAATTATACCATTGACCATCCTGAAAACCCGGTTTTTCGAAAACTTTCATTTTTTACCAGGGTTTTACCCGGCGCCTGTTTTGATTTTTACGGCACGGTTTTAGCATAGCTTTCGTAATCAAAGATGAAAACGAAAACAATGTCTATTGAGGAGGTTCAACATGAAAAAAACATTTGCGAAAACGATGGCCATCAGCGCTTCAGTGATGATGCTGGCGGCATCTCTTGCCGGCTGCGGCAGCAGCGCGGCTTCAACAGCCGACAGCAGTACCGGCACAGCTGCCGAACAGGTATCCGAAGCGGCCCAGGAAAGCAGCACTGCCGAAAGTGAAGCCGAGGCTTCTCTGAGCGGCACCATTTCTCTGGCCGGCAGCACATCGATGACAAAGCTTTGCGATGCCATGTCTGAAAGCTTTATGGAAGCTTATCCGGATATCACCGTGACTGTTGAGTACACAGGCTCCGGTGCCGGTCTGGAAGCTCTGAACGCGGGCAGCGTGGATATCGGCGATTCTTCCCGCAGCCTTAAGGATGAAGAAAAGGCCGCCGGCGCCGTGGAAAACGTTGTGGCTATCGACGGCATCGCCGTTATCACAGACAAGGCCAATACCGTTACGGATCTGACCAATGATCAGCTGGCTGCTGTCTATACCGGCGAGATCACCAACTGGAGCGAGCTGGGCGGCAGCGATGAAGCCATCGTCGTGGTCGGCCGTGAAAACGGTTCCGGTACCCGTGATGCTTTCGAAGAACTGCTCGACATCACCGATAAATGCGCTTATGCTCAGGAACTGGATTCCACAGGCGGCGTTCTGGCTAAGGTTGCTGCCACACCGGGCGCCATCGGCTATGTCTCTCTGGATGTTGTGGATGACAGCGTCCTGGCTGTTTCTCTTAACGGCGTCGCTCCGACAGAGGAAAACATTGTTGCCGGTGATTATGTGCTGTCCCGTCCCTTCGTTATGGCTACCAAGGGTACGATCGAAGAACAGAATGACCTGGTGAAAACCTGGTTTGCTTACATCGCTTCCGAAGAAGGTCAGAATGTTATCAAGGCCATGGGCCTTATCCTTCCGCAGTGAGTATTGACATGAGACGGATCCCCTCGGTGAGATTCCGGAAAGGCGGTATAGGATGAACAAAGCAAAGAAAACGCTGTCGGTTGAAAATGTCGCCAAAGCCATCTTTATCCTGTGCGGTGCCGTCGCGGTCTTTGCTGTCTTATCCATCACGGTTTACATGATTGCCCGAGGCGCGCCGGCTTTAAAAGAAGTCGGCGTGCCTGAGCTTCTCTTCGGAACCGAATGGAAACCGACGGCAGCGGATCCGTCCTTCGGCATTGCTTACATCATAGCGTCATCGATCGTCGGCACGGCCATGAGCGTGCTGATCGGTGTTCCGGTGGGACTGCTGACAGCGGTCTTTCTGGCTGAACTGGCCGGTAAACGTACGGCAGGCATAGTGCAGCCGGCGGTGGAGCTTCTGGCGGCGGTTCCCTCCGTTATCTACGGCCTTCTGGGCATGATGCTTCTTAACCCGGCTATCTATAAATTAGAGAAAATGATTTTTGCCGGATCAACAACCCATCAGTTTACCGGCGGCGCCGATATGCTGGCCGCGATCCTTGTTCTGGCGGTGATGATTCTGCCGACAATCATCACGGTGAGCACCTCTTCTTTGAAGGCGGTATCCGATGATCTGCGGGCCGCTTCCCTGGCCCTGGGCGCCAGCAGGATCCAGACGATCTTCCGTGTCGTTATTCCGGCTGCCCGATCGGGTATTATGACCGGTGTTGTTCTCGGCATCGGCCGGGCGATTGGTGAAGCGATGGCTATTAACATGGTGGCCGGCGGTTCCGTCAATCTGCCGCTGCCCTTTAATTCCGTCCGGTTCCTGACGACCCAGCTGGTCAGTGAGATGAGTTACGCCGAAGGCACTCACCGCCGCGTTCTTTTTACCGTCGGTCTTGTTCTTTACATCTTCATTATGGCCATCAATCTGATTCTGATGAAAATGAAGACGGCCGGTACCGACAAAGAAAAGGCGCCTGTCAGAAAAAGAAAGGGGGAAACAGCACATGAATAGAGCCAGAGATCTTGTGATGTATATTCTGATCGGCATCTGTGCTGCTTTTTCAGTCCTTTTGCTGGCCGGGATCATACTGTACGTCTTCTATCGGGGACTGCCGACAGTTTCCTGGCAGTTCCTGACCGGTGTTACCTCCTCCCTTAAGGGAACGGTCGGTATTGCCGGTAATATTCTCAACACGCTGATCGTCATCATTCTGTCGATGCTGATTGCGGCACCGATCGGTATCGGGGCGGCGATCTATCTGAATGAATATGCCAGGCGGGGACGTCTGGTCACGATTATTGAATTTGCCACCGAGACGCTGTCCGGTATTCCTTCGATTATCTTCGGCCTCTTCGGCATGATGTTTTTTAACCAGACGCTGGGTCTCGGCTACTCTCTGCTGACCGGTGCTCTTACCCTGACACTTATGGTTCTGCCGCTGATCACGCGGAATACACAGGAAGCGTTGAAGACGGTTCCTGACAGCTACAGGAATGGTGCCATCGGACTCGGGTCCGGGAAATGGCATATGATCCGCACCATCCTGCTTCCGTCGGCGATGCCCGGCATCATCACCGGCATCATTCTGGCCATCGGCCGTATCGTCGGTGAATCGGCGGCCCTTATCTTTACCGCCGGCAGCGCCAAGGCGCGGCCGAAAAGCCGGGGAGGCCGTTTTCAGAAAAATTTACAGTACGGCGGTACCATGACGATTAAGCTGTACCTGAGCGCCACCAGCGAAGGTGACTTTGAAACCGCTTTCGGCATAGCGGCTGTGCTTCTGATACTGGTATTCCTGATCAATCTGGGAACCAAACGTCTGGCTGCCCGTTTCCGTGCGGCAAGGAGATAAACATGACAACTAACGAACCCAAGATCAGTGTCAAGGACCTGAATCTCTACTATGGTGAGACCCACGCCCTGAAGGATGTGTCGATGCAGATCCGTCCCCATGCGGTCACGGCTTTTATCGGGCCGTCCGGCTGCGGCAAGTCCACCTTTTTGAAGACACTCAATCGGATGAACGATCTGGTTGAGAATGTCAGGATCACCGGGGACGTCCTGTTGGATGGGCAGGATATCTATGCCCCCGATGTGGATACCACACAGCTTCGCAAGCGGATCGGCATGGTATTCCAGCAGCCCAATCCGTTTCCGATGAGTATTTATGACAATATTGCGTATGGTCCTCGCATCCATGGGGTGCGGGATAAACATAAGCTGGACCAGATCGTGGAAGAAAGCCTGAAGGGCGCAGCGATTTTTGATGAGGTTAAAGACCGTCTGAAAAAATCAGCTCTGGGTCTGTCCGGCGGCCAGCAGCAGAGATTGTGCATCGCCCGGTCTCTGGCTGTACAGCCGGAGGTGCTGCTGATGGATGAGCCGACTTCGGCCCTTGATCCTGTCTCCACCTCCCGCATCGAGGATCTGATGGAAGCCCTGAAGGAAAAGTATACCGTCGTTGTGGTGACCCATAATATGCAGCAGGCCGTTCGTGTTTCCGACGACACCGCTTTTTTCCTTCTGGGAAATCTGGTGGAATACGGTGACACAAAAACAATGTTCTCTTATCCGAAGGATAAGCGGACGGAAGCTTATATCACGGGAAGGTTTGGCTGATGAGAAACAAATTTGACGAACAGCTGCGGCAGTTAAGTGAAGAACTGATGATCATGGCAGACATGATCGAAGGTGCCATTCAGAAAGCCGTGAAGGCATTCCTGAACCAGGACGCCGAAGCGGCCAGAGTTATCATGAATGGTGATGCTTTGGTGGATCAGGAACAGAAAAAGATCGAGAATATCTGCTTCCAGCTTCTGATACAGCAGCAGCCCGTGGCACGTGATCTTCGCATGATCACGGCGGCCATGAAAATGGTGACGGATATGGAACGGATCGGTGATCAGGCTGCCGATATTTCAGAACTGACAGTGATGATGGCTGGCGCACCGTACCGGGTTGATATCGATAATCTGAAACGGATGGCGGCCGAAACGATGACCATGCTTATCAGCGCGATCGAGGCTTTTGTTGAAAAGGATATGGACAAGGCCCGGCGCGTTATCAATCATGATGACGTGGTGGATGATCTCTTTGTCGCCGTCAAAACGGAACTTATCGAGGTCATGAAGAATTATCCGGCTGATGAAGAGCAGGCTGCCGACCTTCTGATGGTCAACAAGTATCTGGAACGTGTCGGTGACCATGCGGTTAATATCGCAGAATGGGTGATCTTCTCGCTGAATGATACCCCCACCGAGCAGCCATCCTGACAGGCTTTCGGAGGCCCTTCTGTGGTACCCGGCATTGAGGATAGAATGAGAAAAGCTGCGCTGTTTTAAGAAAAACGGTGCAGCTCTCTTTTTTTTTATTATAATAATGTCAGAATTTTCAGGAGGCACATATGCAAGACACGCTCTTTCGTCATCCCGACCTTCACATGCATTCCCGATTTTCCGACGGTACCGATACCCCGGCGGAAATTCTGGCAGCGGCCCGCGCGGCCGGACTTGATATTTTTTCGCTGACGGATCACGACACCTGCGACGGCTGCAGCCTTATCCGCAGGGACTTAAAGCCGGGTGATCCGGCTTTTCTCAATGGGATTGAGTTTTCCTGCTGTGATGAACACGGTCGGTATCATATTCTGGGCTACGGTTTCCGCGAAGGCGCTTCCCCGGTACAGCATATCGCCGGCATCACCCATAAGGCCCGTCTGGAGAAGGCGGAGAACCGGTTCCGTTATCTGGCGGCGCTGGGTTATACCTTCCGGCAGGAGGATATTGATGACGTGATGGGGCGTCCGAATCCGGGCCGGCCCCAGTTTGCCGGTCTGCTGGTGCACTACGGCTACATGCCGGACCTCAACCATGCCTATGCTCTTTTGGCGGATTATCCCGAGACGGAATATAAGCCGCGGCCGGAGGAAGCCATCGCCAGGATCCGGGATTCCGGCGGGGTGGCAGTACTGGCCCACGGTTTTTTTGAAGAAGGAAGCAGCCTTCTGACGGACGCGCAGATGGCAAAACGTGCCGCCCGGCTGGCCGGGGACGGCCTTGAGGGCCTGGAAGTCTTCTATTCGCGGTATACACCGGATCAGCAGGCTTTTATGCTGGCTCTTAGCCGTAAGCACCATCTTCTGGCCACGGCCGGGAGCGATTATCACGGAGGCAACAAAGCCGTGCGGCCAGGGCAGACGGGATCACCGGAGCCGTCGGTGATGGCGCCCTTTTATGAGACAATACGTGATCGGCTTGTGCTCTGAACCGGGACTGCCTTTGTAAAAAATTTTACATTCCCTTTACAGAACTTTACCCACAGGCTTTACACAGACCCTTTATGCTGTTAAACAGCGTAATAGAAATGAGTCAAAGTAAAATCTGTGAAAAGGATATGAAAAGGGTATGACGATTTTTAATCTGCTGACAATGGTGGGCGGCCTGGCTCTGTTCCTGTACGGAATGAAGGCCATGGGTGACAGCCTGGTGCTCCTGTCCGGCGGCAAGCTGGAAAGAATCCTTGAGAAACTGACGAAGACACGCCTTCTGGCCCTGCTCCTCGGCGCACTGGTGACAGCGGTCATCCAGTCATCTTCGGCGACGACGGTTATGGTGGTTGGCTTTGTCAATTCCGCTATTATGAATCTTCAGCAGGCAGCCGGTGTCATCATGGGTGCCAATATCGGTACGACGATCACCTCCTGGCTTCTGTCGTTAACCGGTATTGACGGCAGTAATGTATTCCTGCGTCTGCTTAAACCCAGTTCTTTCACGCCGGTACTCGGTGCTGTCGGCATCATCCTGATCATGACACAGAAGGATGGCAGTAAAAAAAAGACGGTAGGTGAAATCCTGCTTGGTTTTACGATACTGATGTTCGGTATGGAAACCATGAGCAGCGCCGTAAAGCCGCTGGCCGATAATGAAGCCTTCACCGGTATTCTGACGGCTTTCTCCAACCCGATTCTGGGTATGCTGGCCGGTGCCCTCCTGACAGCCGTCATCCAGAGCTCCTCGGCCTCGGTTGGTATTCTGCAGGCCCTCTGTATGACGGGAGCGGTAACCTTTGGTTCCGCACTGCCTATCATCATGGGACAGAATATCGGTACTTGTGTGACGGCGCTGATTTCCTCCGCGGGGGCCAGCAAGAATGCCAGAAGAGCCTCCCTTATTCATCTGTACTTCAATTTGATCGGCACGGTTCTCTTTATGAGCGTGTTCTATCTTTTGAATGCCTTTATTCATTTTGATTTTCTGGAAACGGCTGCCGGAGCCGCCGGTATTGCTGTCATCCACAGCCTCTTCAATATCGGCTGCGCTGCCGTGCTCTTCCCCTTTGCCAATCAGCTGGTAAGGCTGGCGACACTGACGGTGCCTGATAAGCCTGATGAGGTGCCGGCAGCGGACGAGAGACCGGCGGTTCTCAAGGCTCTCGACGAACGCTTCCTCGACAGACCGTCTTTTGCCATGCAGCTTTGTAAGCGGGCGGTGGACGATATGGCGGCATCGTCATGCCGGGCTTTGCATCTGGCCATGTCTGTTTTTGATGATTATTCCGATGCCACGGCGGAAGAAGTCATCGATCTGGAACAGAGGACGGACCTTTTTGAAGACGTGCTGGGCAGTTATCTGGTGAAGCTTTCCGGACGTGATCTCAATGATGATGACAGCCGGCTTCTGTCAGTTCTTCTTCATTCGATCAGTGATTTTGAACGTATCGGTGACCACGCCATCAATATTGTGGAATCGGCTCAGGATATGAAGAAGAGACATCTGGCTTTGACTCAGGAGGGCCACGATGAGCTGATGGCCTTCGGCCGGGCTGTAGAGGATATCGTGGATATCACCACAGAGGCTTTCCTGGCCGATGACGCGGTCAGAGCCCGAAAGGTGGAGCCTCTGGAAGAGGTGGTCGATACCCTGAGTACGGAAATGAAGCAGCGGCACATTCTCCGGCTGCGCCGCAATGTCTGTTCCCTGGAGGCCGGTCTGATTCTGGAAGACATCATCACGATCTATGAACGGGTTTCTGACCACTGTTCCAATGTGGCGGTCAGCCTGATCGAGATCCGTCAGAACGAGTTTGATCCGCATGCTTATCTCAACCTCCGGGTGAAGGGCAGCGATCCCTGGTTCCAGAAAGAATATCAGAGACTGAAAGACGTTTATAAGCTGCCCCAGTGGTGAGAGGGCAGATAAGGATACCGCCGCGGGCGCTGCCGCCAAGGAAGACGCCGGCGGAGAAAGAAGGCAGTATGGCACTGATTTATATCGTTGAAGACGATGTGAGCATACGCGAAATCGAAACGATCGCACTGAAGAACAGCAATTATCTTGTTCATACCTTTGAGCGGGCTTCGGATTTTTTCAAAAAGGTCGAAGAAATCCTGCCGGATCTTATTCTCCTGGATGTGATGCTGCCGGATGAGAACGGCTACGAGATCGTCAGGAAACTCCGTGCTAATCCGACGACACGCAAGATACCGGTCATTATGGTGACGGCCAAGACGACGGAGATGGATATGGTCCGCGGACTTGACGGCGGAGCCGACGACTACATCCGGAAGCCCTTCTCGGTCATGGAACTCCTGTCCCGGGTGCGGGCTCTGCTCAGGCGGGTGCAGGACGAGTCGCCGAAGCTTCTGACGGTGGGCGGCATCATCCTGAATCATGAACGGCATACGGTTCAGGCCGGGGACAGAATGGTGGAGCTGACTTTTAAGGAATATGAGCTTCTGCGGTATCTGATGACCAATGTCGAAGTGGTGCTCACCCGGGAAAGCATCATGCGTGTCGTCTGGGGCACCGATTATGAGGGTGAGACCCGTACCGTCGACATGCATATCAAGACCCTGCGCCAGAAGCTGGGGGATTACGGCAGCCTGATCGGTACCGTGCGCAATGTCGGTTATGTTATCTCTGCGGGGGATAACACGTAGAGGAAAGTCAATGAAGCAGAAAATCAATTACAGGCTGGCGCTGATCGCTCTGGTGGCGGTCATGGCCGCTGCCGTAAGCATAACGCTGGTGTATTACCGTCTGTTCCAGGATCAGGTCAGAAAGGATCTGAAGGTTCAGGCTCAGCTTTTGTGTGATACGGAGCTTTTTCAGAATTTGACAGAGGACCCGGATGGTATCGAGGATACCGCCGGGTTTACAGCCTTGGCAAAGCTGGAAAATGACAATCTCCGCATCACCTGGATCAGTCAGTCGGGCCGGGTTCTCTATGATAATGACACCGACCCCGGCACGATGCCGAACCACCTGGACAGACCGGAGATCCGACAGGCGCTGGAGACGGGGGCAGGGGAGAGCGTGCGCCGGTCAGATACGCTGAATATGAATACCTTCTATTATGCGCTGCTTCTTGAGAACCATACGATTCTGAGAGTCTCCACGCAGGCCCGCTCAATCTTCAGTGTCTTCCTGTCGGCGGCGCCGGTCATCCTGATCATCTGCCTTATTATCATTGGACTGTGCGTCGTGCTGGGCCATTATCTGACGGCTCAGCTTTTGCGTCCGATCGAAATGATGGCGGAACAGCTGGACAACACGACAGCCGTGCCGGTCTATAAGGAGCTGAAGCCCTTTGCGGATAAGATCCGGAGCCAGCATGAGAACATCCTGTCCGCTGCCACGAGCCGGCAGGATTTTACGGCAAACATCTCCCATGAACTGAAGACGCCGCTGACGGCGATTTCCGGCTATGCCGAACTCATCGAAAACCGGATGGTGGAAGGTGAACACGCTGTCCATATCGCGGAGCAGATCGGTCACAACGCTGACCGCCTGTTATCGCTGATCAATGATATTATCAAGCTTTCGGAACTGGATCACAGTGAGCTGCCGCGTCATTTTTCCGAGGTGGATCTGTCGGAGATTGCCGGGGAATGCTGCCGCAATATGCAGGTGGCCGCGGCTCAGTGCGGCATTCGTCTGAGTTTCCGGGGCTCTCCGGCGGTCATCCGGGGCGAAAGGGAGCTCCTTAAGGAACTGGTGGAAAATCTGGTTCAGAACGCGATCCGGTATAACCGGGAAAACGGCTATGTCCGGGTCAGTGTGACAGCTGAGAAGGGAAGGGCGGTGCTGACTGTTGAGGACAACGGCATCGGTATTCCCGAAGACAAGCAGGGGCGGATATTTGAACGGTTCTATCGTGTCGATAAGAGCCGTTCCCGTGAAACCGGCGGCACCGGTCTGGGCCTGGCGATCGTCAAGCATATCGCCGAGATACATCAGGCTGAAATCGGGCTGACAAGCCGTGTCGGTGCCGGGACAACCGTGACCGTGACCTTTTAATAACCGGAACGCTGCCCGTTGATAGGCTATTAGGTTGGACGAATAAAAACAAAAGAACAGAAAATACATTCGGAACCGGGAAGCGTTTTGTGAAAAATTGACACTTTTCGGGAATCGCGGTAATATTTCATGAGAAGAATGGTTAGACCTATTTTGAAAGGAGCCGTTATTATGAAAGCCTGCGACCTGTTGATTACCAATGGCTGCCTTATCACGATGGATCCTGAACGCCGTATCATCAGCGACGGGATGATCGCGGTAAAGGACGGCGTCATCGAAGCCCTCGGACGCCGGGAGGATATCGCAGAATACGAAGCCGCAGAGACGATCGACGCCGGAGGCATGTTCATTTTTCCGGGGATGGTGTCAACCCACACGCATTCTTTCCAGATGCTGACACGCGGTCTGGGCCGGGATCTGACGCTTTTTGACTGGCTTGACAGTTCGGTGAGATACTGCATGCACAATCACACCGAGGAGACGATATATCAGTCGGCGCTGATCTGTGCCATGGAATCGCTGCGCTCCGGCATGACGACAACGCTGGACTATGAGTATGCCCATCCGCGCAGGGGTGGTTTTTCCGATGTGGCCATCAGCGCCTTCCGCAAGGCCGGCATCCGCTGTGTCTTCGGCCGCGGCCACGGTGATATGAGCGGTTTTGCGCCGGAGATCGCCTGCGATTATGTCGATACGGAGCAGGATTTTCTGGATGATTCCCGGAGACTGGCCAAGCTGTACCCCCATGATGATATGATGCGGATCGCGATGGCGCCGGGGCTGATCTTCGATCAGACGCCGGACGGTTTCCGCGAAATGAGAAAAATCGCCGATGAGTACGGCATCATGATTACGATGCATATGCTCGAGACACCGGATGATAATGCCTTCAGCCGTGAGAAATACGGCATGAACGTCACGCCCTGGCTGGAAAAGCTCGGCTTCCTCGGCCCGGATTATCTGGCGGTCCACTGCGTCGATATGAATGACGATGATTTTGCCCTTTTCAAACAATACGATATCAAGGTCTGTCACTGCCCGAACTCCAACATGATCCTGGCCTCCGGCATCGCGCCCGTTGCCAGAATGCTGGAGGAGGGACTGACGGTGTCCCTGGGTGTCGACGGCGCTTCCAGCAATGACACTCAGAACATGCTGAATGAGATGCGTATGGCCACGATGCTCCAGAAGGCGGTGACCCGCAATCCGAAGGTCGTGCCGGCCGGCCAGGCCTTGGAACTGGCAACACTGGGCGGCGCCCGCGCACTTGGCATGGACAGGCTCATCGGTTCACTGGAGACGGGCAAGAAGGCCGATATGTTCTTCTTTGATACGAATAAGCTCAACACGAATCCGACCCATGATCCGATCACGGCTCTTGTCTACAACGCCGAGCCTGAAAATATCCATACGGTTATCGTCGACGGCCGTGTCCGCATCCGCGGTCATGAGTTTGTCGATCTCGACGAGGAGAAGATCAAGGCCGATGCTCAGCGCATCAGCCGGAATCTGGTCAGACAATCGCGGCTGGAAGTCCGGGAATGGAACCAGGTCATAGACCTGTAGGAAGAGGAGAAGCGTATGAATAAGCTGACATTTTTCACGATGCCCAAGGATAATCTCAAGGTCAGAATGATCGAGGAGAATACGGCACTGATGGCAGAGATCAGGGCCGCCGCTTCCGACAAGACCGTTCTCCCCGATGCCCATGACTACTATAATGATGTGCTGTTCCCGGATGCCCCGGTCGACAGACCCTATACCATGGCCTCTATCGTTCTGTCCTCCGACGGGAAAATGGCTTTTGCCGATAATCCGAAGGGCCCGGTGATTGCGAAGAATAACTATCTCGATCCCGACGGCGCCCTCTGTGACTTCTGGGTCCTCAATATGCTGCGCGCCTATTCCGACGGTGTCATCATCGGCGCCAGAACGCTGCAGGCGGAGGATGGCATCACCAGCCATGTCTACGAGGAGAGCCTGAACCGGCAGCGCTTTGAGGTGCTCGGCAAGACCTGGCATCCGACCAACATCGTGGTCTCTTTTGACGGCACCGACATTCCCTTTGATCATTTTGCCTTCAATCTGGATCCGGCGGAGAGGCTGAAGATGATGATCGGCACAAGCCCGGCCGGTGAGGACTGGATCCGTGAGCATTCGCCGAAGAAGCATGTTTTTTACGGCCCCTTCAAGGACAGGGCCGAGGTCGATGCGGCTGTCTTCAGCAGTCTGCAGCGTGATTACGACGAGATCCCGGTTATTGTGACCGGCGAGGGCATGATGCCGGATACGGCGCTCTTCCTGTATGTCCTGCGCCGGATGGGTATCGAAAAACTGACGGTCGAATCCCCGTCCTACACCAATGCCCTGATGCATATGGGCATGCTGGATGAATGGTTCGTCAATTATTCCATGCTCTGTGCCGGAGGCTCCACAACACCGGGCTACAACGCTCCCTTTGCTGCGGATGAGCACCCGTCGATCAAGCTGGTTTCCGTGGGCATCCACGGGGAGAGTTTCCTGTATACACGTCAGAAGCTTTACTATGGGGTAACGGAGAAGACGGATCTGTCCGGATATCATTACTGATTCCCTGTTTTTGAAAGAGGTTCCGATGCTATGGCTGATAAAAAAGAGCAAACAACCAGGCGGCTGATCATTTTCCTGATTGAGGAGATGCGAAGCGGTAAATATAAGAACGCCAGGACCCTGCCGGCGGAAAGCGTGCTGGCGGCGGAACTGGGCATCAGCCGCGTCACCCTGCGGGAGGCCCTCATTATCCTGGAATATGAAGGCTGGATCGCGCGCAAGCACGGCATCGGGACGATCATTAACCGGAATGTTGTTGATGAACAAAGACGTCTCGATACCACTCAGGGCCTGATGACCATGATCCGGGTCAACGGCAAGACACCGCGGAGGGAGACCCTCAGTATCGAAAAGGTGCCGGCGGATGTGTTTCTGGCGGAGACACTGGGAATCCGGACCGGGGATATGCTTATCAAGTTCGTGCTCAAATTCTACGCGGATGAACAGCCGAGTGTCTACTGCGTCGACTATGTGCCCTGTGCTGTCCTGGGAAATGTAACGATCACAGAGGAGGATTATGCCGGAGACTTCTTTGACTTTGCCCGGAAACACCGGCTGTCGGATGCGCTGGATACTTATGCGTCTAAGCTTCATCTGAGTCCGATCACACCGGAAATCGCTGACATCATGGGGGTCCCCAAGACGTGCGTCGGCATCCGGATGGAAGAGATCGGCTACGATGTTTATACGAAACCCATCAGCTACACGGAGCAGTTTTATCTTGATACGGATATGACCCATGTCATTATCCGCAAGGCTTTTTAAAACATAACAAAAGAGCTGTCTGACCGCCATTCATCGCTGTTTATGGCGGCTGCAGCTCTTTTTTTGTGCCGTGGGATGAAAGCCGCGAAAAAAATCAGGAAAATACACGCAGGGTCTTGACCTTCCATCGACGGGAAGCTGTATGCTGACGGTGTCATCGGCGGGGAGAGGCCGGTGTATCTATAAAAACGGCACATTTGCACAGAAAAATAGCCTGTGCGGCGGCACCGTTTGTTACTACAATAGATACAGTTGCAAGAGGACCGAGAGCGGTTCGGAAAAGGGAGGCAGCAAGCGATGCTGACAATAGATCATCTGACAAAACATTACGGAGAAAAAACTGCCGTGGACGACCTGACGCTTCATATCGCGCCGGGAGAGATATTCGGGTTTATCGGTCATAACGGGGCCGGAAAAACAACCACTCTGAAGGCCATTGCGGGCATTCTGCCCTTTGACGGGGGCGAGATCCGAATTGACGGTTTTTCGGTGGCGGAGAAGCCTCTGGAAACGAAGAAACGCCTGGCGTATATTCCGGATAATCCCGATCTCTACGATTTCATGACGGGTATTCGTTATCTGAACTTTATCGCCGATATTTTCGGCGTCAGCAGTCAGGAAAGACGGGAACGCATTCGTCTGTACGGCGACCGCTTTGAAATGACGGACAATCTGGCCCAGCCCATCGCCGCCTATTCTCACGGCATGAAGCAGAAGCTGGCGCTCATGGCGGCCTGGCTGCACACGCCGCGGCTGATCATCATGGATGAGCCCTTTGTCGGCCTGGATCCGAAATCCTCTCATCTGCTGAAGGAAATGATGCGCGAATTCTGCGATGAGGGCGGCGCTATTTTCTTCTCGACTCATGTTCTGGAGGTGGCCGAGAAGCTTTGCGACAAGGTCGCCATCATCAAACAGGGCCGTCTGATCCGCTCGGGCACCATGGATGAGGTTCGCGGTGATGACAGTCTTGAAGACGTGTTCCTGGAACTGGAGGATGAATCATGCTGAAGGTACTTCTGAAAAAACAGATGATGGAAGTCTTCCGCACCTATTTTTATGATGCTAAAAAGAACAGGGCCAGATCCCGGTCTGCTACGATCCTGTGGATGATCTTCTTCGTTCTGGTGGTTGTCGGCGTTCTGGGAGGGCTGTTTACCTTTCTGGCGACATCCCTGTGCGGCGGTCTTGTGGGCAGCGGTGTGGGCTGGCTGTATTTTATCATCTTCGCTCTGCTGTCGATCTGTCTGGGCGTTTTCGGCAGTGTCTTCAATACCTATGCCGGTCTGTATCTGGCTAAGGATAATGACCTGCTGCTCTCCATGCCCATCCCGGTCCGCGATATTATGGCGGCGCGGCTTCTGAATGTCTACTTGCTGGGACTTCTCTATGCGGGCGTGGTTTATATACCGGGCCTTTTGGTCTACTGGTTCAACGCTTCGCTGTCCTTTTCCGTGATCGTCGGCGGTCTGGTTCTTCTGGTTCTGATATCGATTTTTGTGCTGGTGCTGTCCTGCGCTCTCGGTTGGGTCGTGGCCAGGATCAGTCATAAGCTGAAGCACAAAAGTCTGATCACCGTGTTTCTGTCGCTGGCCTTCCTCATTCTTTATTACGTCTTTTATTTTAAAGCCAGCATGCTGATGCAGACCCTTCTTCTCAATGCCGTCGTCTATGGCGAGAAGATCCGGGGTTCGGCCTATGTCCTGTATCTTCTCGGCCGCATCGGCGAGGGCGATATCATGGGCATGCTGCTCTATACCCTTGTTGTCAGTGCCCTTTTTGCTCTGACGATGTCTGTGATTTCCCGAAGCTTTCTCCGTATGGCGACATCGACGGGCGCTTCGGTGAAGGCTGTCTACAAGGAGAGATCCGTCAAACCGAAAACACCGTTTGCGGCCCTTGTCGGCAAGGAATTCGGCCGCCTGACATCAAGCCCCAATTATCTGCTCAACTGCGGCCTCGGAATTCTGCTTATCCCGGCGGCCGGCGTGGTTCTCCTCATCAAGGGCTCGGATGTGATGGCCATCCTGACGGAAATCTTCGGCAGCGGCTCCGGTGCCGAAGCCGTGCTGACGGCGACACTCATCTGCTTCTGCGTCTCCATGAATGACATGGCGGTGCCGTCCTTTTCTCTGGAGGGCAGCAGCTTCTGGATTGCCCGGTCCCTGCCGGTAACAGAACGGCAGATCCTGTGGGCCAAAGGGGCAGTCCAGCTTATTCTGACGATGCCGGCGGTGCTGTTCTGCGGTATCTGCGCGGCGGTCGTGGTGCCGGGGAATCCGGCATTGAAACTGCTGGTCGCTATTCAGCCTCTTAGCTGTGTCCTTCTTCTTCTCCTGTTTGGTCTTGTGATGGGGCTTGTCAGAGTGAATGTGCACTGGACTTCCGAGATTTCCGTTGTGAAGCAGAGTATGGCGGTGCTGATCGTTCTTTTCGGCGGCTTCATCTATGCGGCCGCTGTCGGCGGGATCTATCTTTTCATCGGCTATCATATCGGCGCTTCGCTGTACCTTCTGGCGGTGACCGCGGTGACACTGGTTCTCTGCGCTCCGCTGTTCTGGTGGCTTAACCGGCGCGGCCCGGCGGCCGTCCGGGCGATCGTCTGAGTTCGGATTATACGAAAACCTGAAAAAAGCCCGGAAACCGTGAAAGGTTTTCGGGCTGATTGACGTTATAAAGGTGAAACAGAAAGCACTGGGGCTTGTCTGTCAGGGCCGGGTTCAGTCTTCGGGGACGGGACTCATCAGACGTAATCGCCGTACAGTTCCAGGGCGGCGGCCTTCATGCCGCGGGCCATGTCTGAGGACAGGAACATGACGGCATTGGCCACGTCGATGGGCTGCAGCATCTTGTCACGCGGCACACCGCTGTTCAGCTCTTCACGATTCTGAACCTCGGCGGTATTGGTCAGACCGAGAACGATGGAGTTGACATTGATGCCATAGGCGCGGACCTCTTCCTGGAGATCCATGCTGTAGGCCAGAAGGCCGGCCTTGGCGGCAGCATAGGCACCGAAGGTCTCGAAGGGGAAGCGGGCAGCGGCGGATGCGATGTTGACGATTTTGCCGCTTTTTCTTGCCTTCATATCGCCCAGTACCTCCCGACAGCACAGGAAGGTGCCGTCCAGGATGGTGCGGAAGGGTGTGTGCCAGTCTTCCAGCGACATTTCATCCATATAGGCACCGCGGAAAACGCCGGCATTGTTGACGAGGATATCGACCGGTCCGAAATGCGCCTTGACGGCGGCAACTGTGCGGCGGACATCCTCTTCCGAAGAGACATCACAGGCCAACGCCAGTGCCCGGCCGCCCTTCTCTGTGATCGAGGCGGCAACCTTTTCTGACTGCGCTTCTGTGCGGGAGAGGACAACGACAGAGGCGCCGCGGGCGGCAAAATTTCTGGCGATCTCGGCGCCGATACCGCGGCCCGAGCCGGTGATCATAACCACTTTACCCGTAAAATCCATATGAATATCTCCTTATTTTCG
>JAQXFO010000051.1 GCA_029005135.1 Lachnospiraceae bacterium
ATATCATAGCGCGAGAAGCCGTCCGCGGCAACTTGTGGTACAATTTTCTAAAAGACTGAGTATACAGGAGGCGCCATGACACAGGTAAGAATTGTCAGCAAGCATGACGAAGCTTCGCCGGAATACGAGGTGGGCGGTATCTATACGCAGGAGGGAACCTGGTACGGCGGCTGCTATATCACGGGCCGCAGCGGGATCAGCGTCCCGCTGGATAAGGACGAGTATGTTGTCTGTGATGATACGCCGGCAGCGGAAGACAGGGACTTAAGACCGGGAGATATCGTGCGTCATTTTAAGCGCGAGACGGTGACGGACGGCAGCAATCGCTGGCTTTATCAGATCCTGGCCTTTGCCAGGCACACGGAGACGGGAGAAAAGCTGGTAGTCTATCAGGCCCTTTACGCGCCCTTCGACATCTTTGCGCGTCCCTATGACATGTTTATGAGCCGGGTGGATCAGAATAAGTATCCGTCGATCCGGCAGGTCTATCGTTTTGAAAAGGAAAATATATGAAAAAAAGCAGCGCCTTGACGGGCTGCTTCTTTTCATTATGGAGTGAGTGAGGGAGAGAATGGAACAGTTGTTAACAGATACTCTTAAGAGGCTGTCTCTTGAAGCGCCGTCTTAAGATGATTCTATTGTGCCTGAATTATGTGAACAAATCGTGTGCAATTTATTGTATAAAAATAAAAAAGCATAAAGCGCCGATAAAGAATGACTTCAGGCGGTGAGGGAGCGGCTTTATGCCGGCTTACTCCGGCTGCTGTCAGGAGAGAATTTGAATGTAAGATAAAATAACCAGTTAAATGAATGGATTATTGGTAAATATGATGGAAATAACAGGTGATGTATTAAAAAAACCGGCGTAATGTGGAATTTGTTGATGAGCTGTTGACGCTGAACTATCCGGATGTTATGATACGAACCATCGAACGAAGGCGTTGCGGAAAGAGAATCATCCGTGACGCCTTTCTTTATTTCTTCTACCTCATCTCTGAATAAAAAGGCAAAGATGCTTGAGACGGCAGCGTCTCAGGCATTTTTGTTTTTCCCGGGATAATCCGCTTTATATCATAAGGTGGTGCCGTTTCTCCATGAAACAAGACCCGCTCCGTTCCCGGAGCGGGTCTTGTCAGTGACAGCGTGATCAGCCTTCAATGGCAATCAGATGGTCGTCTTCTTCAATGGCGGCTTCTTCTTTCGGCACCGAGAAGGAGAGGATACCATTCTCGAAGGTCGGGTGGATATCGTCTTTCTTCACCGCATTGCCGACATAGAAGCTCCGGCTGATGCTGCCGGCGTAACGTTCACGGCGGACATAGTGACCTTTTTTGTCCTTGCTGTCCTTGTCGAGGCCCTTGGCGGCACTGATGGTCAGATACCCGTTTTCAAGCTGGAGACGGATCTCGTCTTTTTTGAAGCCGGGCAGGTCGATATCGACCTCGTAATGACCGTCCTTATCACGGACATCCGTTTTCATCAGGTTGGCGGCGTGTTTGCCGTACAGCTCCTTGTCGATAGACGGGAAGGTCATGTCGTTCATGAATTCATCAAATAAGTTCTCTCTGAAAAGACTGGGTGTAAACATAAGGCTTTCTCCTTTCCTATTTATGTGGTGTGCCAGGAAAGTTTTCTTAGAAAGAAGTTATCTTAGGTAAGAAGGCTTTTCTTTTGTTACACTTGCAGTATAACACAAAATTAGCACTCGTCAATAGAGAGTGCTAATTTTTCTGTGAAATAAATGTGTTTTTTCAGATATAAAAACACCCGGCGGAAAACGTCCGTCGGGTGCGTGATTGTCTTATACGGGCAGAGAGCCTGTTGAGAATCAGTTGTTCTCGGCTTTCTTGGTGCTGGCAATCCAGTTGTAGAGGCGAACTTCATCTTCGCGATCTTCGGCGAAAAGTTCCAGTTCGTCGCCGTGTTCGCCGAGCATGGCACCGATGGCCAGATACTGAGACAAGGATGAGTTCAGGTTGTATTTGTCACCGTAAACAGAGGTCAGCCAGACTTTGCCGGTGCACTGGGACAGCACTTCCATAAAACTTTTGATTTCATCGGCGTTCTTGAATTTCATAATCGTTTTCTCCTGTTCTTTTGTCAATCATTCTTATTCACACTGGTTCGAGATTATAGCAGGTGCTGCAGGAAAAAGCAAGAAGATTCTATGGTAAATGGCGGCGGAAACCGCCCCGGCAGCCGTTTCTTCACGGTTTACAGTGACGTGTATCTGTCTGTGTTGTTCTTGCAGGCTTCGATGGCTCTGTTGATGGAGTCTCTGAAATTACTGAGATCCGGGCGGATGTTGTCCGGGCAGACGATCGTGTTCAGTTCCTCCGCCAGTTTGTAGGCGGTCTCGATGCCGCAGGCATTGTTAATGCGAAAACTCATCGGGCTGTGCAGGTGGCAGAGCAGCAGCTGCAGGATGGCATGAGGAGAACTGCCGTGTGCCCCGTTATACAGATAGAGGAGCGCCCGCTTGTCGTCCATAGCAATGCTGCGGATCAGGGCTTCAAAAGCCCTGTCGATCTTCTCGTCATCATCGGTGGGTTTGATGTGCAGCAGCTCTTCGGGGTAGAGGATGCTCATATAATAAGGATAGGGATTGATGCCGATGACGCGGAACCATTCAAGGCTTTGGAAGAAAGAGGGGGATGAGACGCCCTTCTCCCAGTTCTGAACGGTCTTTTTGGCGACGCCCAATTCCAATGCCATGTATTCCTGGGATTTGCCGGCACGGAGTCTGGCTTCATAATGGATTTCGGCAAAACGTCGGACTCGGTCATAGCGTGAACTGTTCATGTGGAAATATCCTCCCTCCTTTTTTTCTGTTTTGGCGTAAAAAAAAGAATACTGACATTATCATACTTCGGCGAGCCTTTGTGCGCCACTTTTTTTTATAATCGAGTGTTGTCAGATATCTCGACAGCTGTGGTTCGGCGTCATAGAGTAATCTTACAGGTATGAGCAAGGAGGCAGCGATGGTTAACAATAAGATCGAGATCGCTGGTGTGATAGAAACCGGATTTATGTGGGATCATGACAGCGGCGATGAATGTTTTTACCAGTTTCTTCTCCGCATAAGACGGAAGAATCGCGACAGTGACATTATCCCGGTGATCATTTCTGATAAGCTCATCGATGTGTCGACAGATATGACCGGCCGCAGCATTTTTATCGATGGTGAATTGAGATCTTTTATTCACCGCGACAGGAACGGCAGTATCCGGCTGTTTCTCTATGCTTTCCCCCAAAAAGCGTCCTTCCTGAAGCGTCCGGCTGATATTAACCTGATCTTCCTCCAGGGCACCGTCTGTCAGAAGCCGGAATACCGCAGAACCCCTCAGGGCCGGTGGTCGACCGACGTTATGCTGGCAGTCGAGCGCGGCGCAGCGCTTTGTGATTATATCCCTTGTTCAGGACAGAATCACCAGGCCGGGTATCTGTCTGTGCTGCCGGTGGGCAGCCGGATCCGCACCATTGGCAGTCTCCAGAGCCGCCGGTATCATGAAAACGGCCGTATGAACACCGGCTTTGAACTGTCTCTGACATCGGTTGAGTCTGTCGTTTAACGACGAAATGATCACCCCTTTCCCGCCCGTGCGGCCCGGTTCTTTCCTTGACCGGGCCGCTGATATAGCTGTCGGAAGGGCAACTTTTTTTTATTGATGCCGGTGTTGTGAATCGGTATAATACTGTTAGCGTTTGATAAATAACGACAATCAGGAGGATAAAAACATGGGCAGATTAGAGGGTAAAGTAGCCGTGATTACCGGCGGCAATTCGGGTGTCGGCGCGGCAACGGCGAAGCTGTTTGCCAGAGAAGGTGCCAAGGTGGTCATTACCGCCAGAAGAGAAGCGCCGCTGGAAGCGGTAGCGGCTGAGATCCGCGAAGCCGGCGGCGAGGTCCTGCCGGTCGCCACGGATATTTCCAGAAGAGGCGATGCTGACAAGCTGGTGGCCAGGGCTGTGGAAACCTACGGCAAGCTGGATATCTTTGTGAATAATGCCGGTGTCCTGGAAGAAGGCCTGAAGCCGATCGATCGCTTCCTGGATGAGGATCTTGACCGCATCGTTGAGATCAATGAGAAGGGAACGATGTTCTGCATGCGTGCCGCTTCCGCTGAGATGGCCAAAACCGGTTACGGTTCCATCGTTAACGTGGCTTCTATTGCCGGTGTTATGGGCTGCGGCGGTGCCGCTTATGTAGCCTCCAAGGCGGCGGTCATCGGCGTCACACGCCACACCGCTCTGCGTTTTGCCGGTACCAATATCCGCTGCAACGCGGTCTGCCCGGGAACGATCGTCACACCGATGGTGGCCGGCATGAAGGACAGTCCGCTGGATCCGGATATGATGGGCCAGATGGCAAAGCACAGCGATTTGAGAGTGCAGCCCTGTATGCCGGAAGACGTGGCCAATATCCTGTTATTCCTGGCCAGCGATGAATCCCGTGCTATCACAGGTCAGGCTCTCTGCACTGATTTTGGCGGCACCTTATAATTAGCAGGAATCGCAGAATCCGGGTTTTCTTAATGTCAATGAAGAAAGGTCACACCGCGGAAACCGGTGTGACCTTTCCGGTTATCCCATGATCGTCTTTCCGGGAGTGTTATGCTGAAACTGCTGCTTTATCTGTTGTCTTGCTTCGGCTATGTGGAATGTCTCCGCCGGTGGACAAAGGTTAGCGTCTACTATCTGCCGGGGCTGACGATCGCTCTCCAGACATCGCTGCTTTTTCTGGCCGGGCTGTGCGGGCAGCTGGCCAGGATGACGTATCTGCTCTTTTTTGTCGGCCTGCTGGGACTGGGGTATGGTTGTGTCAGGGCGATTCAAAACAGGAATGCCGCTTTTTTGGGAGGATATCTTGACAGCGGCTATATCAGCTTTGCGGTCATTATCGCCGTGATGGCTGTCTTTGTCAGGGGTAAGGTCTTTACACATTATGACAATTTCAACCATTGGGCCGTGATAATCAGGACGATGCTGACCTATGACCGTTTTCCGAACGCCGCCGACACGCTGATCCGATACCGGACCTATCCGCCGGGCAGTGCCGTCTATCTATACTATTTCGGACGCCTTGTCTCAGAGGGAGAAGCCTGGCTGATGCTGGCTCAGATCATTATGATGACAGCGGCGATCCTGCCGCTTTTCAGCCTGGCGAAGCGGCATAAGCCGGTCATCGCCGTGCTGGTGATCGGTCTGACGCATTTCTTCTTTACTTATAATGTGCTGGTCAATAATCTTCTTGTCGATACCCTTCTTCCTCTTGTCGGCATGAGTGCCCTTCTGTATCTGTGGGAATACGGCAGGACCATACGCAGTTGGCCGGCCTTATTCCTGTCGGCGGTTTACCTGATCCAGATCGTTCTTATCAAAAATTCCGGTCTTTTTTTCGCGGCAGCGGCAGTGGTTTGTCTTATCATCGGGGCGAGAAGGGATCATCGTTATGCGGCAAGACTCCCGGTCGTCGTGCTTCCGTTGTTGTCAAACCGGCTCTGGAGCCTCCATTGCGCGCATACCTTTGCGGATGCGTCTTCGTCGGCCCATACCATGTCCTTGGATTATTATGCTTCGGTGCTGTCACAGAAAAGCGGCGCCGATATCCTTCAGATCAGCCGGCTGTTTCTGAAGACGCTGATCACCGATAAGAGCCTGTGGTTTCTGGCCGGCATGTTTGTTGCTGTCGGTGCGCTGATCGGTTTCCTGAATCGCCGTGCCCTGCCGCTCTGGAAGAAGACGGCGCTGGCGGCGGGACTTCTGGCTGCCGGCTATGAGATCGGCCTTCTGGGGATGTATCTGTTTTCCATGCCCCTGGAGGAGGCCGTCAATCTGGCCTCCTACGGCCGGTACTCGCGGTCTTTGATTATCGCGCTGGTGTATCTTCTGATGGTGCCGGTAATCAAAGCTGTTGCCGATGACGGGTTTTCTCTGCCGAAGGCCTGGGCGGTGAGCGCGGTGATTCTGCTGATGACAGGGGGCCTTTCCCTGGTGACCTTCGGCACCGTCCGTTATATCACACAACCCTCCCTTTACCATGATCCGACGTCCGAGAAGCGTTACTGGCTGGATCGGGTTATCGCCGACTATCAGGTGCCGGCGGGCAGCACGTATTGCGTTCTGAAGAAATATCCATCGGTATACTATCGGAATCTCGGCCGCTATCTCTATCAGACGACGGCCTTCGATGATGCCCTCATCGAGAACGAAGAGCAGCTGGATGAGCTTGAGGCAAGGTATCTTTTCGTGGAAGACGGCGAGAATCCTGTTATTCAGGCGTGGATCGAGAAAAACTATCCGGACCAGGCGGGCCGGGAGGTGATTATCTGTGATGAACGATAAGACGGGGACGATCGCGGTGGTCATACCGGCCTATGAGCCGGATGACAGGCTTCCGGCCTTTCTTCGGGAATTGTCGGAACGGGGAATTGGTCCCATCGTGCTGGTGAATGACGGCAGCGGAGAAGACTGCGGTACCGTCTTTGCGGAGGCGGCTTCCTATGTGGAAAAAAGCGGGGGGGTTCTGCTGACCCATGAGGTCAACCGGGGAAAGGGCTGTGCCCTGAAAACGGCGTTTTCCTATCTTCTTGGGCATGATGAAGACCTGACCGGCGTTATCACAGCCGACGCCGACGGTCAGCACTCCGCCGAAGATATCGGGAAGGTACGGAAGGCCATGACGGCACATCCCGGGACACTGGTTCTCGGCGTGAGAAACTTTGACGGCGATGATGTGCCTTGGAAGAGCCGTTTCGGCAACAAGTTGACAGAAGCGCTTTTTGCCTATGTCTCAGGCCTTCATGTGACGGACACCCAGACAGGGCTGCGCGGTATTCCGAAGGGATTCCTGCGTGAATTGACGGCGGTGGAAGGCGAACGCTTTGAATATGAAATGCGGATGCTTCTGGCTGCGGCAGGGCACTGCCCGATTACGGAAGTGCCCATCGAGACGATCTATGACTCAAAGGAGGATCACCGGACGCATTTCGACCCGATCAGGGATTCGATCCGCATCTACCGGATCCTGGGCGAACGTTTCTTTCGTTTTCTGTTTTCTTCACTGGCTTCCTGTGTCCTGGATCTGATTCTGTTTTCGGTATTCTGTTTTCTGCTGAAGGGCCGGTTCCCGGTCTTTTATGCCGGTATAGCCACGGCGGCAGCGCGGATCCTGTCTGCCTCTGCCAATTATCTGATCAATTATCGGCTGGTTTTTGCCAGCCGGGAAAACCGGGGCAAAGCCGGTATGCGCTACGCACTCCTTGCCGCCGCGCAGATGGGACTCAGTGCCCTGGCGATCACCGGTCTTCTCAGACTTATGCCGGGAGGTCCGGAACTCGTATTCAAGATCGTGATCGATACGATCCTTTTCCTGATAAGCTATAAGATCCAGCAGAAATACGTTTTCTGATTCTTCCGTGAAGACAATAAAACACCGTGTGTCACCTGTTCTGCGGGCAGGTTTCACACGGTGTTTTTTTAAAGCATTCCCTTACAGACAGCCAAAATCGATCATGGCTTGTTTCAGGGAGGCTTTATGACCTTCTTCAAGTTCCGTCAGCGGGAGCCGCGGGGCTCCGGCGCGGAAGCCCTGGAAATTGAGGGCTGCTTTTACGGGAATGGGGTTTACTTCTGAGAAAAGCTCCGCTATCAGCGGCATGGCTTTTAGCTGGATGGTACGAGCTTTTTCATAGCAGCCCTCAAGACAATAAGCCACCATGTCATGCGTTACACGCGGGGCTACATTTGACAGAACGGAGATAACACCCTTGCCGCCGAGGGAGCAGACAGGCACGATCTGGTCGTCGTTGCCGGAATAGATCGCGAAATCATCGCCGGTCAGAGCGGCCAGGTGAGCGATCTGGCTGATATTGCCGGAGGCTTCTTTGATACCGACAATATTTTCCTGCATTTGGCTCAGGGCAAGAACGGTTTCCGGAAGCAGATTGACCCCGCATCGGGAAGGGACGTTGTATAGGAGACAGGGTATATCAACCGAAGAGGCTATCGCCGAAAAGTGCGCGATGAGACCTTTCTGGGTGGCTTTATTGTAATAAGGAGTGACCAGCAGAAGACCGTCGGCACCGGCCTTTTGCGCTTTGCGTGACAGTGCGGCGGCGTAAACGGTGTCGTTGGAGCCTGTGCCGGCGATGACGGGAACACGGCCGTGAACCGTTTCAACGGTAAAACGGATGGCTTCCACATGCTCCTCGTCGGTCAGGGTAGAGGCCTCCCCGGAGGTGCCGACGGTGACGATGGCGTCGATGCCGTTCCGGATCTGGTCGTTGATCAGATCCTCAAAGGCGGCGTAGTTGATGCTGCCGTCCTCGTGCATGGGTGTGACGATCGCCGTGCCGGCGCCTGTAAAAATCGGCATAGAGTACCTCCGGGGTTATGTCATACTTATATAAGGAGTGGCTTCATGGGCCTGGTTCCGGCAGTCGGGAACTTAGCGTTCCACGGTGCCTTCCCAGGTATCCATGGCTTTTTTGCGGGAATTCTCATCGTACCAGTGCTTGGTGACGGTTTTGGCTCTGGTGTAGAAACGGACACCGTCGAGGCCGAGGACGTGCTGATCGCCGAAGAAGGATTCCTTATTGCCTGAGAACGGGAAGTAGGCTGACGGTACCGGGATACCGACGTTGATGCCGACCATGCCGCCGTCGGACAGCAGCTCGAACTGGCGGGCATAGTAGCCGTTCTGCGTAAAGATGGCGGAGCCGTTGGCGAACGGGTTGGCGTTCATCAGGGCCAGACCTTCTTCGAAGGTTTGGACACGCTTGATCAGTGTGACCGGGCCAAAGATCTCGCGATTGCCGATCTCCATCTCCGGTGTGACATGATCGAAGATCGTCGGGCCGACGAAATAGCCGTTTTCATAGCCCGGCACCACGATGTCGCGGCCGTCGAGGATAAGTTCGGCTCCCTCATCAATACCCTTCTGGATCCAGTTCAGGATGGACTCCTTGTGTTTGGCGTTGACGACCGGACCCAGCTTGGTCTCCGGGTCGTAGGCGCAGCCAACCTTCATGGCCTGGGCTTTTTTCTTCAGCAGGGCGACGAACCTGTCGGCGATGCTTTCCTGTACCACAATGACCGGGAGCGCCATGCAGCGCATGCCGGCGCAGCCGTAGGTGGAGTTAATAATGGCGTTGGTGGTGCTTTCAAGGTCACAGTCTTCCAGAACCAGGGCGTGGTTCTTGGCCTCTGTCTGCGCCTGGACACGTTTGCCGTGGGCGGCAGCGACGGAGTAGATGTGCTTGCCGACACCGGTGGTGCCGACGAAAGTAACCGCCTTGATGCGCGGATCTGTCAGGAACATCTCGGATTCGTTGCGGCTGCAGGTGACAAGGTTGACAACACCCTTCGGGAAACCGCCTTCTTCATAGAAGAGTTCCATGATACGCATGGATGTCAGCGGTGTGAAGGAGGCCGCCTTCAGAACCACGGTATTGCCGGTGGCAATGGCCAGCGGAACCATCCAGCCCCACGGGATCATGGCCGGGAAGTTAAAGGGGACGATACCGGCGACAACGCCGAGCGGCATGCGGTATGTGGAAGTATCGAAGCCAGTTGTGACCTGCATGGAGCAGCTGCCCTGGGACAGATAGGAAACACTGCAGGCCAGCTCGGTCGGCTCGATGGCTTTGAGGATGTCGCCGCGGGCTTCGTTCAGTGTCTTGCCGAGCTCCTTGGAGCACAGAAGCGTCAGCTCGTCCAGATGATTGACCAGGACGTTGCGCCAGTGGAATAAGTACTGGGTTCTCTTGCTGAGGGACAGAAGAGACCAGCTCTTGAAAGCTTCATCGGCGGCTGTGATGGCTTCGTCGACTTCTTCGGCCGTGCAGCACGGGACTTCGGCGATGACTTCACCGGTGCTGGAGTCTGTGACGGGCATCCATTTGTCAGTTTTGGATTCTTTCCATTCGCCGTTCACGCAGTATTTTTTTCTGATGACTTCGCTCATAACGGGGTTCCTTTCTGATGATGGGGTTGAGTGTTTGATTTCTTTGATTGAGGACAATAAACAAAATCAAATTTCAATTATTAAAATTTGATTTACAATAATATGATATAATCGAAAATTCATTCTGTCAATAGAAGTACTGTTTTAATTATTAAAATTATGTTTTAGAAATCTATCGCCTCTCTGTTGACATTTCCGCCGGTATCTGTAGTATAATTTTAATAATTAAAATTTGTGAAAGGCGCAGTTATGGCATCTCAGGATAATAAGCACCAGAGTCTGTCTTCGGTCAGACTTCTCAAAATAATAGAATGTATGGCAGATAAGACGGAGCCGATGAGGCTGACGGATCTGGCAGCTGAACTTGCGATGACGCAGCCGACGCTGCTTCGCTATCTGAATGCCCTGTATACGGAGGGGTATATTTATCAGGATATGGCTACCGGCAATTATGCGCTGACCTGGAAAATCTGCGGTCTTGGGGAACGCCTGAGATCCAACGTCAGCCTGCGGACGATGGTGTCACCTTATCTGGCCAAGCTGTCCCGGGCCCTGGATGTGGGGCTTCTGCTGGCAGTGGAGCATGAAGGCGATATTCTCTATCTCGATATGGTGGGTAATCCCAATAATTCCATGGGAGCCCTGCTGCGTATCGGCAAGGACGCACCGATCCACACTACCGGGTCGGGCAAGATCATGCTGAGCTCTCTGCCCAATGCTCAGGTGCTGCGTATCCTGGAAGCGAAGGGAATGCCGGCCCTGACACGCTTTACGATCACGGATCAGGCCGCTTTTATGGAAGAGCTGGCAAAGGTAAGGGAGCAGGGCTATGCTCTTGATAATGAAGAGTGTGAGATCGGTCACAAGTGTCTCTCGGTACCGGTGCGTGATTTCAGCGGGCGCATTGCTGCGGCCATCAGCGCTTTTGACGATGCGGACCGCCTGACGGAGGAGCGGATGACGAAAAAGATCCTGCCGGCACTGAGGGAAGCCGCGGGAGAGATCTCGTATCGTCTGGGTTATACGCCCTTTTATGGAGAACGATGACGGAGGGGAACCTTAGACAGGGCGGGATCGAATTACTGAGGCTCGTGCTGATGCTGATGATCTGTCTGCTTCATGTTCTGGGAAAGGGAGGTGTCCTGGCGGCGGCCGGGCCGGGCACTGTGCCGTACGGCGTGTACTGGTTTTTGGAATGCGGCGCCTACTATGCCGCGGATGCGTTCATGCTTATCAGCGGCTATATGGTGACGGATAAGCCGGTAAAAGCCGGCAGAATTCTGACGATGTGGTGTCAGGTATTCTTTTATTCCTTTATCCTGACGGCACTTCTGACGGCGGTTGACAGCCATGAGGGCTGGCAGCTGTCGGCTCTGATACGCTGGGCAATGCCGCTTACCTTCAACCGGTACTGGTATTTTAACGGTTATTGTCTCCTGTTCCTGGCAAGGCCGGCGCTGAACCGGTTCCTTTTCAGTATCGACGAGACGGCAGCCCGCCGGGCCTTCGTCCTGATCTTCGGGCTGTTTTCCGTCATCGGGACATGGTATAACAGCTTCCATACCGAACGCGGCTATGCGGCTGTCTGGATCCCTGTTCTGTATTGTCTGGGCGTCCTGGCCCGGCGAGGGCGGATTTTTGAGACGAGACCAGGGTACACCCTCGCTTTGACGGCGGCAGTCTGTATTATGATCACATGGGGCATGAGAATGGCGGGCTTTGCCGGCCTGGTGGATTACACAGCGCCGACACAGGTCCTGGCGGCGCTGATGATCGTGATCCTTTTCTCCCGGCTGCCGATCAGGGCCCGATGGGTTTTCTGCCTGTCGCCTCTGGCCTTCGGCGTCTACCTCTTCCAGCTGAATGTCGTTATCTGGAACCGACTTGACGGGGCCTTTGCTTTTGTGCCGGCCATGACTCTTCCGGCCGGGCTGGCGGTGGTGACGGGCGCGGCGGTGCTGATCTTTGCCGGCGGCCTTCTTGTGGAAGGACTCCGCCGCTGTTTTTCGAAACGTCTTCAGATCCCGCAGCTCTGCGACAGGGCCGCTGCAGCGGCAGAACGCCTGATTGTCAGAGTCGGGGAGGCTTTGCAATAGGCTGTCAGAATGTCAGAAAAGTACGATGCGGTCCGCCCGGCCGGAGACCCGATGCCAGATAAGGCAGGTACTGCCCGGGGTGATGTCTTCAAGCGTCACGCGGATGCGGCGCAGATGGGGAATGATGGGACAGTCCGCAGGAATATGATAGGTCAATACGCCCGATGTCAGCCGATAGCTGCCGTCGGGCATTTTTTCGAAGCGACGGACGGTCACGTATTCCGGAAGGCGCCAATCGGCGGGAAGATCGCAGAGGATCATCGGGGCGTAGACACGGGGAGGCAGGGACAGTGTCATGGCCGGACTGATGTAGGCGCAGACCGGCGTATCCGGACTCAGTGACGCAATCGAAACGGGAAGACCGTCGCCGGCTGAGAGCAGGCGGCTGCCGGCGTCGAGAAGCAGGACCACAGGCCCGCGGCAGCTCAGGTCGGCGCGGTTATCGATGGTGAGGTAATCCGGGCCGGCTTCAAGCACGGGACCCCAGAGGCGAAGGCTTGCCGGGTCTGTGTCAGAGGCTGACGGGCGGGTATTGTCAAGCATGGATCAATCTCCTTTCGAATAGGTTTTCAGCTCTTTTTATAATAAGAAAAGACCAAACGCTTTTGGCATGCGTCGGACGACAACATAAATCCAAGTCTATCGTCCGCCGTGTCCCTTACTTCAGCGCCATCATACAATACTATTATGCTCACATTGACAATAATAGTCAAAAGGAACACAGGCCGGTTCTCCCCTGTGCCCCAAAACCTTCGCTGAGTTATAAGCCGAGAGTCGAAAGCCTTCCAACGGCTGCTTTTCTCGTGTTTATAAGTCATATAAAAAGGCTATGAAGATGACACAAAATCGGATTTGAAAAACGATGCCTTCTCGTTATAATGAATCTAACTGCAGATGCTTCATTTTCAGGAAGGATTTTTTATGAGTACAGAATATCGCTTTGATGCTGTGAAGACAAAAGACGCTGTGGTGGCCTGGATCCGGGATTTTTTTGAAAAAAACGGTCCCGGCTGTCAGGCGGTGCTCGGTATTTCCGGCGGCAAGGACAGCTCGGTCTGCGCGGCACTCTGTGCCGAAGCTCTCGGCAGAGACCGGGTGGTGGGCGTGCTGATGCCGAACGGCGAGCAGGCAGATATCGATATGTCGCGGCTTCTGGTGTCACATCTGGGCATCAAATCCGTCGTTGTGAATATCAAAGAGGCCGTTGACGGCGTGCTCAATGCTATCAATGCCGGCGAAAAGAACGGGACAGAGCTCTCGATCTCCCGTCAGACTGTCATCAATCTGCCGCCGCGTATCCGCATGGCTGCGGTCTATGCCGTCAGCCAGAGTCTGAACGGCCGTGTTGTCAATACCTGCAATCAGTCCGAGGATTGGGTGGGTTATTCCACACGCTACGGCGATGCCGCCGGTGATTTCAGCCCGCTGGGTCATCTGACGGTTCAGGAGGTCAAAGCCATCGGCCGTGTGCTGGGGCTGCCGGAGGTTCTTGTGGATAAGGCGCCCTCCGACGGGCTGTGCGGCAAGACGGATGAAGATAACCTCGGCTTTACCTATGCCATGCTGGACCGCTATCTGAGAGAGGGGATCATCGAGGATCCCGAAAAAAAGGAACTGATCGACAACAAGAGACGCTGGAATCGCTTCAAGCTGGAACTGATGCCGATGTTTGACCCGGGATTCCCGATTCTGGCAGAGGACAAGCACTGACTTATGATCAATTTGTGGCTGAAGGCTTTCGAAGAACGCCGGGAATGCGATATCAGCTGTCTGGCAGGCTGTGACGAGGCGGCGGCCGTGACGCGCCTTGGCCGCCTTCTTGACGGTATTGATGCGTCAGTTTCCTGTTATCTCATAGCGGAGACAGTGACTGATGACCGGATCATCGGAGCGGCCGTCGGCGGGATCCTTGACCGCGGCTGCCGGGTTCTGGTCATCGGCGGCCGTCAGGCCGGCAGATGGGCCGAAGCGGCCGGTATCTGGTGCCGGAAACACGGCACTGCCTGCTGTCATCGGGCGGATCCGCCGCGGAAAAGCGTGAAGACGGTCGGTATTCTGCCGGAGACGGGGGTGCTGGAACTGGTGACGGTGAGCGGTTCTGCCGCTGATATCGCCGACTATGTTACACAGCTGTCGACGGCCCGGATGGCCGTCCTCTGGGATGATGCGCATCTTGGCAATATGACGGCGGATATTATGGAACAGATCGTCAGAGAGATATAGAAGAACATAGGCCTATCGTGAATGGGGTCAGAAAGACCGGATGAGGACAAGGAGGTACTCGGATGACAGGAAAAGGCGCACGTGCAGCCGCGGCTGCTCTGGTGATGGTGCTGTGCCTGACCGCTTGCGGAAAGAGCGCGTCGGCGGGCGGCGGAAACGTTGGCGGTGACAAGAGCACAGACTCGGCGTCTGTGCCGGCCGGGAGTGTCTTCTCTGATGAGACGCCGGCGGAAAACGCCGGGGAGGCGCAGCAGGAGGAGACTCTGCCGGAACTGCGGCCTCTGACGGTGACGATCGAGTCTGCCTACACATCCTCCTACGATCAGGACAACAGCTGCCTGAGGGCGATAAGTCAGGTGGAGACGGTTTCCCTCAGTGAGGAGGACAGTCAGGCCTTCCCGGCACTGGCGTCAGCTCTTGCCGCGGAAAACGACATTGTCAGGGCAGCCCATGACGAGACCTTCCGCAGCTTTATTGCGGATTATGAATCCGGCGGTATTCCGGATGCGGATATGTATCGGCAGGATTCGGGCACTCTGTCCGTGATGAGGGCCGACAGTCGTGTGCTGAGCTATGTCAGTGATTATTACTGGTTCGGCGGCGGTGTGCATCCGGATGTCTATTACGAATGTGCCAACTTTGATACGGCTTCGGGAAAAGCGCTGGATTTCTTCGATGTGGTCACCGATGTGCCGGGCTTTTTCGATCTGATGGAAATAAAACTTGAAGAGGAGTATCCCGGGCTTCTGGATCTCATGGACGATTTTGATGCTTACCGTCAGGAACTGGAAGACGGCAGGAGTGAGATCCGGTGGACCATCGACAGTGAAGGCGTGACGGTGTATTTCAACACCTATATTCTGGGACCTTATGCCGCGGGCCGGCAGGTGATCCGCATCGGCTTTGATGAGGCGGCGGTATTTGATCCGTATTATACCGAAACGCCGGAGGCCTATATTATCCCGTTCCTTGCCGATACCCCCCTTTATGCCGATATCGACGGTGACGGTCAGAGGGAGAAGCTCGCCCTTCTGGCGGATTATTCTGATCCTTACCATGTGGAGTATGCCGTTGCCTGCGGCGAAAAAACCGTGCCGCTGGACGGCGGCGGCTACGATGCGGAACTGTATCTCGTGTATGACGGCGGCTGTTATTATGTGTATGCCTTTGTTACCGGGGAAAACGACTACAGCGTGCTGCATGCGGTCGACGCGGCAGCGGGGAGGGTGGCCGGTGATGACAGAAGGAATCTGTATCCCGGTGCCTATACGAACCACTGGGAAGACACGGAGACCGGTTATATATCCTGCCATCTTCGCGAGGCCCTGACGAATCCGGCCGCCATGCTCCTGATGTCCCGCACCGATATGATGGGAACTCAGGAGGTTATGGGCCGCTATGCTGTCGGCACTGACGGGGCGGCAGAGGCTCTGGAAGACTGGTACCGCTACGGCAGCACCCGTGTGCTGACGGCCCGGACGGATATCCCCTGCATCATGGTGGATGCCGACGGCCGGGAGACGGGATCGGCGGTCATTCCCGCGGGCACGACGCTGGCTTATGCCCGTACGGATAACGAAAGCTGGGTCGATTTTGCCGAAACGTCCATGGATGATGTCACGACCTACGGGGAAGGTGATTACGTCTCTTACGAAAAAAGCACGCCCCCGGATCTCTCCGGTGTGACGGTGTTTTACCGTCTGACCTATGACAGCCTCACGTATCCGCGGACCATCGGCGGCGTGGAAGAGACGACCCTTCTTGGCGGCCTGATGTACGCCGGGTAATATAACGCTGTTGATCAGCTCTTTCGCGTTTTTGCGTCAATTTTTGGGGAAAGTGCCAAAATCGTCCTGGAAATGTCGGAAATATTCATCTTTTCCGACACAAAAACGGTTTTCGCGCTACAATAGAGAGCACAACGATGCCCGATGTCGGGCAAATACGCGGGCAGCAGACCCGCAGGAAAAGAGACGACGATTCCCATGAAACAGATCATCAACAGCCTGCTGGAAACCGATGCTTACAAATTTTCCATGGGGCAGGCTATCTATCATCAATTCAGTGATTACAAGACCACCTGGGCTTTTAAATGCCGCAATGAGGATGTGCATTTCACACCGGAGATGGTCGAGGAGATCAAGCATCAGATTCGTCTGTACTGCGGTCTGCGTTTTCATGAAGACGAACTGACCTATCTCCACAATATCCGCTGGATCAAGGGGTCTTACTGTGATTTCCTCCGGCTGTGGGAGCCGCGCTATGAGGATTTCACCATCGGGACGGACGATCCCTGCGGCCTGACGATTGAGACCCGCGGTACCTGGCTCAATACGTCGATGTATGAGATCCCGACGCTGGCGATCGTCAATGAAGTGTATTTCCGCATGGCTTATCACTATGATGAGCTGTTGGAAAGCTTCAAAAGGCGTATGAACGCCAAGCTGGCCCGTCTGGAAAACGGCGAGTACGAGCTGGGGCAGTTTTCGGAGTTCGGTATCCGCCGCCGTCTCTCGGCCGAAGCTCAGGAAATGGTCGTGGAAGCTCTGAAAGACGGCACCTTCCCGCATTCGCATTTTGTGGGCACCTCGAATGTGTATCTGGCCAAAAAGTTCGGCATCACACCGGTGGGCACCATGGCCCATGAATGGATCATGTGCGTGGGCCAGGGCAACCATAAGCACAACCCGGCTTTCTCCAACTGGTACGCGCTGGATGCCTGGGTGAAGGAATACGGTGTCCTTAACGGTATCGCCCTGACGGATGCCATCACTACCGACTGCTTCCTGAAGGATTTCCAGCTGACGTACGCCACGCTTTTCTCCGGCGTCCGACACGACAGCGGTGATCCGTTGGCCTGGGGTGATAAGATGATTGCACACTATAAGTCCCTGGGCATTGATCCTCTGATGAAGACGCTGCTTTTCAGCGACAGCCTCGATTTTGAACGCGCGACGAAGATCAAGCGCTACCTGGAGGGACGCTGCAAAACCGCCTTCGGCATCGGTACCTACCTGGCCAATGACACGGATGTGCCGCCGCTGAATATCGTCATGAAGACAACGGCCTGCAACGGCATGGATGTGGCCAAGATCTCCGATGTGGAGGGAAAAGGCGTCTGCCGCAATCCGGAATATGTCCATTATCTCAACCGCTGCATTCGCTGGCGTATGGAACATGAGACGGGAAACAATTCCCTTCATGTCTGATAGCGGCACTTTCTAAAAAAATAAAACGGCTGTCCTCTTGCGGAAGGGGGCAGCCGTTTTTTGGGATGAAGGTATCAATGAAAAGGGTTAGTCAGCGGTAGTGAGGCGTCGTGTCACGCCCCATGGCGGCCAGCATGGCCATATCCGATCGGATTGTGGCACCGCAGGTCGTCAGCATATTGCCGGTCAGGGCAGCACTGGCGCCGGAACAGAAGGCCCGGATGCCGTCTTTTTCCATCAGGCGGCGTCCGCCGGCCAGACGAATATGGGCCTCCGGTACGATAAAGCGAAAGAGGGCGAAGGTTCTCAGAATCTCATCTTCGGAGAGCGGCGGCATCGCCTCAAGAGGGGTACCGGGAATTGCCATCAGAACATTGATCGGGATAGAGCGGATCTCCAGCTCAGCCAGCGTGAGGGCCATATCGATGCGGTCTTCGAAGGTCTCGCCCAGACCGATGATGCCTCCGGAACAGACTTCAAGGCCGGCTCTTTTGGCCGCACGGATGGTCTCAAGCTTCTGATCAAAGGTATGGGTGGTACAGATCTCCGGGAAAAAACGCCGGGAGGTCTCAATATTATCATGGTATCGGGTGACGCCGGCCGCCTTCAGTTTCCGGAACTGTTCCTCAGTGAGGAAGCCGTGGGAGGCGCACAGCTCTATGGAAAGCTCTTCATGCATCCTCCGATAGGCGCTGAGGGCCCGGTTGAATTCGTCACCGGACAGTGCCCTGCCCGAGGTGACGATGGAAAAGCGGCCGACGTGCTCTTTCTGGTTGGCACGGGCTTCGGCGACGATGGTGTCTTCGTCAAGGAACGCGTACGTCTTGCAGTCGGTATGATAATGAGACGATTGGGCACAGTAACGGCAATCCTCGCTGCAGCGTCCGCTGCGGCCGTTGATAATGGAACACAGTTCTACGGTATCTCCGATAAAGTGAGCCCTCAGGCGGTCGGCCTCGCGGCAAAGCCCGTCAAGGGGGCAGTCAATAAGAAAGGAAAGGTCATCCTCCCGGGTCAGGCGGCGGCCGTCGATAAGGGCATCGGCCAGGGCCGTCAGATCAGCATAGTCAGACATCATGGACACTCCTTGTATCAAAACTGAGAATTAAGACCGGGCGGCAGGCACGGTATCGGTCACCTCCGGCTCTTCTGAGATAGTATCACACACACGGATTTATTGTAAACATTAAAATGTGAAAGGTTGACAATGAAATGCTTCTGATTTACAATTAACGGCGTTGATCCCTAAGGCACGGTATTGATTGTAAAAGGGGGTTAACGAAGGAGAGTGAAAAGTATTATGTCAACCAATGTTAAAAATCTTACCCGTATTGCCATCATGACCGCTGTTATCTGCGTGCTCGGTCCGCTGTCTCTGCCGATTGGTCCGGTGCCGATCTCACTGACACCCCTGGCCTGCTTCCTGGCCGTCTATATTCTCGGGACAGCCCGCGGTACGCTGGCTTATGTGATCTACCTTCTGATCGGTCTTGCCGGTGTTCCGGTTCTGTCCGGCTTTTCCGGCGGCCCGGGCAAGCTGTTCGGCCCGACCGGCGGTTATCTGATCGGCTTTATTCCGATGGCGGTTATCGGCGGTATCTTTATCCATCGTTTTTATCAGAAGCTCTATCTGCAGGCTGCCGGTATGATTCTCGGCCTTGCGGTCTGCTACCTTTTTGGTACTGCCTGGCTGGCTTATCAGGCAAATATGGACTTCGCGGCGGCAGCGGCGGTGGGTGTCTATCCCTTCGTGATCCTGGATCTTATCAAGATCGCGGTGGCCATTCTTCTGGGCCGCGCCGTGAGAAATGCGCTGGTGAAGGCGAATCTGCTGAATTAACAGGGCATTTTCAGGAAGATAACAACACAGCAAGGCAGGCGTTTCGATTCCGGGTATTCCGCTTCGGGATCCGGCGCCTGCTTTTTTTGCGTCTTGGCCGGTTATGCGGTATTATAAGATAAAATAGTCCGGCTATTTCTGTCTGACACTACCCGCATCAGGAGGGCATGAGGATGAGTTTTTATTGGAAGACACTGGCGATGGCGGCACTGATCGCCGCTGCGGCCTTTGTACTGACGGGCTGCCGCGAGCCGGAAGCACAGGCGGATAATACCTGCGGACCATCGCTGTCCTGGCAGTACGACGAGAAGACCGGCGCCCTGACCATCAGCGGCACCGGTGAGATGACGGAGGCACCCTGGAAGGATCGGGAGATCCGCTCTCTGACTATCGAAGAGGGCTGTACGTCGATCTGTGAGAGCGCCTTTTCCTGGCACCCGGAGCTGGCGGGCGATATTATCATCCCGGACAGCGTCAGGACGATCGGCAGCTTTGCCTTCGGCTTCAGCGCGGCGTCACCCGGGACGCTGACACTGCCGGCCTCCCTTGAGCGCATCGAGGACTACGCCTTCTGCCGCTGTGCCTTCACCGGAACCCTGACGATTCCGGACAGCGTGACCTATATCGGCGAGAGCGCCTTTGAGGAGGCGGCCTTTACCGGCGAACTTGTGTTGCCGTCGTCTCTTGAGACCATCGGCGCGATGGCCTTTTATAAAAATGCTTCCCTTGAAGGCAGTCTTGTGATTCCCGACGGGGTGACGCAGATCGGCCGCTATGCCTTTGCCGGCTGCGGTTTTGACGGTACACTGACACTGCCGGACAGTGTGACCGGGATCGGTCAGAACGCTTTCGGTCAGAACTCTTTTACCGGAGATCTTTGTCTGCCGAAGACGCTTGAGGTGATCGAGAGGGAGACTTTCAGAAATGCCGGCTTTGACGGCACCCTGACATTGCCGGACAGCCTTGAGACGATCGAGGCCTATGCCTTCTCAGGCTGTGGTTTTGGCGGCAGCCTGACCCTGCCGGCCTCTGTGCGGCATATCGGGACGGCGGCCTTTTCGGACTGCAGCGGCCTTGCGGAACTGGTATTCCATGAGGGACTCGAAGCCGTGGGCGATGAAGCCTTCATCGGCTGCCGCGGTCTTGCCGGCACACTGATGCTGCCCGAAAGCCTTCGGGTGATCGGAGCCCGGGCTTTCCGCTCCTGCGTGTCCCTTGAAGGCGAACTGGTGCTGCCCGCGTCCATGAAAGCCGTCAGCGATGAGGCTTTTGCCTACAGCGGCATTACGGCGGTGACTTTCCCGGCGGCGCTGCAGGCGATCGGCGAAAAGGCCTTTGCCGAGACAGCTCTTCAGGGAAAACTGAGACTGCCGGAGGAACTGGTGGTTGTCAGTCCCGGCGCCTTCATGGCCTGCGAAGGTCTTACCGGTGTCTCGGGCGGCCGCAGGCTGCGGAGCGTGGCGGAGGATGCCTTCGCCCTGACCGATGTCAGCACATCTTCCCTTAAGGTGAAGCCTTATGATCCGGACGAGGCTCTGACGGCGGAAAGCGAAGCGGGGACTGCCGGGGGCAGCGCGGCATCGGATTCCGGGAACGGCACGGCCGGTATTGAGATATATGACTGGACGACGGAACTGTATGATGATTACCGCGGTATCTATGACCTGGCCGATGTGAGTCTGACCTTTGAGTCGGGCCGTGTCTCGGTATCGGTCAACGGCGAAGATACGGGGAATTCGGCGGCGTATGCCGCGGATCCCTATGATGACGAACGTATCGTTTCCTTTGATGAGCCGCTGGTACTGCCCGATCTTGGGGTGACGCGACTCAGGCTGGCAGTGAGCGGTGAAGGCGCCCGCCTCCTGTACGGCACGGCCGACGGCGGCGACGGTGAGACGATCACGGTCATTTTCGGCACGACCGAGGGAAGCCCGGAATACGCGGCTTACCTGGCAGGACTCCTGCCGGAATCGTAAACAACGGATAAGGCAATGAAGATAACGGGAGAGATGATGCAAAAACAGTATGATGTGACGGCGATCGGTGAATTGCTGATCGATTTTACGGAAAACGGCCTCAGTTCCCAGGGGAACCCTTTGATGGAGGCGAATCCCGGCGGTGCGCCCTGCAACGTGCTGGCGATGCTGCAGAAGCTCGGTCACAGGACCGCTTTCATCGGCCGTGTGGGTGATGATATGTTTGGCCGCCGCCTGAAGACGGCAGTGGAAGAGATCGGTATCGATACGGACGGCCTGGTTCTGGACCGCGAGGTGAATACTACCCTGGCCTTTGTCCACACGGCACCGGACGGTGACCGCGATTTTTCCTTCTACCGGAATCCGGGAGCGGATATGCGCTTATGTGTCGAGGATATCAGAAAGGAACAGACCGACAACTGTGCGATCTTTCATTTCGGCACCCTTTCCTCGACGCATGAAGGCTGCCGGGCTGCGACGCGTCTGGCGGTGGAGAGGGCAAAAAGAGCCGGGGCGGTCATTTCCTTTGACCCGAATATCCGGGAGCCGCTGTGGCGCTCCCTGGACGATGCCCGCCGCGAGACGGCCTGGGGGCTCAGTATGTGTGATATTCTGAAGATCTCCGATAATGAGATCCTCTGGTTTACCGAAAAGGATAATTATGATGACGCTATTGCCTTCCTTCAGGAGACATATCATGTGCCGCTGATCCTTCTGTCCATGGGACGGGAGGGCAGCCGGGCCTGTCAGGGCAGCCGGTCGGTGACGGTGCCGGCGCTGCTGCGCGAAGATACCGTCGAGACGACCGGGGCCGGTGATACCTTCTGTGCCTGTGTGCTGCACTATGTGCTGACCCACGGTCTGCGCGATTTCAGCGGCGAAGAGCTGACAGCCATGCTGACTTATGCCAACACGGCCGCTTCCCTGATCACGACCCGCAAAGGCGCTCTTCGCGTCATGCCGTCGCCGGAGGAGATCGAAAACGCAATGAAAGCACTCGGTTAAAGGGAGGAACGACTGGTTATGGCTGCATTTTTTGGCGCTGACGATATCTGGAGCCGCCGCAATATCAGTGATGAGAAGGAGCCTGTCCTCCTGGCAGGGGTCTGGGAGACTTCCGGCAAGGCCTATGCGTCTGAGGAGGAGTTCCGGCATTCCCTGGACGAACTGGCGGAACTGGCCGGAGCCTGCCTCATGGAGGTACGGGGGACGGTGGCCCAGCAGCTTCCGAAGGTCAATAACGCCCTTTATGTCGGCTCCGGTAAGGCGGAGGAGATCCGGGATCTGGCTCAGATCCGCGAGGTGAGACGCATCATTTTCAACGATACGCTGTCCCCGTCGCAGATCCGCAATCTTCAGAAATTCTTTAAACTCCCGGTGATGGACCGCACCGGCCTTATCCTTGAGATCTTTGAGCGCCGGGCGCGGACCCGCGAGGCCAAGCTCCAGGTGGAACTGGCCAAGCTCCAGTATCTGAAACCGCGGCTCATCGGTCTGTGGGAGACCCAGAACCGTCAGGGCGGCACTTCCGGTGCGATGTCCTCGAAGGGTGAAGGCGAGACTCAGCTTGAGATCGACCGCCGTACCGTCGATCATCGTCTGAGCGAACTTCGGCGGGAGATACGGGAGGTGAGTCGGGAACGCGAGACCCAGCGCAGTAAACGCCGCGGCTCGGGTCTGCCCCTGGTGGCCCTCATCGGCTACACCAATGCCGGCAAATCCACCATTATGAACGCGATGCTGGATGCCTGGTGCCCTGAGACCGTCCGGGAAGACCGTAAGGTCTTTGAAGCCGATATGCTGTTCGCAACCCTCGACACGACGATCCGCCGAATCGAGGTTGAGCGGGGACGGGAGTTTCTCCTGTCGGATACGGTCGGCTTTATCCACAAGCTGCCCACAGCGCTGGTCGAAGCCTTCAAATCGACGCTGGAAGAGGTCAAGGAGGCGGATCTTCTGCTCCAGGTGGTGGATGCCTCCGATCCCCACTGCCGCGATCATATCGAGGTGACGCGGCGGACCGTGCAGGAACTGGGCGCCGGACATATTCCGATGCTGACGGTCTACAACAAATCCGACCTTCTGGAGGGGGCGTCGTATCCGCGGCGGGGCATGAAAGAGAGTGATGCCGGCGGTGACCACAACGAGAATGTGCATATCTCGGCCCGGGATGCGGACTCGATCACCCTGCTGACGGAGACGATCCTGGAGAAGCTCGACGACGGCCTGGTTGTCAGGGAGTTTCTTGTCCCTTATGATAAAGGCAGCGTGACGGCATTTCTTATGGAAAATGCCCGCACCGACAGTGTTGATTATACCGACAGCGGCACGTTTCTTCGGGTGACCTGCCCCAAGGCTGTGGCAGACAAGGCGGCCGGTATGCTCGGCATGGGAAAGGAGAGGCGGTCATGAACGGGGCCTTTTCCGTGAAGGACAGCACCGTGGGTAAGGGAATCGCGATCCTTCTGATGCTGTTTCATCATCTTTTTAATGATTACGAAGAATACGCCGGTTATGCGGTCAGTTATTTTCCTTTCAGCGGCGATCGCCTGACGTATCTGGCGGTTCTGTCGAAGATCTGCGTGGCGGTCTTTGTGTTTATCAGCGGCTATGGCATCGCCGCCTCCTTCGGCGGACTGTGCCGGGACGGCCGGCTTCCCGGAGCGGGAGAGGTGGGCCGTTTTGTCCGCCGACGCTATGTCAGACTGATGGCCGCCTACTGGTTTGCCTTTGCCCTGACACTGGTGTGCCAGCCACTGGGGCGGACGATCTTTGACGCCTACGGAACGGGTCTGCGCGTGATCCTGGCCTGCGGTGCCATCGATGTGCTGGGCCTGTCCTTTATCTGCGGCACTCCGACGCTTAACCCCACCTGGTGGTACATGAGTGTGGCTCTGTTTGTCTGCGCGGCGGCGCCGCTTATCGTGATGCTGATGAAAAAGGTCGGCAGCACCGCTGCCGCGGCGGCCCTCTTCCTGACGGCGGCGTCCTTTTTCACTGAGGGCATCATGGTCAGCTATTTCGTCGTGATGCTGGCGGGCATCTGGTGCTGCGAGACAGATCTTTTTGGCCGTGTGGAGACTCTTCGTCAAAGTTCGCCGGCGGCACGCCGGCTGGTGCCGGCCGCGGAGGCGGTTCTTCTGGCGGTGGTGATGCTTCTGTGGCATGATTACAACCGTTTCGGTCTGGCGGATGCCCTGGCGGCGCTTCTTCTGTTGCTGCTGGCGGCGCAGGTGATCGTGAAGATACCGGTCGTGTCATCGCTTCTGGGTCTTCTGGGCAGGCATTCGGGCAACATGTTCCTGATGCATAATCAACTGTATTCCTTCTATTTCCTCGGCTTCTTCTACAGTTTCCGCCACTGGGCCCTTATCCTTCTGGTGCTGACAGCGGTATCCCTGGCTGTCTCCGTACTGATGGAGTATCTGAAGAAGCTGACACATTACAACGTTTTGACAGCGCACCTTGAGGGGCGCACGTCCTGAAAGAGGAGCAGCGGAATGGGAAAAATATTGCTGGTTCGCCACGGCGAGACCGACTGGAATAAGACGGATCTGGTGATTGGCCGGAGGACGGATATGGATCTTAATGAGACGGGGCGTGCTCAGGCTGAGGCCCTGGCGGCATCGCTCCGTGACGAGCCTCTGGATGCGGTCTATGTCTCGCCGATGAAGCGGGCGGTCCAGACGGCCCGGCCGACGGCTGAGGACCATGGACTGCCGCTTATCACGGCGCCGGCCCTTATCGAGATGGATTACGGCATTTTCGAGGGCAGGCCGCGCCTGGATCCGGTGTATCAGAAGGAAAAGCTGGAGTTTTTTGCCCGTTATCCGGAAGGGGAATCTTATCTGGATCTGGCGGCCCGTGTGTATCCGTTTCTTAAGGAGATTACGGAAAAGCATGCCGGTGAGACCGTGATGCTGGTGACGCATGCCCTGATCTGCCGCATCGTCTGGACGTATTTCCATGAGGTGAGGCTGGAGAACTTTTCCGGCTTCCCGATGGCCAATACGCAGGTGCGGCGCATTGAATTTTAGGTAATAACTGATCCATGATCAGAAATATAAGTGAATGAGGGAAAAGAAAAATGAGAATTGGAATTTTAGGTTACGGTAATCTGGGCCGCGGCATTGAATGTGCCGTCAGACAGAACGAGGATATGACGCTGGCCGCCGTTTTTACACGGCGCGACCCGGCCTCCCTTAAGCTTCAGACACCGGGGGTGCCGGTCTACAGCGCCTCTGAGGCAGCGGCCCATAAGGATGAGATCGATGTGCTGATCATCTGCGGCGGCAGTGCCACCGATCTGCCGGAGCAGACACCGCTTTATGCCGCCGACTTCAACGTCGTGGACAGCTTTGATACCCACGCGGCGATCCCGGCCCATTTTGCCAATGTGGATAAAGCCGCCCGGGAATCGGGACATACGGCGATGATCTCCGTCGGCTGGGATCCGGGCATGTTCTCGCTGAACCGGTTGTATGCCAGCTGCATTCTGCCGGAAGGCCGGGATTATACCTTCTGGGGCCGCGGTGTCAGCCAGGGTCATTCCGACGCGATCCGCCGCATTGAGGGGGTCAGGGATGCCAGACAGTACACGGTGCCGGTGGAAGCGGCTCTGGAATCTGTCAGAGCCGGTGAAAATCCTGAGCTGACGACCCGCCAGAAGCACATCCGCGAATGCTACGTCGTGGCGGAAGAGGGCGCGGACAAAGCCCGCATCGAGCATGAGATCGTGACGATGCCGAACTATTTTGCCGATTACGATACGACGGTGCATTTTATCACCGAAGATGAACTTCAGAGAGAGCATAAGGGCATTCCCCACGGCGGCTTTGTGATCCGGACGGGCTGCACCGGTCGTGAGGGTGAGAACCGCCATGTCATCGAATACCGTCTGAAGCTGGATTCCAATCCGGAATTCACCGCCTCTGTGCTGGCGGCTTATGCCCGGGCTGTCTATCGTCTGAATGGTGAGGGCTGTGTCGGCTGCAAGACGGTCTTTGATATCGCCCCGGCTTACCTGAGCCCGAAGAGCGGTGAGGAACTGAGAGCCCACCTGCTTTAAAGCCCGCCCCGCCGGCCAGTCCTGACGATCCGTCCGTAAAGGAGAGAGCGATATGGATGAAGAAAGCAGAAAACAGGAAAGAATCCGCCGCAAACGTGCCGAGATGAGAAGACGGCGCCGCCGTGCCCTGATGATTCGACGGGCCGTGTTCGCCCTGGCAGTCCTTATGGTTCTGGCGGGCTTTATCGCCCTGGTGACCGCCGGTGTCCGTGCCGTTAAGAAAAACCGTGAGGCGAAGGGAGCCGCCGAGGCTGCCGTCATCGCCTCACAGGAGGCCGAAAGAGAAGAGGCTGTCAATGACCTGATAGCCGAGGCAGACCGTCTGGCTTCCATGTATGACTATGATGCCGCTGCGGCACTTCTCAGGAGCGACGATGCTTACGCGGAGACGCCGGCTCTGACGGCTGCCGTGAAAGCCTATGAGGATCGGAAAGCGGCTTGTGTGCCCCTTGATGTGTCCACGGTGCCCCATGTCTTCTTCCATTCACTCATCAATGACAGCCGGGGTTTTGACCCGGCCGTCAACGGCGATTTTGTGGCGATGGACAACGGCTGCTGGATGTGCTCGACTTCGGAATTCCAGGCAATGCTGCAGCAGATGTATGAAGCCGGTTATGTGCTGGTGCGTCTGAGGGACCTGGTGGTGGAGACCGTCGACGGCGAAGGCCGGGTGCATTATACACCCAACACCTCCCTGATGCTGCCGCCGGACAAGAAAGGGCTCGTCCTCTCGGAGGATGACCTGAGCTACTATCACGCCTATGATAATCAGGGCATCGCCTCGCGGCTGGTGCTGGATGCCGACGGCCGCGTTGTCTGCGAGTATACCGATGCCGACGGCGTTATGCATACCGGAAGCTACGATGTGGTGCCGATTCTGAATGATTTTATCGACGAGCACCCGGATTTTTCCTATCATAATGCCCGGGGAATGATCGCCCTGACCGGGTATAACGGAGTATTCGGCTACCGTACCGATTCGGTTTATCTGACACGGGATGCGGAAAGGCTCGATCCTGACCAGATCGTGTTCCTGGAAGCGCATCCCGACTTTGATTATGACGCTGAAGTGGCCGCGGCCGGGACCATCGCCGAAGCCCTGAAGGCGGAGGGATGGGAATTTGCCAGCCATACCTGGGGGCACCGCCACGCGGATACCGCCTCCCTGGAAGCCCTGAAGAGCGATAATGAAAAATGGGTCGCTACCGTCGAGCCCATCGTCGGAAAGACCGATACGATCATCTTTGCCCACGGCAGCGATATAGCCGGCATAGAGGCTTACACGGCCGACAATGAAAAATACGCCTACTTCAATGAAGCGGGCTATCATTTCTACTGCAATGTGGACGGCTCAACCGCTGTATGGCAGCAGATCGGGGACGGCTATGTCCGTTCGGGACGGGTCAACCTGGACGGCTATCGCCTGTATCAGACCATGACCGGCAACGAACGGTCGTCTGAGGTCATGGCTTACCTGGGTATCCATGATGTGGCGGAGTTTTTTGACAATAACCGCGTGACGCCGGTGACGATCCCGTAACGGCGGACAGACAGGAGTAAAGTTATGGCAGAGTTTCGGAAAAAGTATTTCTTTTTTGATATCGATGGGACATTGACGGACAAGGCCACGGGGCAGATGGTGCCTTCGGCCCGGGAGGCGGTGCACCGTCTGGAGGAGGCCGGGCATTTTGTTTCCATTGCGACGGGACGTGCCTATTATAAGGCCGAGAAGTTCCGGTCCCTTGAGAATTTCCATCATATGGTCTGCAACGGCGGCCACGGCATCTATTTCGACGATCAGCTTCGGGAAAACCGCCCGATCGATTATGACAAGGCGCTGGCGGTCTACCGTCAGGCCAGAAGCCTGGGTTATGGCGTCTATGCGGCGCTGGATGATTCCGAGAAGGTGTATGCCTGTGATTTTCGTTTCCACGAGCAGGCCGGCGAGCGGCGTGAACCGACGATCTATATCATCGACCCGGATTTTGATCCGGCTGATTACGATGCGATCTTCAAGCTGTATATTTCCATCCCGGAGGAGGACGAACCATCCCTGACGCTGATGAACACCCTGGGCCACCTGCGCTTTGAGAAGCCCTATCTGATGTTCCAGCCTGATGAGAAGCACGAGGGGATCCTGCGGATGCTGACCTATGCCGGCGGCGTGCCGGAGGATGTGGTCGTCTTCGGCGATGATTACAATGATTGCGCCATGTTTACGGATCCCTTCTTCAAGGTGGCCGTCGGCAATGCCTGCGATTACCTGAAGAGTCTGGCGGATTACGTCTCGGAGCCCAATGTGGAAGACGGTATTTACAAGACCTGCGAGAAATTCGGCTGGTTCAACAAGGTCGGCAGCGAAGGATGAGAACGGGCCGGACAGGCGTACCTGACGGCGAACGGCTTCGCCGGGAAAGGAGGGGCGGTCATGATGACGATCATGGATTATCTTGTGTGGCGCGGCGATGTGGATTTTCACGGCGCCCCCTTTAACGAGATTGACAACCTGATCCTGAGCCAGATTGTGTATCTTCATATGGAAGGCATCGTTCCGCCGCCGGGCGGGGGCGGCCTGCCTCTCTACGCTGTCTGGCAGGCGTATCTGAAGGCCCGTCCCGACTGCCGCTCGGAGTCTGCTGATTATCTGGAGCGGGACAGCGCGAAGCTGATGGAGGCGATGGCCGGAAGTCGTCGTTTCGGCGGCTGTCTCCTGTCGGCCTTTGATCATGAGGTGAACCGGGAGAGCGAAATCCAGTTCGCAGCGCTGACCGTGACGCTTGATGACGGCAGCACCTACATTGCCTACAGCGGGACCGATACGTCGATGGTCGGCTGGAAGGAAAACTTCAATATGAGTTTTCTGGAGGAGATACCGTCGCAGGAGAGAGCTCTTCGGTATCTGCGGGACCGCCTCGGTGAAGTCCGGGGGCCGCTCTATGTCGGCGGCCATTCCAAGGGCGGCAATCTGGCTGTCTACGCGGCGATGCATCTGGAGGCGGCAGAGCAGGAACGTCTGACGCTGATCTTCAATAATGACGGCCCGGGCTTCACCGAGAAAATGATCTCCCGCCGGGGCTATCAGGCCATCCGGCCAAAGCTTCGTACCTTCCTGCCCCAGTCCTCGATCGTCGGGCTTCTGATGACCCACGATGAGGATTACCGCGTGGTACACAGCTCATCCATCGGGCCTTTTCAACATGATGCCTTCACCTGGGAGGTCTGCGGGCCCGCCTTTGTGTACCGGGAGGAACTGAGCCGGTCCAGTCTGGTGCTCGACAAGGCGCTAAAGGTCTGGCTTGACGAGATTGACGACGACCGCCGGCGTCAGTTCGTGGACGCTCTTTTTTCCATTGTGGATAAGGCGGAGATCGAGGACACTGACATTCTGAACCATCTGACCTGGGCCAAATTCACGGAGCTGATCAAGGCTGCCGATTCCCTGAGTCAGGAGGATAAAGATGTGCTGACAGGAACTGTCCGCAAGCTGATCCATGTCTATCTGCACAGCGATCAGGTGGTGGAGCAGCTGGAAAAGCAGATACGCCGCCTGCCGGTCGGCAAATTCAAAAAGCTGCAAATGTCAAAAAAAGATACTAAAAAGGGTAATGAGTGAATAATATTTGACGGAGAAAAATAATTAAAAAAATATTTCATTTTTATTACAGGGCGGGCGCGTTAGCGCCCGCTTACCATATGTAGGGATCTTTGGCGCGGCAGGACTAAATCCTGTGCAAAAAGATGAAAAAAGGCCGTTTTCAGGGGAAAACAGAGCCATTTTTCAGATGAGTCGGGAAAAATATTCCTATTGTCCCCGCAAGATTCTCTGGTTATAATGAATATGTTCGCATTATGTTAATCTGAGGAGTCGTGTCGGAAGCGATAATGGTTTACATAATCCTAGGTACTGCCGCCTTCGTTTGTTACATTTTTTTTGATCTGAATACGGTATATTTCAGAACAAAAGGCGGCCGCTGTCTGTTCTGGCTGGGATGTCTTCTCCTGGTGCCGGCGACGGCCGGTATCATCATAAGACAGCTGCGCGAGGGGGCCGCTCATGCGCTGAGTCCCTTGTGGTGCCTGGCTTCTCTGATTATGCTTGGTTTGCTGATCTACACCCTGTTTTTTGCCCTGCCGGCGGCAGAGGCCTACAGCGGTGAGAGTGATATCCGGCGTCCTGTGTGCCGCAGCGGTATGTATGCCCTGTGCCGGCACCCCGGCGTCTTATGGCTGGGCGGTCTGTATGCCGGCCTCTTCCTGGCTTTGCCGGGATGGCTCAGTGCAGCGGCAGGGATCGTCTTTTTTATCCTGGATGTGGTGTATGTGGTAATCCAGGACAGCGTCATTTTTCCTCAGCAGTTTTCCGATTACGGGGATTATCGGAAGACGACGCCGTTTCTGATACCGACGGCGGCCAGTCTGAGACGCTGCTTATCGCACTTGAAATGAGGGGTCAGGGACGTTGAAGTTTGAGCGCAAACTCAAGGAACTGAATAAGGAAGAGGTCTGGAGCGATTACTGCGGTTTCCTGGATCTGTCAGTGGAAGATTTTATGCTGATCCAGAATCGTCTGATGGCGGAACAGATCGATCTGTGGAGTCACTCCCGTCTGGGGCAGTCGCTGCTGGACGGCAGGGACTGTTCTTCCGTTGAGTCTTTCCGCCGCACCTTCCCTCTGACGACCTATGAAGATTACGCCGATGTGCTCCTGATGAAGCGCGGCGATATGCTGCCCGATCAGCCCATCGTCTGGATTCAGACGACCTGGGAAGGCGGGCGTCACCCTGTCAAGCTGGCTCCTTATTCGCGCAGCATGCTGGAGACCTACAAGGATAATGTCATCAGCTGTCTTATCCTGTCCACCAGCACCGGCAAGGGTGAATTTGATGTCAATACGGGAGATACGATGCTCTATGGTCTGGCACCGCTGCCATACGCCACAGGGCTTCTTCCCCTGCTTCTCGACGATGAGATCCATCTGGAATTTCTGCCGCCTGTCAAGGAAGCGGAGAAGATGTCCTTCTCGGAGCGCAATAAGAAGGGCTTTAAGCTCGGTATGAAAAAGGGCATCGACCTGTTCTTTGCCGTGGGCTCCGTGACCTATTATATCAGCAAGAGCTTCGGCGCCATGGCCGGCAAAAGCGGCAGCAAGCTGAAGGCCATGACGAAGTTCTCACCGCTTATCCTGATGCGTTATCTGCAGGCCAGGAGCCTCTGCCGCAGGGAGAAGCGTGAGCTGATTCCGAAGGATCTGTTCCGTCTCAAGGGCTTTATGTGCGCCGGCACGGATAACCGCTGCTACAAGGATGATCTGGAAAAGCTCTGGGGCATCCGGCCTGTGGAGGTTTTCGCCGGGACGGAACCGGGCTGTATGGGCTGCGAGACCTGGGCCCGGAACGGTCTGTATTTCTATCCGGATTCCAATTTCTTTGAGTTTATTCCTTTCCGTGAGATGGAAAAGAATGAAGAAGACCCGACCTATCAGCCCCGGACGCTTCTGATGGACGAAGTCAAGGAAGGGGAGATGTACGAGCTCGTGATCTCGGTTCTGAAGGGCGGGGCGTTCATGCGTTACCGCGTGGGCGATGTCTACCGCTGTCTCGGCTTCGGCAGCCGGGAAGAGGGGACGGTCCTGCCGCGCTTCGAATACCTTGACCGTGTGCCGTCGATCATCGATATTGCCGGCTTTACCCGCATCACCGAGAATTCCATTAATACCGTGATCGACCTGGCCGGCATTCCCGTCGAGGACTGGTTTGCCTGCAAGGAGTTTTCCGATGACAACCGGCCTTATATGCATCTTTACATTGAGCTGAAGGCCGAGAGCATCAAGCACAGTGCCATGACCTGTGAGCTTCTGCGCGAGCATTTCAGCGTCTATTTCAAATACCTGGATAACGACTATCAGGACCTCAAGAAGATCCTGGGCATCGATCCGCTCAAGATCACGATCCTGATGACAGGATCTTTCAAAAAGTATTATGAGACAGGCGCCGGCCGGATGAGGAAGATCAATCCCTCTTCCCATGATAAGCGGATTTTCCTGAAATTCTGTGAGCTGCCCTACAGAGGAGGTGTGTATTGATGAGTTCGTATGCACCGATTTCCATGGTAGCCCTGTTTTGCTACATCTGCCTTCTGATGGCATTCCTGGCCTCGAAGAAGACGCGCCTGATCCGGAGCTTTATATTCCTGCTGGCGGTGCTGAGTCTCTGGACTCTCGGCTCGCTGGGGCTCAGAACGGGATTCCTTGATCTGCCGGGCTTCTGGTTCTATATGTCCATCGATGCGCTGTTTTTCCTGTGCTTTGCCTATTTCCGGTTCATCAGTGAATATACGGGCATCAAGGCACCGGCCCCGGGGCGTCTCTGGCTGATCGGCACCGTTATTATCGTTATCGTGAATACCGTGACCCAAGGCCTCTTCATCGGGACTCCCGATATCATCAAGACGGCCGAGGGCGCTTCGTATGTCTATCATACCAGCTGGCCCATCATCATCCCGCTGGTTTTCTGTGCCATTATCGTCGCTCATTGCATCTGGCTTCTGATCGCCTACAGCCGTGACAATACCGCCGTGGGACGTCAGATCGCGCCGATTGTGATCGGCATGCTGTGTCTGCTTTTCGGCAATGCGGCGGCGTCGCTGCCGGTATTCAGGGCTTTTCCCATCGACATTATCTCCGGCGTCGTCAATGCCGTCATGATCTTCATCGCTCTTTATAAACGGCGCCTGTTCAAGCTGACGCTTCTGGTATCGCGCAATGTCTGCTACCTGATCTCGATTGTCTTTACCGCCCTGGCTTTTACCATGGCGGTGGATCGCTTTGAGGCGCCGCTTATCCGTGCCCTCGGCGGACTTGGCCGGTACTACGTCGTCTTTGCCGCCCTGGCCTTCCTTCTGGCGGTCCTGGCGGTGAATTTCCTTATCAGCCGCTTTGTTAATCATGTCTTTATCCGGAGTGAGCTGGCCCAGGCCGATGATCTCAGTGATTTCAGCCAGAATATATCCAAGACACTCAATGCCGACGAAATCCTGATACAGCTGACCCGTATCATTGAGAAGACAATGCATACGGAGAAGGTCTATATCTGCCTGAAGGACAGTGAGACCGGGGACTTCCCCATTGCGCAAAGCAGCAGTCCGCTGGATGAGCGCACGATCCTTCTGTCGAAGGACAATCCTCTGGTGCTCTGGATGGGCCGCAATAAGGACTGCATCCTGATGAACCAGCTGAAGAAGCTGCCCATTTACAAGGCTATGTGGGAGAAGGAGAAAAATCAGATCGCCCAGATGCAGGTCGAATGCCTCCTGCCGCTGGTTGACGAGCAGAGCCTTATCGGCCTTGTCCTTCTGACCGGCAAAGTGAAGAAGGGACAGTATACGATTCAGGATCAGACGTATCTGCAGCAGCTGGCGTCCATGAGCTCCATGGCCATCAAGAATTCCCGGATGTACGAAAAAGCCTACCGGGAAGCCAGAACCGACAGTCTGACGGGACTTCTCAACCGGAATTATTTCCTGGAGACACTCAAGGAAGAATACGGCAGGCGCGGGGATCGGGAACTGACCCTGATCTTCATCGATCTCGACGATTTCAGCCTTTACAACCAGCTGTACGGATCGCAGGAGGGCGATGTGGCCCTGCAGAGAGCCGCCGGCATCATCACGGCTTCGGTGGGAGCCAACGGACATGTGGCCCGCTATGAAGGCAAGATCTTCGCGGTCATCCTGCCCGGCTACGATACCCGCATGGCCTGTAATCTGGCGGAGACGATCCGGGTCCAGATCAAGGATATGAACAGCCGTGCCCGCGATTACGCCATCAAGACGCTGACCTGCAGCTGCGGCATCTGCACGATTCCGCTGGGGGCTTCCAATGTGCGTCAGCTGATCAGCAACACCAATCTGGCTGTCTATAACGCCAAGCGCAATGGCAAGAACTGCACGCGCACCTACAGCGAAGGTCCTGTCGATCAGCCGACGACGGCCGATCCGTCGGCGACAAAGCGTCACAAAGCCGGTATCTATCAGGCCTACGCCGATACGGTCTATGCCCTGACGGCGGCCATCGATACCAAGGATCATTACACCTTCCAGCATTCCCAGAATGTCTGCTACTACGCGACGGCGCTGGCCAAGGCCTACGGTCAGGATGAGGACTGCGTTGAGATCGTCAAGGAGGCCGCTCTTCTCCACGACATCGGCAAAATCGGTGTGCCGGAGAATATCCTCGGCAAAAAGGGACGCCTTACGCAGGAAGAATTCGACATCATCAAGAAGCATGTGGAGCAGTCCATCAATATCATCCGTTACCTGCCGTCGCTGGATTATGTTATTCCGGCGGTGCTGGGGCATCACGAACGCTACGACGGCACCGGTTATCCCCGCGGTCTGAAGGGCGAGGAGATCCCGCTTCAGGCCCGGATCCTGTGTGTGGCCGATTCCTTTGATGCGATGATGACCAAGCGCTCCTACAAGGATCCCTATCCGCTGGATTATGCCATCAGCCAGCTGGACCAGTGTGCCGGCAAGCAGTTTGACCCGGTGCTGGCCAGGGTTTTCATCGGCTTGCTGCGCGATGGTACCGTGGAGATCAAGCCCGGCAGCTTTGAGGAGAAAAGTTGATGGCGGTATTGACTTTTCGGAGTCAGGGACTATAATAGCAATCGTTGATAACTGAACAGAGCCCGCTGGGGGAGCTTACGCTGAGAGTGCAGAGCCGCAAGGCCTGCAGACCCTTATCACCTGATCCGGATAATGCCGGCGCAGGGAAGTGTACAAGGACGGACATAAGACCGGGAGTGTATCCCGGGTGAGCGTGTCTGCCGATTGAGGATCATCGATCTCCCGCAGAGTGTTTCTGCGGGAGTTTTTTTATGTCTCCGCTGAAGTTGTCAGCCGGATCATCATCACACAGCCGTGCCGGTCGGCGCGGCAGAAAGAGGCAGCGCTATGGCAGGAACGATCTGCCCGAAAAAAGAAGAGTGCGAGGCCCTGTGCCTCCGTTATCCGGCAGTGCCGGTCTATGTCATCCTGAAGCTCAGTATGATCCGTTACGGCGCAGTCCTGACGCCGGCGGCGGATAAGCGTCTCCGGGAAAAGGATCTGAGTTTCAACACATCGGAAGCCTTCGGCCTGTCCTACGGCAGCGGCCCCGGAACCGATAACGCCATGCCGGGCCCGGTGCTTCTCAGGGACGCCTCCTTTGTCTATATCAACTGGGGTGAGGCTTATGAAGATCCCTATGTGATCGATTACGATCCGGAGACCGGAGACTTTTATCTTAAGGAAAGGGATATCGTCATCGACACGGTCAGTTTTGTGGAGAGACCGGCCTTCTTTGATAAGAAGACACGCCGGGGCATCCCGATGGCGTCCCTGGCGGATGTCCGGGCGCAGAAGCTGATCATGACGACCTGGCGGAAATGCATTTTCAGGGATCTGGGAATGGCCTGCCGGTTCTGTGCCTTTTTCTCCAGCGGCAGCGGCGAGATCGAGGTGGATCCCGAGGATCTCTACGATGTGGTCAGCGAAGCTATTAAGGAAAGGGGCCGCTTTTCGGAGATCGCTCTATCCGGCGGCACGGATCTGACGGGAAGGCCGCCCTTTACGCAGGAGTCTGATCGCTACATCCGACAGTGGCAGGCCATCGGGCGTCTCTTCCGGGATCGTTTTCCGGCCCAGCTTATGGCGCCGGCCTATCCGAAGGCCATGCTCCGGCGGATCTATGATAATACCGGCATCACGTCCTACAGTGCCAATCTGGAGATAGCCGATCGAGAGCGTTTTGCAGCCTACTGTCCGGGAAAGGCGCATTTCGTGGGGTATGATACCTGGCTTGGCCGCCTGGAGGAGGCTGTCGAGGTCTTCGGCCCCGGCAATGTCTGCACTCAGATAGTGGCCGGCGCCGAATTGGCAGGAAGGGATGCTTTTTCGTCGATCGAGGAGGCACTGGAGTCCAACTTCCGGGTCTGTGAACGGCTGGCGTCCAACGGTGTCGTCTTCCTGTCAACGATCTGGCGGCCCCATGCGGCCTGCGATCTGGGTTATGTCCCGGTGCCGCCTCTGGAATATTACGTCCGGTTGGCGGAGGGCCTGCACGCGATACGCGCCTCCTACGGGCTGCATTCCTTTGATGACGATTACCGTCACTGCGGCAACCATCCCGACAGCGACATGGAAAGGACGGATTACCTATGATAAGACAGATCCGAAAGCAAACGATCAGCGAAGCTGTCCGTGAGACGGTGACCGGCGCCGCAGCTGTGGGCGTGATCGTCGGGAATACGATCCACGGCTGTGCCGCCGTCGACATCGAAGGCGACAGCCTTTACCTGTCGATCCCGTCCGAGAGGAACGCGGGCGCTGCCGCCGTCACGAAAGCCCTCTGGGAGGGAACCGATGTGCCTCTGGCGCTGACGGCAGAGGACGGATCCCTGAAGATCCTCCGTGCGCTGCCCGATCGCTGTCATATATCGGGCAAAGTCTTCGCCCGTTTTTATATGAAGAGACGCCATGAGGCGCCCGGCGGCGATATCAGCTGCGTCTGGGAAATGACTCCCGATGGGCTGACGGCGCCTGACCCGGCGGTGGTCTACAGCCGGCAGGAGACGGCGGCCTCCCTGGAGGACCGTCATCTGGATCATGAGGACTTAAGAGCCCTTTAAGCCATACCCCTTCAAAAACAGCGAAAAGGAGATCCTATATGGAAAAGACAATGAAACCGACCCTTTGCCGCTTCAGTCTGGCCCCCATGAGCGACAGCTTTATCGAGATCATCCTGGGCGCCATCGCCAAAGTGGATACCTCCCGGGTCAGCGCGGTGACCGATGAGTTTTCGACGACCTACCGCGGCGGCCGCCGCCAGGTCCTGGATGCGCTGAAGGCCTGCTTTGCGTATTCGTACCGCGAGGGTGTTCATATGGCCCTCAACGCGGTGCTGGAAGCGGGCTGCCCCTGCCGTGCGGAGGAAGACGCCCGTGTCTGCCCGGCTGCCTCAGCGGATGAGACGCTTGTCAATGAAGCCGGAACGGCCTCTCTTCATTTTAAAACAGCGGTTAAGTTTTCCCTGTATTCGATGGGAGACGAGGACTACCTTGACCGGATAGCGCCGGTCATCGCCATTGTGAAGGACGCCGGCCTGTTTGTCCGGAGTGATCCGGGCGCCACGGTGATGCAGGGTGACGTCGGGGACATTTTCAACTGTCTCGAAGCCGTCGCCGCGCACTGCGAGGCCAACCTGAAACACTATGTTATCCAGCTGACTCTGGCGGTCAATCTGCCGGAGGAGGCATAGATATAGCTGCAAAGTCATGACATCAAAGAAACGAGAGGGAATAACAATGACAGAAAACAAACAGTCCATGGTGTGGAAAACGAAAGATATCCTGATGGTCGCCATCATCGGCGTCCTCTGCTCCTTCCTGTATCTGGGGAACGTCTATCTGGGTCTGGCTATTACCACCGCGTTGACCCCCGCCGGCTGGGGAGTGATCGGCTACGAGCCCTTATACGGCATTTTCTTCATGGCAGCATCTCTGGCTGTTTTCATCATCCAGAAGCCGGGTGTGGGCATCGTCGCCGAAGTCATCGCCGCGACGCTGGAAGTCCTGATGGGCAACTGGTTCGGCCCGGGCGTTATTCTGACCGGTCTGATCCAGGGCGCTTCCGTTGAACTGGTCTTCTTCCTGACACGCTACAAGAAGTTCAATCTGAAGACCATGATGGCCAGCGGTGTCTCCGTGGCCCTGATCAGCTATGCCTATCATCTCTTTGAATCCCAGTACTATCTGCTGGAGCTGAAGTTTATCCTGGCCATGGTGGTGACACGTACCGTCAGCGCCGTCATTATCACCGGTATCGTCGCCTACGGCATCGGCACCGGTCTGGCCAAAGCCGGTGTACTCAATGCGTATCCGCTGGGTCAGAAGCTGAATCATAAGGAAAGCTACGAAGTTGACTGATAGAACGGAGGGGACAGCGCTGCAGGCTGACGGCATCACCTTCCGCTACATCGAGCAGAACAAAAGAAATGTCCTGGATAATGTCAGCATCGGCTTTCCGGCAGGCCGGATCACGGTCCTGATGGGCTCGAGCGGCAGCGGCAAAAGCACGCTGGCCGCCGTGCTGGCCGGTCTGTATCCCGAAAATGCGGGCATTCTCGTATCCGGCACCGTCTCGGTATTCGGACAGCCCCTGGAGGCCCTGCCGCCGTCGCGGCGGGCCCTTCAGGTGTCGATGATGTTCCAGAACGCGGATCTGCAGTTCTGCATGAAGACACTGCGGGATGAGATGCTTTTCTGCCTGGAGAACATTTCCTGTCCGCCGGAGGCCATGGACGCACGCATCAGCGAGGCGGCCCGGACGATGGGGATGACGGACTGTCTTGATCGTCCCTTTGCCGTGCTGTCCGGCGGAGAAAAGCAGAAGGCGGCACTGACCTGCCTGTTCCTTCTGAAGTCGAAGATTATTCTGCTCGATGAGCCCTTTGCCAACATCGATTCCGCCTGGACCGGTGTCATCATCGGCATGCTGAAGGAAATGAACCGCCGCTATGGCACCACGGTCATCGCCATCGACCATGTGCTGGATGACTGGATGGAGGCCGTCGATGAGATACAGATCCTCTGCCGTGACGGTGAGGTTGTGAGCGGTATCCGCCCTTCGGATCTGGCGGCACATCGGGAGTTATTTCACCGGGAAGGCCTGCGCCTGCCGGGAGAGATAGCCGATAAGGTGCGGGGCGAAATAACGGAAGGCCGTATCACGGTCGCAGCGGAAGCTCTGACGATGCGCCGCCCCGGGAGGCGGGGCAAAACGGGACCGGTGCTCCTTGACGGGGCCGATGCCGGTTTTGCCGAGAACAGCATCACGGCTTTGCTGGGACCCTCGGGCTGCGGCAAAACGACCTTTTTCCGCACGCTGCTGGGACAGGAGCGCTATGAGGGAAGCCTTCGGGTGACGGACGACGAGGTAAGGCGCCTGAAAAGCCGGAGCCTGCTTTCCCGCGTCGGTATCGTTTTCCAGAATCCGTCGCACCAGTTTGTCTCCCAGAACGTGCTGACGGAGGTAGAGACGGGGATCCTCGGCCGTCTTCCCCATAAGGGAGAATGCGAGGGGACGGAGACAGAAGAGAAGGCTCTGGCCCTTCTCAGACGCTTTCATCTGGATAAGTATCGCCGCTATTCGCCCTTTATGCTCAGTCAGGGGCAGCAGAGGCGCCTGGCGGTCCTGTCGGTGCTGGCAGGCCCCCAGAGTATCCTGCTTCTGGATGAGCCGACCTACGGTCAGGACGACGCGATGACGCAGGAGATCATGCGTCTGCTGCAGGATGTGATGACGGAGAGGCCGATGACGGTGATCATGACAAGTCATGACCGGCGGCTTGTCCGGGAGTGGGCCGACCGTGTCTATGTGTTCAGGGAGGGAGGGCTATCTCTTGAAGATCATGGAAAGATTTAACCCGGTCCTGAAAATGGGCACCATGCTGGTCTCGGCGGTCCTTCTTATGTTCAACCAGGCGATCCTGCTGAATCTGATCGTCTTTGCGGTGAGCCTTGTTCTGCTCCTCTTTTTTTCAAAGGCGGAGAAAAAACGTATCGTCACGATACTTTGCCCGATCGTGGTCGTGGTGGCGGCGCTTTTCATGGCCGGCTATAAGAACGCCGGTCAGGGGGCGATGATGGCCTATGCCATCGGCCGCCATGACATCGCCTCCATCGGTATCGAGGCACCGGTCTACACGGGGCTTAAGCTGGCTTCCCGTGTCCTCGGCTATGTGGGCCTGGGACTTCTGGCCGGGTTGACGACGCCGCCGGAGGATCTGGCTCTCAGCCTGATGCATCAGCTGAAAGTCAAGCCGAAATTCGCCTACGGCGTCCTGGCAGCCTATCACCTGATCCCGACAGTGGGGCAGGAACTGGAGGATGCCCGTCTCGCCTATAAGGTCAGAGGCCTGCCCGGCAGCCGATGGTCTCTGAGGCCCTTCTTCGCGGCCATGGTGAACTGCATCCGCTGGTCGGAGAATCTGGCCATGGCGATGGAATCCAAGGGTTTTGACGGGGACGGTGCCCGGACGGCCTGCCGGACGATGACGGTGCGGGGGACGGATATCCTCTGTGCCGTACTGGTGATCGTCCTGATGGCGGCAGGGATGGTTTTCCTGCCGCTCTGAGGTAAGGTCAGCGGCCCATCGCCGCGGCTCTGTTTACCGAATCTTTACTTGACAAAGGAGGCCGCTGCCCTTATCCTGTCAATAATAAACGGATAAAGCCATAGGCTATCTGAACAGGCGCCGGCATAGCCGGAGCGGCCGGGTCATTTATGAGACAGCGGAGATCAGCATCCGCGGGACAGATATCGTCCTGCGGATGCTGTTTTTTTGCTTTCCGGCGTAAGGAGGT
>JAQXFO010000052.1 GCA_029005135.1 Lachnospiraceae bacterium
TTCGTGGGGAGTTTTGAGGTTCAATCGATAATTCGGCTTCTTTTGTCTGCGGTTTTCGGTTTTGCCATCGGGACAGAGCGGCGCCGCAAAGGACGCCAGGCGGGGGCCAGGACTCACGCGATCGTCTCGGTGGCCTCGTGCCTTATCATGCTGTCATCGCTTTATCTGGTGTCGTCCATCCCTACGGTCGACGCGGCCAGACTGCCGGCTCAGGTTATCAGCGGAATCGGCTTTCTGGGTGCCGGCACGATCCTGATCACCAAAAACAATCAGATCAAGGGTTTGACGACAGCGGCGGGGCTCTGGGCTTGCGCCTGTATGGGCATCGCGGCGGGCTGTGGTTTCTACGTGGGAGCTGTCGTTGGCTTCCTTATCACCTTCTACATCATGCATTTCTGGAAGCAGGAGGAGTCGACGGAGGCGGGAGAGCGGCTGGCGTGAGAGAGGACTGATTAACGGAAAGGTCATGACTGTTATTCATTACGGCTGACAGAACAGGCGGTACACCGACAGGTGTACCGCCTGTTTTTACTGCTTGTATTCTGTTAGAAATAACCTTAATTTTTTGAAAATCCGCCTTTTTTTTGGGAGATTTTTAAGGATACAAATGATAAAATAGTCTAAAGATTTTCGTTTTGGCTAACAATTTCTTCTTACCAAGTACACGTGGAATTGCATAATAATACAATGAACAGCTTGTATCCAAACGGGCTGTCATGGAAAGGAAGCTACGATGGCAGCAGTAAAATCAATGACCGTTGAAGAACGTCAGAATGCGATCTGTGCTTATGTTAACGATTTAAAGCGTGTTCATACCAATGATCTTATCAATCATTTTGATGCGTCGGCATCGACGATTAGGAATGATCTGGTCGCTCTGGAGCGCAGCGGCCTTATTCGCCGAACTCACGGTATGGTGCTGGCTGTCAATGTTGCTAAAGTAGCAGACGAATTGACTGTGGCCAATCGTATGGAAAAAAACATGCCGGAAAAGATGGCAATAGCCACCCTGGCCAATCGGGAGATTGATGACGGAGATGTGATTCTTCTGATGACCGGTTCTACGATAACCTGTTTGGCTAAGACATTGATTAATAAGCATAACCTGACGGTTGTTGTCAACGATGTCAAGATAGCAGAGTGGCTTCTGGAGAATACAAATCATAAGGTTTTTATCATAGGCGGCTTTGTCAGGCGCGATTATTACTGTGTTGACTATGACGAAAGTATTACCAAGCATATCAATGTTGATAAGGTTTTCTTCTCCAGCAGCGGCTTTTCCGTTGAAAAAGGGGTGACGACAAGCGATTTCAACCTGGCAGCTTCGGAGCGCAAACTGATGGAATGTACCAATAAGAACTATTTCCTCTGTGACAGCTCTAAGTTTGGCCAGGTGAAATTTGCGAAGATCTGTGACGTCAGTGAGATCGATATGATGATAACAGACGCCGGCATTCCGGAGGAATATGTGGATAAACTGCGGGAAGTCGAGAGTCTTAGGTTTGCTGTTGCCGAAAAAACGATTTCTGCTCCGGATTATTCAAGGCTGCACTGATCATGCCCCACATCAAACTGCAGCTGGGCTGCCTGTTAGTCTTTGCCTACATTCTATGGATCTATCTGAAGGATATGCGGCAGAGCCGCATTCTCTGCAATCCCTGGTTTGACCTTCTGCTTATTGTTGCCCCCTGGGCGATCGTTTTTGATGGGGTGACGGCCTGGACGGTCAATCAGCCGGCACTGGTGCCGGCTTGGCTCAATCTGACTCTTCATACCTTTTTCTTTATCACCATGGATCTGACGATCATCTTTTCCATGCTGTATATGTGGCATATTTCGGTGGGGCTGCCGGAAAAGCCGCTGCGCCGGCAGCCGGCCTACCGGGCTCTGATCACGCGGGATTATCTGATGAATGTGAAAAATGCGGCGCCGATGCACGATATCGGCAAGATCGCGATTCCGGACAGCATCCTGCAGAAGCCGGGGCGGCTGACAGCGGAGGAATTCGAGATCATGAAGACACATACCGTCAGGGGCGGAGAGATCCTCCGGGAGACCTTCCGCCATCTGGATGAACCCGACTATATCGAGATTGCCTATGAAACGGCACGTTATCATCATGAAAAATGGAACGGGAAGGGCTATCCCGAGGGCCTGTCGGGGGAGGCGATACCTCTTCATGCCCGGGTAATGGCCATCGCGGACGTCTTTGACGCCGTTTCCGCGAAGCGCTGCTACCGGGAGGCTATGCCTCCGGAGACGTGTTTTGCTATCATTGAAAATGGCGCGGGCGAGGATTTTGATCCGGCACTGGCGGCTCTCTTCCTGGCAGAAAAGGAACAGATTATCCGGCTCTGTGAGAATCAGCGGCAGAACTGAGCGGCCCTGACCGGCAGAGGTCTGTCCGGTTGAGCTCTACCCGGCTGCTTTAGTCCCGCTGAGATTCTGTGAAATAATGATGAAAACTCGTTATGGTGAGATTTTTCTGTCATAATGGACACAATTCAAGGTGGTGCGGCGGGGCCGCACCATTTTCATATCGGTATCGTCGATGATGACATGACGGGGCCGTCTCCGTCAGGAAAGGATAGTGTATGCTGAGTTTTCTTTTTACGAT
>JAQXFO010000053.1 GCA_029005135.1 Lachnospiraceae bacterium
GGCGGTAGGCCGGCCGGAAGCTGAGACCCCAGGCCGGCAGGCAGTGAGCTTCGTCCACCACGATGAGAGACAGGGGAAGCGAGGGCAGAAGATCGGCGATCCGGCGGCTGCCGAAAGCCTCCGGTGAGAGATAGAGAAGCCTCAGATCACCGGCGACAGCCTGATTCAGGATTTCCTGCCGGATCTGGGATGACAGGCCGCTGTGGAGGGCGGCGGAGGCGATACCCAGGTCCCGAAGACTGCGGACCTGATCTTCCATAAGGGCGATGAGCGGAGAGATCACCAGTGTGAGACCGCCAGTTAAAAGAGCCGGCAGCTGATAACAGAGCGACTTGCCGGCACCGGTGGGCATGATGGCCAGGACATCGCGGCCGGAAAGTACCGCATCGACGACGGCTTCCTGACCCGGGCGAAAAGCGTGATGGCCGAACACCTCCTTCAGAAGAGCTTTTTTGCCGGGGACAGAGGAGAGAGGAGCCGCGGGATCGGAGGGAGTGCCTGAAAGAGGCGAAGAAGGATGAGCAGGCGGCAGAGGGGTGTTGTTGGACATAGGAAGAGAAGAGGGAGCGGCGGGAGGACCCGGGGGAGGCAGTCAATGGGTGATAAGGCGAGTGTAACAGAGGAAGGAATGGATTTGAAAGAAAGGATATTAGCGGGGGAGTGACAGGATGTTGTCTTTGCGTTGGCTTTTTGAAGAAGGCTTCGCAATCCTATTTGAATATATGAAACAACCCTGCCGGGGTATCAGCAGGGTTGTTGTCAGGAGGGGATTTCTTATGATTATCAGGCTTGTTGAGAAATCCTCTTTAAGGAGAGCTGAGTTGAGTTTTTAAATATCTCTGATGCCGGTCGGTAGAATATCTTGGGCCAAAACACGCGATGTGCCATTTGAAATCTCAAATTTGTTCAGAGAACAGTTGTAAGGGACACCGTTACGCCAGAAATCTTCTTTGTTATCGTGAAAATACCACAAGACAGCTCTGCTGGTGGCGGCATGTGTTGAGATCAGGATGGTTTTATCCTGATATTCGGGGGTCATGATCAGTTCATCCAGGTATCCGGTGACCCGGCTGCAAAGCTGACGATAAGATTCCCCACCTTCAGGAGCCTGAAATTGAAAAGCATCACTGGCGTAAATATTCATGGAATCAGTTTTTTCATGCTGTCCTTCCAGAACACCAAGATGTATTTCCCGGAGTCGTTCCTCAAGACGGATAGGTATGTCATAGCAACTGGCGGAAGCAATGATCCGGGCTGTGGTATAGGCTCGAGAAAGAGGGCTCGAAATGATCAGGTCAAAAGGGATTTCTTTTAAAAAATCTGCGGCACAGACAGCCTGAGCAAGCCCTCGTTCATTCAGCGGAATATCCCGCCACCCCTGTATGAGCCCGGATTTGTTGTATTCCGTTTCGCCGTGACGAATGGTATAGAGTATCATCAGTCAATATCTTTTGTGGCAATGACGGCAACACCTGTTCCTGCCACATCGTCAACAACGACATCACCTATTCTGATCGGTGCGGCAGCGGCAACATCTTTGAGTGCTTTCATGCAATCGCAGATCGCCGATTTCGGAATATCTGTCTGTGTTTTTACGGACAGCATTTTACCTGGACGATTGCTGACCGGGAGCGTTGAAGTGACGATGCGAGTGGGGTTTGTGACTTCTTTTGAGGCATAATCATAACCTCGCTTGCATGTGTTGCCGGTGATACTGATGATCGTTCCTTCATTGATCTCTACGGTAATCGGACATCCCAGAGGGCATCCGATGCATGTGAGTTCCTGAATCATGGGGATCTCCTTCCTTATTCTTTTTCGATGGTAATCAATATGCTTTCAATCGGACCGGCTTCTTCAAGCATGGCGACAGTAAGTTTGAGTTCTTCCATTTCTCCGGGGGCAACGATCGGTCGTTTTTTTCTGATGGTTCGCTTTCCGTTGAGATACAGGCTGACATAGACATTCTGCATGACGGCACCGACACGGAACCGCAGAATGGTGTCTTCATGGATTCTGGCAGGATTGATATGGGTCGGGACACAGTATCGGACTCCGTTGGCTGTGTCAACATGAATCAGATCAGACTCAGCATTTTCCGGCAGTTCGCGTTTTAAGTACAAAGCAGCGTATTGTCCGGCTTTGGCAGCTTCTGCGGAAACATAGTCTACCAGATCATGGACATGCAGAACATTACCGCAGGCGAAGACGCCGGGAATGTTGGTTTCGAGGCTGGAGTCGACAATGGGTCCGTTGGTGATGCGGTTCAAAGAGACCCCCATGTTTTTGCTGAGTTCATTTTCCGGAATCAGGCCGCAGGACAGTAAAAGCGTGTCGCAAGAGTAGGTTTCTTCGGTGCCGGGAATCGGCTTCCGGTTTTCATCGACTTCAGCAATGGTGACAGCTTCGACGCGATCGTGGCCCTTGATATCAACAACGGTATGACTCAGCTTCAACGGGATATTGAAGTCGTTCAGACATTGGACGATGTTGCGTTTTAAACCTCCGGAGTAGGGCATGAGCTCGGCAACGACTTTAACGGTGGCGCCTTCCAGCGTCAAACGTCTGGCCATGATAAGACCGATATCTCCGGAGCCAAGGATGACGATCTCTTTACCCGGCATATAACCTTCCATGTTGACAAGCCGCTGAGCAGTACCGGCTGTATAGATGCCTGCCGGCCTGGTTCCGGGAATGTTTAAGGCACCGCGAGGTCTTTCACGGCATCCCATAGCGAGTATGACGGCCCCCGCTTCAATCTGATAAAGGCCATCCGCTTTAGAAATGGCTGTGACGACCTTGTCAGAGGAGATATCCAGCACCATAGTATCGGTAACATACGGAATCTGCATTTCTTCCACTTTTTTTATAAATCGTGCTGCGTACTC
>JAQXFO010000054.1 GCA_029005135.1 Lachnospiraceae bacterium
TATACCGTGGAGGGAAATACCTGGGATCTGGTTTATGACAGAGAGAACGGCAGCTTTTACACAAGCGAGCTGTATGAAAAGCTGATGAAACAGGAAGAGTCCCGGATGCTGGTTTATCTTAAGGACGAGCTCCCGGAGGAAGATCTCAGGGATTTTGGCCTGACGGCCCTGGATCTTAATTTCCCGGTGACGTCTCACGATATCAGCATCAACAGAGGTACGACGGCAGATACCTATGTCTGCATCGCGAATGTGCTGCCGGCGGAAATCACGGAAGAGGCGCTGCCGGCCTTTGCCGCCAGAGATTTTGACGGCGGCTTCGTCAGCAGGATACGCTGCCATTATTTCAGCGATAGGGCCGGGGCCCTGACGGAGGCGGCTTTTGAGACCTTCTTAACCGATAACCCGGCTTACCGGGTGGAGCAGTATTTCTTCATCGATAACGATAATCCTTCCGCTAAAGAGGAGAGTACCGCCGAAAGTGAAGCGGATCCGCAGGAAGAAGCCGTACCCGAAAAAGGAACCGAGTTCCGGCCGGAGCCTGTGGGCAAAGACGCCGACTGCCGCATCGACTATGAGAACGGTGTTGTTTTTGCCAGGAGACCGCATTTCACGGAATCAAACGGAACCGTCACGATGCAGTTCAACGCCATCGACTGGTACTGCGTCAGAGTGATCCGGCGCGATGAGGCGGAGCGGTATTTCCCGGATGAAGATATGCTGGCGCAGAGCAGTAATCTGAAGGTGTTCCTGTCATATGATAATCAGGAATTTGACTATTCTTGCCTCTTTGTACCTTATGACGGCAGCGATGATATCTTTTTGTTTGAAACGGATACCTCGCCGGAAGTCCCGTCTTTCGGGTTCGGCTTCGGGGACTGTATTCATTACTATGCGGGCGGCGAAGAGGTGTTTCCCGATACGGAAATGACCCTGGTGGTCTCCGAAAACACCGATACGGCATAACTGACCTGTTGATTTTTTACTTATCGCGTACACTGTTGACATATCGAAAAACATAAATGCGAGGCAAGGGACAGGCCCTCGCGCAACAAAATGTGACAGAAATCCCTGAAATCTGTCAGGATTGGTTGGTAGAACGAAAGGTAAACAAACGTTACCATAATCACAGAAATCACATTTTCGATGCGCTGCGGAGGTGCTTATGAATCCTGTTATTGTCAGAGGCCTGGGCAAGACTTACCCGGCCTTCTGTCTCGAAGATGTCTCGTTTTCACTGGAACCGGGCCGGATCACCGGCTTTATCGGGAGAAACGGGGCCGGCAAATCAACGACGATCAAGGCCATGCTGAACCTGGTTCATCCCGACAGCGGGGAAATCACCTTCTTCGGGATGCCCCTTACCGGAAATGAGCCGGCCATCAAGCAGCGGCTCGGCTATTCCACGGGAACGATCGGCTGGTATCCGCGTAAGACGATTGGTGAGATCGCCCGCGTCACGCAAAGCTTTTATCCTAACTGGGATGAGGCGGCCTATCGGAAATACCTGACACTCTTTGCCCTGGATGAGGCCAAAAAGCCCATCGAGCTGTCCGAAGGTATGAAGGTGAAGGTGAATCTGCTGCTGGCCCTGTCGCACCGGGCCGAGGTGCTGATCCTCGATGAGCCCACCAGCGGCCTGGATCCTTTTTCCCGGGATGAGCTGCTGTCGGTCTTCGAGGGCCTGAGAGATGAGGGCACGACGATCCTGTTTTCCACACACATCACGTCGGATATTGAAAAATGTGCCGATCAGATCCTCTACATAGCCGGCGGAAAGCTTCGGGCGGACTGCCCGAAGGCGGCTTTTGCGGAGCGCTGCGGCCGTGCCGGCGAGACACTGGAGGAGACCTTCCTGCGTCTGGAAAGGAGTGTGCGATGAAAGCCCTGTTATGGAAGGAAATATGTCTGGCCGCGTCTCCCCTGAGCTATCTGTTTATCGCGTTTGCCCTGATGACATTGATTCCGGGCTATCCGATTCTCTGCGGCGCCTTTTTCATCACCCTGGGCATCTTTCAGAGCTATCAGACAGCACGGGAGGCTAACGATATCGTCTATTCGTCCCTGCTGCCGGTGGCCAAGACGGCGGTGGTGAAGGGGAAATTTGCCTTTGCGGTGATGATAGAAATGGCCGGGTTTGCTATTATGGTTTTCATGACGGCTCTCAGGATGACCGTTCTTGCCGGCTCGCCGGTGTACCGGACCAATGCCCTTATGAATGCCAACCCGTTTTTCCTGGGGCTGGCCCTTGTGATCTTCGGCCTGTTCAACCTGATCTTCATCGGCGGCTTTTTTCGGGAAGCTTACGGTTTTGCCCGTCATTTTGTGCCTTATATCATCGCGGCCTTTGCCGTGATCGGCCTCGGGGAGGCTCTGCATCATTTTCCCGGGATGGCCGCCCTCAATGCCTTCGGCTTTGAACATGCCCTGCTGCAGGGGAGTCTCTTCCTGTGCGGTGCGGCTCTCTATGCGGGGCTGACGGCGGTGTCATACCGGAAGGCCTGTTCCGATTTTGAAAAACTGGATCTGTAACAAAAAGCGGCAGCAAAAGGGGGCTGCCTGAATCATAAGGAGACCACTATGCTGAAAGACAATCTGCTGCTGCTGCGCAATCTGAACGGCTATTCCCAGGAGGCCGTGGCGGAGAAGATCGGCATATCGCGTCAGGCCTATGCCCGATGGGAGAGCGGCGCTTCGGTGCCGGATGTTGAAAAATGCGCCCGCCTGGCAGAGATCTACGACGTCTCTATCGACAGCCTGATCAGGCAGGATAACATCGAGGGCGTCGGCATGGTGCCGCCGGCCTCGAAGGGAAAGGATATCTGGGGTACGGTGACCGTTAACGAACGCGGTCAGATCGTGATCCCCAAGGCGGCAAGAGATAAGTTCGGCCTGACCAACGGCAGCCGTCTGATCGTGGTCAGCGATGAAGTCGGCATCGCCATGCTGCCGGCGGAGGCTTTTGAAGAGCATCTGCGTCAGGTTCTCCTCATGGCACAGAACCGGGCAGAGTCCTGACGAACAAGACGCCTGCCGGACAAAACCGCAGGTCAGACGAGACCGAAACGGCGCAGGAGGAAGAGCCAGAGGGTGATGGAGACCGCCGACAGAAGTGTCGACAGAAGAACGGCGTTGGAGGTCAGAACACTGTCAGCGTGCATATTTTTGGCCATGACATAGCCGGCGACGGTGGAGGGAGAGCCGGTCATGATGAGGATTGCGATCATTTCACTGTTCCGGAAACCCATCAGGGCGGCTATAGGCAAAAAGACTGCCGGCAGCAGGAAGAGCTTGATGCAGGAGGCGGCGACGGCACCCTTCCAGCGGGTCAGAGCTTCGCTCCCCGAGAAGGAGGCACCCATCACCAGAAGGGCGATCGGGGTGGCGGTGGCACCGACGGAACTCAGAGCACTGTCGAGGATCACCGGCAGCCGGAGACCAAGCAGGGCAAAGGGCATACCTGCCGCGATGCCGATGATCAGCGGATTCCGGCAGACATTGAGGCAGGCGTTCCTGACCGCATCAAGCCGGCCGGCGGCGCGGATATCGCCGGCATTGGCGCGGCCGGGGGCGGCAGCGGAGCCGGATTTGTCATCGGCCCGGGGCGAAAAGCTCAGAATAATGACGGAATAGATATTGAAGAAGGGAACCGCGGCCATGATCATCATCGGTACCATGCCGGCATTGCCGTAGATGTTGACGGCCAGGGCGACGCCCAGGATGGCGGCACTGGAGCGGGCGGCAGCCTGGGAAAAGGCACCGACCTGGGTCTTGTCCGGCATCATAATATAAGAAGCGCCCCAGATCGCGAAGAACATGACGGTCGTTCCGAGGAAGCAGAAAAGGCAGAAGCGTGCGTCAAAATCCGCGGCCAGATCCATGCCGGCGATGGAGAGGAAGAGACTGACCGGCAGGGCACATTTGAAGACATAGGCATTGGCCGTTGCGGTGAAGGCGTCGTTCAGAAGACCGGTCTTCCGAAGAAAGAAGCCCAGCAGCATCACCAGGAACACGGGGACGACGGCATTCAGAGAAAATAAAAAATCGGACATAAGGCGGAATTTCTTTCTGTTTTATCAGGAGATATCATCAGAACGGAACAGGCGGCATGTCGGCCGCTGCCCACCTCAGCATTATACCACCCCGGCGCGGGAAAGGTGCCGGAAACGCACCGGAAAAGACCGAAAAAACCCGCAAAACATGGATATTTCACTTGACTCTCAACATGAATCTATGGTATCATTTGCCCTGTGACAGAGATTTGAGGTCATTTTTTTTTGCCCTAAATTAGCATGGTCGGAGGTAAATATCGTGCGTACAAGAATCACATTGGCCTGCACAGAGTGCAAGCAGAGAAACTACAATACTATGAAAGACAAGAAGGAACATCCGGAACGTCTGGAGACGAAGAAGTACTGCAAATTCTGCAAGAGACACACAATGCATAAGGAAACCAAATAATAACGGAACATCAAAGGCCAAGGGAGATCGACTATGGCAGAGAATTCTGTTAAGCAGGAAAATAAAGAAAAGAAAACCGGTTTCTGGCAGGGTGTCAAACAGGAATGGCAGAAGATCATCTGGACTGACAAGAAGTCACTGGTCAAGAAAACCATTCTGGTTGCCGTCATTTCCATTATTCTTGGTGTCATTATCGCCATCGTAGACCGCGCTGCTCTTCAGCTCGTCGAATTGATTATTGGATAATGTAAAAGAGGTAAAGATGGCAGAAGCAAACTGGTATGTCGTTCATACTTATTCCGGGTATGAAAATAAAGTGAAAGCGAATATTGAGAAGACCATCAGCAACCGTCATCTCGAAGATGTGATCCTCGATGTGCGCGTGCCGATGCAGGACGTGACGGAAGTGACAGCCAGCGGTGCCATCCGGCAGACGCAGAAGAAGCTGTTCCCTGGCTACGTGCTTCTCTACATGGTCATGAATGACGAGACCTGGTATATCGTTCGCAATACCCGCGGCGTGACAGGTTTTGTCGGTCCGGGAAGCAAACCGGTCCCGCTGACGGCCGAGGAGATGAGACCCTTCGGTATCGAGGGCGGTCTGGAGACCAGCGCCCCGAAGCCGCGCCTGGTCGTCGACTTCGAGCCGGGCGACATGGTCGTCGTCATTGCCGGAGCCTGGGAGGATACCACGGGTGTGATTACCGCCGTCAACGCTCAGAAGCAGACGGTGACGATCAATGTGGAACTCTTCGGCAGAGAGACCCCGGTCGAGATCAATTTCGCGGAAGTAAAAAAGAAATAATCCTTCATTTCATCCGATCAATTAAGTGTATCAGGTGGAAGGACTGGTCAGCCAGTCCGCCATTACCACATAGGAGGTTATAAAATGGCAAAGAAAATCACAGGTTATATCAAGCTGCAGATTCCGGCCGGCAAGGCAACACCGGCTCCGCCGGTAGGTCCGGCCCTTGGTCAGCACGGCGTCAACATTGTTGAATTCACAAAGCAGTTCAACGCCCGTACAGCCAACCAGGGCGACCTGATCATCCCGGTCGTTATTACGGTTTATGCCGACAGAAGCTTCACTTTCGTGACAAAGACTCCGCCGGCAGCTGTCCTTATCAAGAAGGCTCTGAACCTGAAATCAGGCTCAGGTGAACCGAATAAGACAAAGGTCGGTACAATTACCAAAGCCCAGCTGAAAGAGATCGCTGAAACCAAGATGCCCGATCTGAATGCTGCTTCCCTCGAGGCTGCTATTAGCATCGTCGCCGGAACTTGCCGCAGCATGGGCGTAACTGTTGTCGACTAATGAGTGGAAGGGGCAAAAACCCGATATCACCACAGGAGGAATTTTAGAATGAAAAGAGGCAAGAAATATTTAGAAGCCGCTAAAGCTGTCGATCGTGCCACACTGTACGATCCGATGGATGCCATCAAGCTTGTCAAGGAATGCGCTTCCGCCAAGTTTGACGAAACCGTTGAAGTTCATGTTCGTACAGGCTGCGACGGCCGTCATGCCGATCAGCAGATCCGCGGCGCCGTTGTTCTTCCGAACGGTACAGGCAAGAAGGTCCGCGTCCTTGTTTTCGCCAAGGGTGCCAAGGCTGACGAAGCCACGGCTGCCGGTGCCGATTATGTCGGTGCCGAAGAACTGATCCCGAAGATCCAGAACGAAGGCTGGCTTGATTTCGACGTCGTCGTCGCCACCCCGGATATGATGGGTGTCGTCGGCCGTCTGGGCCGTGTCCTCGGCCCGAAGGGCCTGATGCCGAACCCGAAGGCCGGCACTGTCTCCATGGATGTGACCAAGGCTGTTAAGGATATCAAAGCCGGTAAGATCGAGTACAGACTGGACAAGGCCAACATCATCCACTGCCCGATTGGCAAGGTCTCCTTCACCGAGGAACAGCTGGGCGAGAACCTGAAGGCTCTGATGGATGCTCTGGTCAAGGCTCGTCCGAGCGCTGTCAAGGGCACCTACATGAAGTCCGTCACACTGGCTTCCACCATGGGCCCGGGCGTCCGTGTCAACACGATTAAGATCGGTTGATGAACTGAGAGGTTTTCCTCGCAAAAGCGTTGACATTTCTATCAGGTTATGCTATTTTACATGACGAATATGCCGAAGACAGCAGGTGTCCGTAAGGACGTAAGGAGAAAACGCCTGCCGAGGAAATAAGACCTTTCTGAAAATGAAAGTATCCCCTCGCGTCTTTGCAGCGCGAGGGGTTTTCTCTTGTTTCGGCCATTACTAAAAGAAGGAGGAAAAGTCAATGGCAAAAATCGAACTGAAACAGCCGATCGTTCAGGAAATCTCCGAAACGATCGCCGATGCCAAGGCTGTCATGCTTGTCCAGTATCTGGGCCTGACCGTTGAGCAGGACACCGCTCTTCGTAAAGATCTGCGCAAAGCCGGCGTCGAGTACAAGGTTTTCAAGAACACTCTGATGAATCTGGCTTTCAAGGGCACAGAGTGTGAAGCACTGTCAAAGGATCTGCAGGGCCCGAACGCTCTGGCCGTTTCCAAGACAGATGCCACGGCTCCGGCCCGCGTGCTGGCAGCCTACGATAAGAAGTTCAAATGCTTCAACTTCGTATCAGGCGTTATCGAAGGCCAGTATGCTGATGCTGACGAGCTGCGCGCCGTCGCTGAGATTCCGTCAAGAGAAGTTCTTCTTGGCAGACTGTTCGGCAGCATGCAGTCCCCGATCGCAAACTTCGCCCGCGTCATCAAGCAGATCGCAGAAAAAGACGGCGCTCCGGCAGAAGAAGCGGCTCCGGAAGCTGCTCCGGCCGAATAATTACCGGCTGGTGTGCCTGAATTAATCAATGATTCAACGATTCGATTAACGAAACTATCACTCATGGAGGATAAAAAAATGGCGAAATTAACGACAGAAGAATTTATCGCTGCTATCAAAGAACTTTCTGTTCTGGAACTGAACGACCTGGTCAAGGCCTGCGAAGAAGAATTCGGCGTTTCCGCCGCTGCCGGTGTTGTTGTCGCTGCCGGTCCGGCCGCTGCCGCTGAAGAAGCTGAAGAAAAGACAGAATTCGACGTCGAACTGACAGATGTCGGTGCCCAGAAGGTCAAGGTCATCAAGGTTGTCCGTGAAGCCACAGGTCTCGGCCTGAAGGAAGCCAAGGATCTGGTTGACTCTGCTCCGAAGGTGCTGAAAGAAGCTGTCTCCAAGGAAGAAGCTGACAGCCTGAAGGCCAAGCTGGAAGAAGTTGGTGCCAAGGTTACTCTGAAATAATATTTCTGAGACAAAAGCAAAAGGGCTGCCCGGAAGGGCGGCCCTTTTTTGTTGTTATGAGGACCATGTCACGGTGCTCAGGCCTCGGCATCGATCAGAGCGCCGAGCCGGCTGCCGAGCCTGGCGTAGGCGAGACTGTACCAGCGTGGATTCAGCTTCCGCTGTCCGTGATCGTAGGCAAACTGTTCCTCAAAGCAGCGGTCCATCAGAAGGCAGGCCTCCTCATAGGTCAGCTCGGGGCCGGACGGTACGGGAATACCGGCTTTTTCCAGAAGTGTTATCTCTTCGTCAGTCAGTTCCGGGCGCATAGCTATCCTCCGGTATAAAAAATGCCCGCTGAACGCGGACTTCCTGTCAATTATAGCATAATGACGGGAACCGCGAACCTCGTCGGGTCTGAAAAACATAATTTTGTAAATATTCAATAAAATAGCAAAATAAGATTTGACATCTTGACAAAGGCATGATAATTTTAAGAATGCACTATTGTGGCGTAGATTGCCTTGCTATTGAGGTTAATCAAGCCTAATAAATATAAGAACAGGGGTGAATGTCTATATGGAGAAAAACAGGATACGTCCAGTTAGATCCGGCCGGTCAATCCGTATGAGCTACCAGAGACAGAAAGAGGTTCTGGAAATGCCGAACCTGATCGAGGTTCAGACGAGCTCTTACGATTGGTTCATCAGGGACGGACTGAGGGAAATATTCGATGATATCTCTCCCATCGAAGACTACAACGGTAAGCTGAGCCTGGAATTCGTGGATTACGAACTCTGCCGCGACGAGGTGAAATATCCGCTGGAAGAGTGCCGTGAACGCGATGCCAACTATGCCGCTCCGCTCAAGGTGACCGTTCGTCTGAGAAACCGTGAAAACGGCGAGATCAAGGAACATGAGATCTTCATGGGCGATCTGCCGCTGATGACGGATACCGGCACCTTCATTATCAACGGTGCCGAACGTGTTATCGTTTCACAGCTCGTACGTTCTCCGGGCATTTATTACGAAATCACCCATGATAAGCTGGGCAAGAGACTGTTTGCCTGTACAGTTATCCCGAACCGCGGTGCCTGGCTTGAATATGAAACAGACAGCAACGACGTCTTCTATGTCCGTGTCGACAGAACCCGTAAGGTGCCGATTACGGTGCTGATCCGCGCCCTCGGTATCGGCTCCAATGAGGAGATCCTGGACCTGTTCGGCAATGAACCGAAGATTCTGGGCAGCCTGTCCAAAGATCCTTCGACCAATTATCAGGAGGGTCTGCTTGAACTGTACAAAAAGATCCGTCCGGGTGAACCGCTGGCCGTAGAGTCTGCGGAATCGCTGATCATGGGCATGTTCTTCGATCCGCGTCGTTATGATCTGGCCAAGGTCGGCCGTTATAAGTTTAATAAGAAGCTGATGCTGAGAAACCGCATCGTCGGCCAGACTTTCGCCGAAGATGTCATTGACCTCAATACGGGTGAGATCCTGGCCTCCGCCGGTGACGTCTGCGAGACCCGTGAGATGGCCGATGCCATTCAGAATGCGGGTGTTCCCTCTGTTCTGATCCGTGTCGAAGGCATTGACTATCCGGTCAAGGTTCTGTCCTCCATGGTTGTCGACATCGACACCTATGTTTCCATGACAGCCGAGGAGAAGGAACGTCTGGGTGTGACGGAACTGGTCTATTATCCGGTTCTGTCCGAGATCCTGGAAACCTATACCGATGAAGCGGATATCAAGGAAGAGATCGGCCGTCGTATCCACGACCTGATTCCGAAGCATATTACAAAAGAAGATATTCTGGCTTCCATCAACTACAATATCCATCTGGAATACGGCATGGGCAGCGATGACGACATCGACCATCTGGGCAACCGCCGTATCCGTGCTGTCGGCGAGCTGCTTCAGAATCAGTACCGTATCGGTCTGACCCGTCTGGACAGAGTCGTCCGTGAGAGAATGTCCACCACGGCACCGGAAGATCTGACACCGCAGGCCCTGATCAACATCAAGCCGGTCACCGCCGCCGTCAAGGAATTCTTCGGTTCCTCTCAGCTGTCCCAGTTTATGGATCAGAACAACCCGCTGGGCGAGCTGACTCACAAGAGACGTCTGTCGGCTCTGGGTCCGGGCGGTCTGTCCCGTGACCGCGCCGGTTTCGAGGTTCGTGACGTTCACTATACGCACTATGGCCGTATGTGTCCCATCGAGACACCCGAAGGTCCGAATATCGGTCTGATCAACTCCCTGGCTTCTTATGCCAGAATCAATAAATACGGTTTTGTCGAGGCACCGTATCGCCGCATCGACAAGTCCGATCCTCAGAATCCGCGTGTCACGGACGAAGTCGTCTATATGACCGCTGACGAAGAGGATAATTATCATGTCGCTCAGGCTAACGAGCCTCTGGATGCCGAGGGCCATTTTGTCCACCGCAACGTTTCCGGCCGTTACAAAGAACAGACGCAGGCCTTTGACCGCAGTGCCTATGACTATATGGACGTTTCGCCGAAGATGGTCTTCTCCGTGGCGACGGCCCTGGTTCCGTTCCTGCAGAACGACGACTGTACGCGAGCCCTGATGGGTTCCAACATGCAGCGCCAGGCTGTGCCGCTTCTTTTCACGGAAGCGCCTGTCGTCGGTACCGGCATGGAAGAAAAGGCTGCCGTGGACTCGGGTGTCTGCATGCTGGCCAAGAAGGCCGGTACGGTCACCTCTGTGTCCGCTACCGATATTGTGATTAAAAATGATGACGGCACCACCAGCAGCTATCATCTGACCAAGTTCTTAAGAAGCAATCAGAGCAACTGCTACAACCAGAAGCCGATTGTGGATCTGGGACAGCATGTCAGTGAGCATCAGGTTATTGCCGACGGCCCGAGTACGGCCGGCGGTGAGCTCGGTCTGGGCAAGAACCCGCTGATCGGCTTTATGACCTGGGAAGGCTATAATTACGAGGACGCTGTTCTGATCTCCGAGCGTCTGGTGCGTGACGATGTCTATACCTCTCTTCATATTGAAGAGTATGAAGCCGAATCCCGCGACACCAAGCTGGGGCAGGAAGAGATCACCAGAGACGTGCCGGGTGTCGGTGACGATGCCCTGAAGGATCTGGATGACCGCGGCATTATCCGCATCGGCGCCGAAGTTCGTGCCGGTGATATTCTGGTGGGTAAGGTGACTCCGAAGGGCGAAGAGACCGAGATCACGGCGGAGGAACGTCTGCTCCGCGCCATTTTCGGTGAGAAAGCCCGCGAGGTCCGTGATACGTCACTGAAGGTGCCCCACGGCGAATACGGCATCATCGTTGATGCCAAGGTCTTCTCCCGTGAAAACGGCGACGATCTGCCGCCGGGTGTCAATCAGTCGGTCCGCATCTACATTGCCCAGAAGAGAAAGATCTCTGTCGGCGATAAGATGGCCGGCCGTCACGGCAACAAGGGCGTCGTCTCCCGTGTCCTGCCGATTGAAGATATGCCTTATCTGCCGAACGGCCGCCCGCTGGATATCGTGCTGAATCCGCTGGGTGTTCCGTCCCGTATGAATATCGGTCAGGTTCTGGAAATCCATCTGTCTCTGGCTGCCAGGGTACTCGGACTTGATATTGCCACACCGGTCTTCGACGGCGCGAACGAGCAGGATATCATGGATACCCTCGATCTGGCGAACGACTATGCCAATCTGGCGTGGGAAGATTTTGAAGAAAAATACCGCGATACGCTGAATCCTGAGATCATGGAATATCTGGGCACGCATCTGGATAACCGTGACGAGTGGAAGGGCGTCACCATCGGCCGCGACGGCAAGGTCTGGCTGAAGGACGGCCGTACCGGCGAGTTTTTTGACGGCCCGGTCACCATCGGCTTCATGCACTACCTGAAGCTGCACCATCTGGTCGATGACAAGATTCATGCCCGTTCAACCGGCCCGTACTCTCTGGTCACCCAGCAGCCGCTGGGCGGCAAGGCTCAGTTCGGCGGACAGCGTTTCGGTGAGATGGAAGTCTGGGCTCTTGAAGCCTACGGCGCCTCCTACACACTGCAGGAGATCCTGACCATGAAGTCCGACGATGTCGTCGGCCGTGTCAAGACATACGAAGCCATTATCAAGGGCAACAACATTCCGAGCCCGGGTATTCCGGAATCCTTCAAGGTTCTTCTCAAGGAACTTCAGTCCCTGGGTCTGGATATCCGTGTCCTCGATGAAAACCGCAATGAAGTCAAGCTGAAAGAGACGATCGACTACGGCGAGACTGAGTTCAAATCCGTTGAAGAAGGCGGCCGGCGTTTTGACCGTGAAGACAGAGATGACTTCAGACGTCACGGCATGGCCATTCAGCGCTATGACGAGAATACCGACGAACTGGTCGAAGAGAGTGAAGACGATGATGCCTCCGAGTTCGATGATGAGATGCTGACTATTGACGGCGATCCCATGGACGAAGATTGATCATCAATCGCAGAGCGCAGACACAGCAGCATAGCAGGAGGAACCTATGGCTGATACAGAAGTAAAACAGGAAGAAGTACGTCAGTCTACTTTTGATGCTATCCGCATCGGACTGGCCTCGCCGGATAAGATCCGCGAGTGGTCCCACGGTGAAGTGAAGAAGCCGGAGACCATCAATTACCGGACTCTGAAGCCGGAAAAGGACGGCCTTTTCTGTGAGCGGATCTTCGGTCCGAGCAAGGACTGGGAATGCCACTGCGGTAAGTATAAGAAAGTCCGCTATAAGGGCGTCGTGTGCGATCGCTGCGGCGTTGAGGTCACCAAGTCCTCGGTCCGCCGTGACCGCATGGGCCACATCGAACTGGCGGCCCCGGTTTCCCATATCTGGTATTTCAAGGGTATCCCGTCCCGGATGGGCCTTATTCTGGACATGACCCCCAGAACACTGGAACGTGTTCTGTATTTCGTGAATTATGTCGTTCTGGATCCGGCCGATGCCAAGGGTGCCCTGGAATACAAGCAGGTACTGACAGAACGTGAATATCAGGAAGCCCGTGAGCAGTACGGCTGGAATTTCCGCGTCGGTATGGGCGCGGAAGCCGTGCAGGAGCTTCTGCGTGCCGTTGACCTGGAGAAGGAATTTGCTGAGCTTAAGCAGGGCCTCAGGAATTCCACGGGCCAGAAGCGTGCCCGTATTATCAAGAGACTGGAAGTGGTGGAAGCCTTCCGTGAATCCGGCAACAAGCCGGAGTGGATGATCATGAACGTGATCCCGGTTATCCCGCCGGATCTGCGTCCGATGGTTCAGCTGGACGGCGGTCGTTTTGCCACCTCCGATCTGAATGATCTGTACAGAAGAATTATCAACAGAAATAACCGCCTGAAAAAGCTTCTTGAGCTCGGCGCCCCGGAAATCATCGTCCGCAATGAAAAGCGCATGCTTCAGGAAGCTGTTGACGCCCTGATCGACAACGGCCGCCGCGGCCGTCCGGTCACAGGCCCGGGCAACCGTGCCCTGAAGTCACTGTCCGACATGCTGAAGGGCAAATCCGGACGTTTCCGCCAGAATCTTCTGGGCAAGCGTGTTGACTATTCCGGCCGTTCTGTTATCGTTGTCGGTCCGGAACTGAAGATTTATCAGTGCGGTCTGCCGAAAGAGATGGCCATTGAGCTGTTTAAGCCGTTCATCATGAAGGAACTGGTGGAAAACGGCACCGCTCACAACATCAAGAGTGCCAAGAAGATGGTCGAACGCCTGGAATCCCCGGTCTGGGATGTCCTGGAAAAGGTCATCACCGAGCATCCGGTCATGCTGAACCGTGCCCCCACACTGCATCGTCTGGGTATTCAGGCCTTTGAACCGGTCCTGGTCGAGGGCAAGGCCATCAAGCTTCATCCGCTGGCCTGTACCGCCTTCAATGCCGACTTCGACGGCGACCAGATGGCCGTCCATCTGCCGCTGTCCGTGGAAGCGCAGGCGGAGAGCCGTTTCCTGATGCTCTCCCCGAACAACCTGCTGAAGCCGTCTGACGGCGGCCCTGTGGCCGTTCCGACGCAGGATATGGTTCTGGGTATCTACTATCTGACTCAGGAGAGACCGGGCAGTATCGGCGAAGGCAGCTGCTTCAAGGATGTCAATGAAGCCATCATGGCTTACGAGAACAAATACATTACCCTCCAGACCCGGATCCGCGTCCGCGTCACGAAGACACGTCCGGACGGCACCGAGGCCGCCGGTTTTGTGGACAGCACGCTGGGCCGCTTCCTCTTCAACGAGGTGATCCCGCAGGATCTCGGTTTTGTCGACAGATCCGTTCCGGAAAATGAGCTCAAGCTGGAGGTTGACTTCCTGACCGACAAGAAGATGCTGAAGAAGATCATTGAAAAGGTCATCAACGTCCACGGCTCCACCGTGACGGCTGAGGTTCTGGACAATATCAAGGCCATGGGCTACAAGCATTCGACACTGGCGGCCATGACGGTTTCCGTCTCGGATATGACCGTGCCGCCGGAAAAACCGGAGATGATCGAAGAGGCTCAGAAGACGGTCGACAAGATCACCCGGAACTACAAGCGCGGTCTTCTGACGGACGACGAACGCTACAAGGAAGTTATCGATACCTGGAAAGAGACTGACGCGGCTCTGACGAAGAAGCTGATGGACGGTCTTGATAAATACAACAACATCTTTATGATGGCCGACTCCGGTGCCCGAGGCTCCGATAAACAGATCAAGCAGCTGGCCGGTATGCGAGGCCTGATGGCCGATACCACCGGTCACACCATCGAGCTGCCGATTAAATCGAACTTCCGTGAAGGTCTGGACGTTCTGGAATACTTCATGTCCGCCCACGGCGCCCGCAAGGGTCTGTCCGATACGGCTCTTCGTACGGCCGACTCGGGTTACCTGACACGCCGTCTCGTTGACGTTTCCCAGGAGCTGATCATCCGCGAGATGGACTGCTCCGCCGGCGCTGATGAGATCCCGGGCATCTACGTGAAAGCCTTTATGAACGGCAAGGAAGAGATCGAGAGCCTGCAGGAGAGAATCACAGGCCGCTTTGCCGCCGAGACCATTACCAATGCCGACGGCGAGATCATCGTCAAGGCCAACCATATGATCACCCCGCACCGCGCCGAGCGTGTGGTCAGAGAGGGTGTGGATGCCAACGGCGAAGCTCTGAAAAAGGTGAAGATCCGTTCCATCCTGACCTGCCGTTCCCAGATCGGCCTGTGCGTCAAGTGCTACGGCTCCAACATGGCCACCGGTGAAGCGGTTCAGGTCGGTGAGGCTGTCGGTATCATCGCGGCTCAGTCCATCGGTGAACCGGGTACACAGCTGACCATGAGAACCTTCCATACCGGCGGCGTTGCCGGCGGGGATATCACACAGGGTCTTCCGCGAGTCGAAGAGCTTTTCGAGGCCCGTAAGCCGAAGGGTCTGGCGATCATCACCGAGATCCCGGGCGTGGTGCATATCGACGATCAGAAGAAGAAGCGCAACGTTATCGTGACCAATCCGGAGGCGCCGGAAGGCTCCAAGGATGCCCAGAGAGTGTATCTGATCCCCTACGGCTCCCAGATGAAGGTCTCCGAAGGCCAGGTCCTGGAGGCCGGTGACGAAGTGACCGAAGGCTCTGTTGACCCGCACGATATTATGAACATCCGCGGCATCTCTGCCGTTCAGGATTATCTGCTCCGTGAGGTTCAGCGTGTCTACCGTCTTCAGGGCGTTGAGATCAACGATAAGCATATTGAGATCATCGTCCGCCAGATGCTGAAGAAGGTCCGCATCGACAATGCCGGCGATTCCGATTATCTGCCGGGCACGATGCAGGATTACCTCAAGTTCGAGGAAGTCAACAGGAAACTGTGGGAAGAAGGCAAGGAACAGGCTGAAGGCACCCGTATCGTCCTGGGTATCACCAAGGCCGCTCTGGCCACCGACTCCTTTATGTCGGCCGCATCCTTCCAGGAGACGACAAAGGTTCTGACCGATGCCGCCATCAAGGGCAAGACGGATCCGCTGCTGGGTCTGAAGGAAAATGTCATTATCGGTCAGCTGATCCCGGCCGGTACCGGTCTGCGCCGTTACCGCAACATTCAGCTTGACAGCGATGTCCGCATCGCGGCCGAGAAGGCGGCTGCCGAAGCCGCTGCCGAGGAGACGGCCGGCGAAGGCGAGGCCCTGACCACCGGCGATATCGCCGAGGTTATGGATGCCGAGATCCTTCTGGATGACAGCTCAGAACTTCTTCTGGCTGACAGCGTTGACGACGAATAAGATAAGACGGAAAATAAGCAAGGCAGAAGGCCGCCGGTTGTCCGGCGGCCTTTTTTGTTTCGTTTTTGTGAGCGGTTCATAAAAACAGCGTTGAGCCTGTTGAAAAACAACAGGGCTTTTCTGAAATGTTTCATAATATTTCACGGCTTGAATTGTGTATTTATGCAAAGAATTAGGCTGTATTTGACAAAAAGGAAAAAAACAGTTGCTGATTTTTTTGTACGGTGCTATAAATATACTGTATTTAGCATATACACATAAGGAGGAGTGCTACATGTTAAAGAAAGTTTTGGCTACATTGCTCAGTGTCAGCATGATCGCTGCTTCACTGGCGGGCTGCGGTTCGGCTTCGAGTTCCGAAGCTGCTCCGGCAGAATCATCAAAAGAGACCACGGAATCCTCTGCTGCTGAGGAATCCCAGGCGGAAGAGGGCACGGCTGAAGCCGATTACAGCGCTGTTAAGGTCGGTATGATCCTCGGCGTTACCATCGATGACGGCGGTTTCACTCAGGCTCAGTACATGGGCGTCTGCGATGCTTTCGAGGCTCTGGGTATGAGCGTTGAAGACCAGCTGGTCTATGTTGAACTGGTTGCCGCCGACAACGTGGCTGTCTCCAGTGCTGCCGAAGAGCTGATGGGCGAAGGCTGCAACGTTCTGATCTCAGCTTCCACAAGCTTTGCTCCGATCGTTGAAGAACTGGCCCCGCAGTATCCGGACGTTCAGTTCTGCCAGGTCGGTGTCCCGATGGAAAATTGCCTGACCTATCATTATCGTGCTTATGAATCCATGTATGCCATCGGCTATATGTGCGCGAAGATGTCCGAGACCAACGAACTGGGTTATGTCGGCGGTATGTCCGAAGCCTCTGTCCGTTTCGGTATCAACGGCTTCGCCCTTGGCGCCAGGGCGGCCAACCCGGACGCCACTGTCAACGTACTGTGGGCCAACAGCTGGTATGATCCGGCTGTCGAAGGCGAATGCGCCAAGACCCTGATCGCTTCCGGCATCAAATACATCGGTACAGGTACAAGCTCCGCCGGTGCTCCGCAGGCTGCCGAGGCCGAAGGTGCCTACACAACCTGCTTCGACCTTGATCATAAGGATTTCGCTCCGAAGTCAGTTCTGGCTTCCTTCGTCTTCGACTGGTCACCGATCTTCAAGCAGATCATCGAAGGCTATGTCGAACACGGCATGACACCGTATGTTGACAACTATTTCTGGGGTGCTGCCCAGGGCTGCAGCAAGATCGCTTTCAACGACGATCTGGTTGATGCCGATACTCAGGCTGAGATTCAGGGAGTCCTGGACAAGATCGCCAGCGGTGAGATCGAAGTTTACGGCGGCGAGCTGAAGAACAACGAAGGCGAAGTCCTCGTTGAAGCCGGCAAGTCCATGGACGATGCCGCAATCCTGAATCAGGAATTCCTGGTTGAGAACGTCATCGGTACCTGGAAGTAATCGGTAAGACAGGATCCGTAGGATCCGCAGGATGAGATGAGAGAGCCCGACCTCTGACGGCCGGGCTCTTTTATGCCGTGCGCCCGGGCGGCGCACGTTTCTCCTTTGTGATGTTTCATAGAGAAATCGTATGAATTGTTTTAATTGTGCCAACAATTCAGCTAAATAACAAAGGTAAATCTTAAATATTTTGCACAAAATACAAACAATTCTCGGTTGAAAGATATTTCAGATGTGTTAAAATATTTGGCAAAGCAAGTCGCAGAAGCCGGTTTTTTTAAGAACTTCTCAATTGCCGTAAAAGCGGTGATAAGAAGACACAAGGAGTTATCGTGAAAAATAATCCCGGAAAAGACAAGATCGTCGATGCGGCCTTCCGCGTTGTCGGCAGAGAAACCATCGCAGGAACCAACATGCGCATGATCGCCGAAGAGGCGAGCATGACGCCGTCCAATCTGCATTATTATTTCAACAATATGGACGAGATCCTCGGCATTCTTCAGAAGAAGGTCATGGATGAGGGCATTATCTTCCGGGCCAAGTGCGATGAACAGCATAAGCCCAAGTCGGTGGACGATGCTCTGGATATCTTCTTCCTGCAGAAGATGGATTTTATTCTGAGAGAGAAGGAATATGACTTTCTTCATATGGATTTCTGGCAGCAGGCTCATATCAACGAGGAGATCCGCAAGGATATTGCAGACAGTTACAAGACCTGGCGTGAGGAGATCCGTCAGACGATCATCGAGCCCTTTGCGCCTCAGATGAGCGAATTCAACAAGGGCCTTCTGACCTATACCCTGATCTCGATGATGCAGGGTGCCTCGATCCAGTATCATCTGGAGAGTTTTGACCTGTCCGGGTATTTTTCTTATTGCAAATACATCGTCCGGACGATGATTGAATACGATAAAGCATAGCAGTGTTTTTTGTTAATAGTGATGAAAAAAGATCGGCAGAGGCGCGAAGCCCTGCCGATCTTTCTGCTGTTTGTGCTAAATCGCCAAGAGCTGCCTGAGAAAACTGTTAAAAAATTCAGAGTTATTTGTTATCAACTTACAAAAAGCATTGTTTTTTTAGGATGAAAATGATAATTTAATAAGGGTGTATTAATCCTTATAACAATAATGGAAGTGAAGGATAAGTCTATGGCAGAAAAAATTCTTGAGATGAGAGGCATCACCAAGACATTCCCCGGTGTTATTGCCAACGATAACGTCAATCTTGAGCTGTATGCCGGAGAGATCCACGCATTGCTCGGGGAGAACGGCGCCGGCAAGAGTACCCTGATGAATGTTCTGACAGGTATTTACAAACCGGATGCCGGCAGTATCTATCACAAAGGTAAGAAGATCGATATTTCCAGCCCGAAGCAGGCTGTCAAGATCGGTATCGGCATGGTTCATCAGCATTTCCGGCTGATTGCGCCGCTGACGGTGGCGGAAAACGTGATGCTGACGTCCGGCAAGTGCCCGGTCATCCTGAATGATAAGAGCATCAATGAAGCCATAGCCGCCTGCTCCCGTGAATTCAATCTGGAACTGACGCCGACAGCCAAGATCTGGCAGCTTTCTGTCGGTGAGCAGCAGCGCGTCGAGATCGTCAAGCTTCTGTACCGCGGCGCCGAGATTCTGATCCTCGACGAACCGTCGGCCGTCCTGACGCCTCAGGAATCTGTTGAGATGTTCAAGACACTCCGGGCTATGGCCAACAGCGGCAAGGCCGTTGTCTTCATTTCCCATAAGATGAATGAGGTTATGGAAAATGCTGACCGCGTCACGGTCCTTCGCGGCGGCAAGACGATCGCCACCGTCAGGAAGGGTGAGGCGACCCGTGAGGAACTGACTCAGATGATGGTCGGCCGTGATCTGGAGGCTCATAAGGAGAAGCACATCACGCTTAACGAGGAAGTTGTCCTGGAGGGTACCGATCTCTGTGCGAAGAATGACCGCGGCATCGCGGCTCTGAAGCACGTCAACATCAAGCTTCGCAAGGGTGAGATTCTTGGCATCGCCGGTGTCGCCGGCAATGGTCAGAGAATCCTGGCGGAAGTGCTGACCGGTCTCCGCCCGCTGACTGGCGGCCGCATCATTTTCAAGGGTGAGGATGTGACGAAGGCTTCCATCAACAAACGCAAGGAGAAAGGCATGGCCTTCGTGCCGGAGGATCGTCTGGGCATGGGCCTGGTACCGGCACTGAACCTGATGGATAACCTGATCCTCAAGGAATATTATCACGATGCCTACAGCAGCAAGGGCATTCTGAAAAAGGGTGAGATCCGCAAGGCCACTCAGGAATGCGTTGACAAGTACGAGATCAAGAACGCCGGTCTCGAGAAACCGGTTCGCCTGATGTCCGGCGGTAATCAGCAGAAACTGCTGGTGGCCCGCGAAGTTAACGGCGATGCCGACGTGCTGGTGGTGGCTTATCCGGTTCGCGGCCTTGATATCGGCGCCATCGATGCGATCCATGAGATCATGAACCGTGAGAAGGAGAGCGGCACCGCCATCCTGATGATCTCTGAGGATCTGGACGAGGTGTTCGAGATGTCCGATCGTATCGCCGTGCTGTTCGACGGCTACATGAGCGAGCCGATCCCGGCCAATGAAACAAACCGTACCGATATCGGCAAGCTGATGGCCGGTGACGGTCTGGGAGAAGATGTGGAGGTAGCAGATGAAAAGTAAATTTGTCGTTGTCAGACGTGATCATACGTCGATTGGTCTCCGCATTGGCTATATCCTGCTGTTTGTGCTGCTGGCCATGGTCTTCTGCAGCATTTTCATGATTTCCCTGGGCTTCAACCCGCTGACTGTCTACTTCAAGATGTTCAAGTCCGCCTTCGGTTCCTACAACGGCTGGACCAAGAGTATTCTGCAGGGCGTACCGCTGATGATCTGCGGTCTCGGCGTGTCGATCGCCTTCAAGATGAACCTGAACAATATCGGCGCCGAAGGTCAGTACGCGGTGGGCGCCATCGCCGCCGCCGGTTTTGCTCTGTTCGGACCGAAGCTGCCCGCTGTCCTTGAGATTCTGGTCATGATCGTGCTGGCGATCGCCGCCGGCTGTCTCTGGGCACTTCTGGCGGCCATTCCGAAGGCCTTCTGGGGTGTCAACGAGACGATCGTTACCCTGATGCTGAACTATGTGGCTCTGCTTCTGATGGATTATCTCTGCTACGGTCCGTGGAAGGATGCCGGCGGTCTTAATCTGCCGTACACCGCCAATATCGATGAATCCGCCCGTATGCCGATGTTCTTCAACGGCAGCATCAGCTCAGCCTTCATTCTGGCGGTCGTCATGGCGGTTATCATGTATCTCTTTTTTAAATACACGACCACAGGCTATCAGGTCTCCGTTATCAAGAACAGCCTGAATGCCGCCCGCTACGCCGGTATCAATGTCAAAAAGAATATCCTGATCGTTATGGGCATCTCCGGTGCCCTGGCCGGTCTGACAGGCGCGGCTCAGGTTTCCAGCGTCACTTATCGTCTGCAGCCGAGCCTGCCCGCCGGTGCCGGCTACACGGCCATCATCATCGCCTACCTCAGCAAGTTCAATCCGCTGATCGTTATCCTCGTCTCGATCTTCTTCGGCGGCCTGGAAAAGGGTGCTTACGGCGTTCAGTCCATGGGCGTGCCGTCTCAGGTGGCGACCATGATCCGCGGCGCGATCCTGATCTTCGTCATCGCCAGTGACTTCTTCACCGAATACCGTATCCGCCGTATCAAAGCGGACGTGAAAGACTAAGGAGGGCGGATCATTATGACGATGTTAACTGCGATTTTAAGTTCTACCATTGTTGTGGCGGTGTGCCTGCTGTATGCCACCGTCGGTGAGATCTTCTCACAGCGGGCCGGCGTCATGAACCTCGGTCTGGAAGGCATCATGCTTGTGGGGGCCGTGTTCGGCTATATCGTTGACTGCAAGACACAGAACCTGATGCTGTCCATACTGGCAGCGGCTGCCGTCGGCCTGGGCGTCGGTGTGGCCTACGCGTTTCTGACGGTTACCCTGATGGCGGATCAGACCGTCTGCGGCCTGGCCCTTCTGACTTTCGGTACCGGTCTGGCCGGCTTCTTCGGCAAGGCCTATACCAACATCCCGGCCAACCATCAGTTCCAGGCACTGGCCATCCCGGGTCTGTCGAAGATCCCGATCATCGGCCCGGTGCTCTTTAACCAGAACATCCTGGTCTATATCATGTATCTCATCATCCCGGCCGCGATGTATTACATCTATCACACCCGCTACGGCCTGCTGCTGCGCTCCCTGGGTGAGAACCCCGGCGCATTGGACGCGACGGGCTACAACGTCTTCGCTATGCGTTACGGTTATGTGATGTTCGGCTGCATGATGACCACCATCTCCGGGGCTTACCTGTCCCTGGCCTACACCAATCTGTGGAATGAGAACATGGTCAACGGTATGGGCTGGATCGCCTGTGCCCTGGTTATCTTCGGCTCCTGGAATCCGCTGAAATCCGTTTTCGGCGCGCTCCTTTTCGGCGGCGTCAGTGTTCTGGCCAACTACTTCCAGCTGCTGCTGCCCACGGTGCCGTCACAGTTTATGAAAATGCTGCCGTATCTGCTGACAGTCATCGTCCTGATCCTGACAACTGGCAGCTTCCGCAAGAAATACGTGGATGTTCCGGCGGCGCTGACCGTTCCCTACGATCGGGAAAATCGCTGACACATTTCGGGTCCGAAGTTATTTCGGACCCGGTTTTTTTTTGCTTTTTTGCGTTAGTCCTGTTATAGTAATTTGTAGGATTTTTTTATTTCAGGGGACAAAAAAGTGAGAAATAACGATAACGAAGAAAAAATTATGGATGCCGCGCTGAAGGTCGTGTCCCAGAATACGATCAGCGGCACACGGACGGCCATGATTGCTGAGGAGGCAGGCATGACGCCGTCGAATCTCCATTATTATTACAAAAGCAAGGATGAGATCCTGAACGATCTGAGGACCAAGGTCTTCACCGAGACGTTCCGCGATCCGATGGCGGGCGATATCCCGGAACCGCAGAATATCAGCGAGGCACTGGATTATTTCTTCCTTGACAAGATCGACTACATTCTGCGACGCAAGGAATACGACTATGTGCAGATGGATTTTTGGGTTCAGGCCCATGTGGACAAGGAGACGGGCCGCTTGATGACCGAGGGCTATGAGGCCTGGCTGACAGAGATTCGCGAGCGCGTGATCGAGCCCTTTGCCGGCGATCAGATACCGGATTTTGATAAGGATCTGATGGCGCATCTCATCATTTCCATGATGCAGGGCGCTTCGATTCAGTATCATCTGAAGAGCTTCAACCTGATGGGGTATTTTTCCTACTGCAAATACACGATTCGGGGCCTTCTCAAGAAATTCGAATTGGTCTGACACACATCTTTATAATAAGACAGAATGCTGGCACGGCGGCTGTTTATTCAGCCGCCGTTTTTTGTTATTATAGAAAAATAACGACTGACACGAGGTGATGGCGATGACACATACGGTACTTCTGGCCTGCGAGATGATGAAGGCGGAGATCGAAGCGGCGGTGGCGAACACCGGCTTTCAGGGACCGGTTGTCTGGATGGAAAAGGGCCTCCATGAAAGACCGGAGACACTGCGGGCGGCGCTTCAGGAGGAGATCGGCCGGTGGGACGGCCGCGTCGGGACGATCCTTCTGGGCTACGGCCTGTGCGGCCGCGGCACGTTGGGCCTGACGGCACGGGAGAGCCGGCTGATCCTGCCGAAGTTTGACGACTGCGTCAGGGCTCTTCTGAGCCTTAAGGGCGGCTGCCCGATTGTCTGCGATGCCAGAGCACTGTATTACACGGAGAGCTGGTTGGATTTCGGTGAGTCGGCCCTCCTGAGCTACCGCAAATACGAGGAAAAGTACGGAGCGCGCAAGGCCGACCGAATCATGAAAACGATGCTGGCCGGTTATCGTCATGCCGCACTGATCGATACCGGTCTCTATGATCTCGATGAGGCCGAGGCGATCCTGGCCCCGGAGGCGGCGCGCATGTCGCTGACGGTGAAACGCGTGCCGGGCAGCCTGCGGGTATGGGAAAAACTGCTGACCGGTCCCTGGGACGACGAATTTGTGACGGCACTTCCGGGTGGGACAATCCGGGAGTCTGACTTTGACGACCGCAGCCGCTGTGTGACAGAAGACTGACAACAAGGAGGTTGACAACCAATGAGCTCTCAGCTGACGATCCTGCCGGACGGGATCACGGTAACACTGGAAGAAGGCGAAAACCTGCTGGACGGCATCCGCCGTGCTGACGGGCTGCGCTTTGAGGCACCCTGCAACGGCCGCGGCATGTGCGGTAAATGCCGTGTGCGCATCAAAGACGGTGACGTTCTGCCGGCCGGGGAAGGCGAAAAGTCCCGCCTGAGTGACGAGGAAAGAACCGCCGGATGGCGCCTGGCCTGCCTGACAGTCCCGGCCCGGGACGGGGAGACCGTCACGATAAGCCTGCCGGAAAAAGAGGAGAAGGCGGTTGTTCTGGCCGAAGCGGATTATCATCAGGAGGTCCGCCGGGCTCTGTTTACGGCCGAAAACGGTCCGGGCGTGGGGATCGCCGTCGATATCGGGACCACGACCGTGGCGGCGGTGCTCCTTGACCTGACCGATGGTCGGACGCTGGCCAGAACCTCTGCGGTCAATCCCCAGACGCACATCGGCGGCGATGTGCTGTCGCGTATCGTCTATACCATGAACGAGGCCAATGGCCTGGCCTATTGCCAGAAGCTGATCGTGGATGAACTGAATGCCATGACACAGCGTCTGCTTGCGGAAGCCGGCCGGCCGGCCTCGGAACTGGCGGGCTACAGCATTGCGGCCAACTGCACGATGCTCCATCTTCTGCTCGGGGTAGATCCGACACCCCTGTCCCGGGCTCCCTTTACTCCGGTCTTCACGGAGGGAAGGGAAATGCCCGCTTCTGCCATCGGTCTGTGCCCGGAGAATCCGAAGGCCGGCCTGTACTGCCTGCCGTCGGTATCGGCGTATATCGGCGCCGACATCGTTGCCGGCATTCACATGAGCGGGATCGCCCATACCGACAAAAACATCATGTTCATCGATATCGGTACGAACGGCGAGATCGTGCTGTCGAAAAAAGGCTCTCTGTATGCCTGTTCCTGTGCCGCGGGACCGGCCATGGAGGGTATGAACATCGCCTGCGGCATGCGGGCGGCCGAGGGCGCCGTGGAGAGCGTTTCCTACAAGGACGGCGATCTGACCGTCGGCGTGATCGGCGATACCGATGCCGTCGGTATCTGCGGCAGCGGTGTCCTTGAGACCGTGGCAGCCTTACTCCGCGCCCATGCCGTCACAACATCGGGGCGCATCGATATGAAAAATACCCGGATCCCGGACAGAATGTACACCCGGGAGAGAGAAAAGGGCGTTATCCTGGTCGGCGGCGACAAGGAGATCCGCTTTTCTCAGGCCGATGTCCGGCAGATCCAGCTGGCCAAGGGCGCGATTCTTTCAGGCTTCAAGGCTCTGGTGGAGAAGAGTGGTCTGACCTTTGATGATCTGGATATCGTCATGATCGCCGGTCAGTTCGGCTCACATCTGAAGGCGGAGACGCTGGCCGATATCGGGATTCTGCCGGGAGAGACCCGTGACCGCGTCGTCTACATCGGCAACTCGTCCCTGGCCGGCGCCATCAGCGTTTTCCTGGACAGCTCATTAAAAGCGGTCTATGAGGAGCTGAGACAGTCCGTGGACTACATGGAGCTGGGCACCTATCCCGGTTACAATGACTTGTTTATGGCGTGTTTGAATTTCCCGGATCCGGAGGCGGTGTGATATGAGAAATATGGACGAATGGCTGAGAACTGCCGCGGCAGACCAGACGGTCATGCCCATGCTGTACTATCCCTGCGTGCGGCTGACCGACCATACCGTCGGAGAGACGGTGAAAAAGGGCGGTGCGGCGGCCATGGCGGAAGTTATGACAGCAGCGGCGGCCCGTTTTCCGGGGCTGCCCTGCCTGCAGACGGCTCTCGACGTGACGATTGATCCCGAAGCCTTCGGGTGCTGCGTTTCCTATGCCGATGACAGTGCCCCGCGCATCACCGGGACCGTCATCGCTGACGAGGCGGATGCGGCCGGCCTTGCGCTGCCCGGTCCCCACGCCGGCCGGCAGGATGATGCGGCGGAAGCGGTGTCGCTGGCAGCTGCCCATGCGGGCAGCCGGCCTGTTCTGGCCAATATCCTCGGCCCCTTTACCCTGGCGTCAGGCCTGATGCCCTTTCATGAGGCCATGACCGCCGTGATGAAGAAGGGCGGCATGATGCACCGCCTCTGCGAGCTGGCATCGGACTATCTTATCGCACGGGCCAAAGCGCTCCGGGAGGCCGGGGCCGATGGGATCCTGCTCGACGAGGCCAGCGGCGGCGTGATACCGCCCCGTCAGAGCGCGGCCTTCTCCACGGACTATATCAGGCGGATCGTCGATGCCGTGCAGGATGAGCATTTTATCATCATCCTCCATAACTGCGGCAACATCACACGGGCCCGGGAGGCGATCTACGGCACCGGCTGCCGCGCCTTCTCTTTCGGCAATCTCATTGATCTGGCCTCGGTTTCGGACAAGCTGCCCGATAATGCCTGGCTGATCGGCAACATGGACCCGATGCTTCTGAAAAATGCTGCCCCGGAAGAGGTCGGCAGGGCGATGCGGGAACTGAGGGCACGTATGGCCGGCTGCCCGCGCTTCCTGGCGGCACCGGGCTGCGACTGCCCGCCGGAGTCATCCTTTGAAGCGCTCGACGCCATGTTCGAAAGCTGAGTAAGCGTCGAAAAACACAGATTATTCTTGACTTGCACAGGGTCGGGAGATATAATATCAGAGCGCGCTCATAAGAACGCTTGTTTTTTATTGTGCGCAAATATGACAAAAACAGCCGAACTGCCGCATCAAGCGGACACCTAAAAGGAGGAAATCGTAAGGAATGCCTACATTTAACCAGTTAGTCAAACAGGGCAGACACAGCGCGGTCAAGAAATCCACAGCACCGGCTCTGCAGAAGACTTACAATTCACTGAAGAAAAAGTCCATCAATGCATCCAGCCCGCAGAAGAGAGGCGTCTGCACCTCGGTCAAGACAGCGACACCGAAGAAGCCGAACTCTGCTCTGCGTAAGATCGCCCGTGTGCGTCTGTCAAACGGTATCGAAGTCACTAGCTACATCCCGGGCGAAGGCCACAATCTTCAGGAGCACAGCGTCGTCATGATCCGCGGCGGCCGTGTCAAGGACCTTCCGGGTACCCGTTACCACATCATCCGCGGTACTCTTGATACCGCCGGTGTTGCCAATCGTCGTCAGGCCCGCTCCAAATACGGCGCCAAGAGACCGAAGAAATAATCAAATCCATTAACTGATAACCCAAATCACAGGAATTTTGATGTACGGTTTTCCTATTGATCCGTTCGGCTGTGGACAATAGAGACGGCGTGCGAACACATGATTCCAATGTGAGTACCTGAGATTAAATCTCTATGATTTAGGAGGGAAGTAACGTGCCACGTAAAGGACATGCACAGAAAAGAGAAGTCCTCGCTGATCCTCTGTACAACGATAAGGTCGTCACAAAGCTGATCAACAATATCATGCTCGACGGCAAGAAGGGCGTCGCCCAGAAGATCGTTTACGGTGCTTTCAAGCAGGTCGAAGAAAAGAGCGGTAAGCCGGCTCTGGAAGTTTTCCAGGAAGCTCTCAACAACATCATGCCGGTCGTCGAAGTTAAGGGCCGCCGCGTCGGTGGCGCCACCTACCAGGTTCCGGTCGAGGTTCGCCCGGATCGTCGTCAGGCGCTGGCTCTTCGCTGGCTGACAACATTCTCACGCGCCCGTTCCGAGAAGACGATGGAAGATCGTCTGGCCGGCGAGCTGATGGACGCCATGAACAACACAGGCGCTGCCGTCAAGAGAAAAGAAGATATGCATAAGATGGCTGATGCCAACAAGGCATTTGCCCATTACAGATTCTAAGGAAGGAGAACCATGGCTGATACCGGAAGAGAATATCCTCTGGATAGAACAAGGAATATTGGTATCATGGCTCATATCGATGCCGGTAAGACGACACTGACTGAGCGTATCCTGTTCTACACCGGGGTAAACTACAAAATCGGCGATACACACGAAGGTACTGCTACCATGGACTGGATGGCACAGGAGCAGGAACGTGGTATCACCATCACATCCGCCGCTACCACATGCCACTGGACTCTTGAAAAAGAAGGTAAGCCGGCTCCGGGCGCTCTTGAGCATCGTATCAACATCATCGATACCCCGGGCCACGTTGACTTCACTGTTGAAGTTGAACGTTCCCTTCGTGTTCTTGACGGCGCCGTCGGCGTCTTCGACGCCAAGGGTGGTGTTGAACCGCAGTCTGAGAACGTTTGGCGTCAGGCAGACAAGTACAACGTCCCGCGTATGGCGTTCATCAACAAGATGGACGTTATCGGTGCAGACTTCTATCACTGCATCGAAGAAATCAAAACAAGACTGGGCAAGAACCCGGTTGCTCTGCAGCTGCCGATCGGCCGCGAAGATACCTTTACCGGTATCATCGACCTGTTCGAGATGCAGGCATACTATTATTCAGGCAAGGCCGGCGAGGTGATCGAGGTCAAGCCGATTCCGGAAGATATGCAGGATGAGGCCGAAGAATGGCACACCATCCTGGTCGAACAGATCTGCGATCTTGACGAAGACCTGATGATGCAGTATCTGGAAGGTGAAGAGCCGTCTGTCGAAGACATGAAGGCAGCCCTCCGCAGAGCCTGCTGTGCCGGTACGGCGATCCCGGTCTGCTGCGGTACCGCTTACCGCAACAAGGGCGTTCAGAAGATGCTGGATGCCGTTATCGAATATATGCCGAGCCCGCTGGATGTTCCGGCCATCACCGGTGTTGACGAAGACGGCAACGAACAGGCCCGTGAGTCTTCCGACTCCGAACCGTTCGCCGCTCTGGCCTTCAAGATCATGGCCGACCCGTTCGTCGGCAAGCTGGCCTACTTCCGTGTGTATTCAGGAACACTGAACTCCGGTTCCTATGTCCTGAATGCCAGCAAGAACAAAAAAGAACGTGTGGCCCGTATCCTGCAGATGCACGCCAACAAGCGTATGGAGCTGGATAAGGTCTACTCAGGCGACATTGCCGCCGCTATCGGTCTGAAGTTCACGACCACCGGTGATACGATCTGCGATGAGCAGCATCCGATCATCCTGGAGTCCATGGAATTCCCGGAACCGGTTATCGAGCTGGCTATCGAGCCGAAGACAAAAGCCGGTCAGGACAAGCTGGGCGATGCTCTGGCGAAACTGGCCGAAGAAGACCCGACTTTCCGTCAGCATACGGATAAGGAAACAGGTCAGACGATCATCGCCGGTATGGGCGAGCTTCACCTTGAGATCATCGTTGACCGTCTGCTTCGCGAATTCCACGTGGAAGCCAACGTCGGCGCCCCGCAGGTTGCCTATCGTGAGACCATCACGAAGGACAGCGATGTCGACAGCAAGTACGCCAGACAGTCCGGTGGTAAGGGCCAGTACGGTCACGCCAAGGTCCGCTTCTCACCGATGGATATCAACGGCGAGCAGCTGTACGAGTTCACCAACTCCGTTATCGGCGGCAAGATCCCGAAGGAATACATCCCGGCTGTCGACGATGGTATTCAGGAAGCTATGCGTTCCGGTATCCTGGGCGGCTATCCGGTCATCGGTGTCCACGCTGACGTCTACGACGGTTCCTTCCATCCGGTCGACTCCTCTGAAATGGCTTTCCACATCGCCGGTTCCATGGCCTTCAAAGAAGCGATGGCCAAGGGCGAGCCGTGCCTGCTTGAGCCGATCATGAAGGTCGAGATCACCATGCCGGAAGAGTACATGGGCGATGTTATCGGTGACGTTAACTCCCGCCGCGGCCAGATCGAAGGCTATGAAGACGTCGGTAACGGCAAGATGATCAAAGCTTTCGTTCCGCTGGCTGAAATGTTCGGTTATGCCACCGACCTGCGCTCCAAAACACAGGGCCGAGGCAACTACTCCATGTTCTTTGAGAAGTATGCCAAAGTGCCGAAGAACATCATGGACAAGGTCCTGGGCAAGAAAGACTGACGCGAATAAAACCGCGTGAAATGACAGGCAAACCGCTTGCAAATGCGGGCGGTATGCCTTAAAATCAAATTTAGTGTTCAACTAACGAACAAGATTTTCTCTATACCCGCATGGGGCAATTTAAGGAGGATAATTTAAAATGGCTAAACAGAAATTCGAGAGAACAAAACCGCATTGCAACATCGGTACAATCGGCCACGTTGACCACGGCAAAACAACCCTGACAGCTGCTATCACAGAAGTTCTTGCCAAGAGAGTGCCGTGCGCCGGCAACCAGTTCGTTGACTTCGCCAACATCGATAAGGCTCCGGAAGAAAGAGAACGTGGTATCACAATCAATACCGCTCATGTTGAATATGAAACCAGCAAGAGACATTATGCTCACGTTGACTGCCCGGGTCATGCCGACTACGTTAAGAACATGATCACAGGTGCTGCTCAGATGGACGGCGCTATCCTCGTTGTTGCCGCTACAGACGGTGTTATGGCTCAGACAAAGGAGCACATCCTTCTGGCCCGTCAGGTCGGTGTTCCGTCAATCGTTGTCTTCATGAACAAGTGCGATATGGTCGACGATGAAGAACTTCTTGAACTGGTCGACATGGAAATCCGTGAACTCCTTAACGAGTATGAGTTCCCGGGCGATGACACACCGATTATCCAGGGTTCTGCTCTGAAGGCTCTTGAAGGCGACGAAGCCTGGGGCGATAAGATCATGGAACTGATGGATGCTGTCGATGAATGGATTCCGGAACCGGTTCGTGAAACAGATAAGCCGTTCCTGATGCCGGTCGAAGACGTCTTCACAATCTCTGGTCGTGGTACTGTTGCGACAGGCCGTGTTGAGAGAGGCGTTCTGAAACTGAACGATGCCGTTGAAATTCTGGGTGTCAGCGAAGATAAGAAGAACTCTGTTGCCACAGGTATTGAAATGTTCCACAAGCTGCTGGATCAGGCCGAAGCCGGCGACAACATCGGTGTTCTGCTTCGTGGTATCGACCGTACAGGTATCGTCCGTGGTCAGGTTATTGCCAAACCGGGCACAGTTACCTGCCATAAGAAATTCACAGCTCAGGTCTACGTTCTGACAAAAGACGAAGGTGGCCGTCATACACCGTTCTTCAACAACTATCGTCCGCAGTTCTACTTCAGAACAACTGACGTTACAGGTGTCATCACTCTGCCGGAAGGCACTGAGATGTGCATGCCGGGCGACAACGTTGAAATGTCCATCGAGCTGATCCACCCGATCGCCATGGAACAGGGTCTTACCTTCGCTATCCGTGAAGGCGGCCGTACAGTCGGTTCAGGCCGTGTTGCCACAGTTGAAGAATAATTCAAACTGACGCGCATTAAGCCATCATAAGCCAATAAGAGGTGCTGCGGCACTGCTGAGCAATCAGCAGTGCGCAGCACCTTTTTTTGTTGTCGGCAGCGAACCCCTTTTATTCGAATACCGATGCTGGCGAGTTTCCGCGCAGGCGCCTCTTCCGGGACTCCTGCCGTCCCCCGGCTCCTCGGCGGTGGGGCTTTTAGAATACCATAGTGTCTTGAACAGAAATACGCGGCAGGGTCATGCAGTCAACGGCAGGCGCGCTGCCTTCGCAAGTTTCCGCGCAGGCGTCTCTTCCGGGACTCCTGCCGTCTCACGGCTCCTCGGCGGTGGGGCTTTTGGAATACCATAGTGCCTTGAACAGAAATACGCGGTACGGACATGCGGCCGACGGCAGGCGCGCCGCCTGACTTCGCGAGTCCCTGCGCAGGCACTTCTTCCGTGACTCCTGCCGCCCCACGGCTCCTCGGCGGTGGGTTTTTGGAATACCATAGTGTCTTGAACAGAAATACGCGGCAGGGACATGCGGTTAACGGTAGGAGCGCCGCCTTGCTTCGCAATTTTCCGCGCAGGCGTCTCTTCCGGGCTTCCTGCCGCCCCACGGCTCCTCGGCGTTGGGGCTTTTGGAATACCATAATGCCTTGAACAGAAATACGCGGCAGGGTCATGCAGTCAA
>JAQXFO010000055.1 GCA_029005135.1 Lachnospiraceae bacterium
CTCCAGACCTGGAGCATGACAGGGGCCTGTTCGGCTTCCGCCGCCGCAATGATGGCCTTCACACTTTCCATATTGAAAATGTTAAAGGAACCGACGGCATAGCCTTCCCGGCGAGCCTTCAGAAGCATTTCTTTTGAACTGACTAACACAGTTTTTCCTCCTTTTACTCTATGATCTGATCCGTTTCCGCCTCTTTTTCATTAACGGTAAAATATGCCGGTTTTTTTCCGAACAGGCGGAACTGCTGGCGGATATTTTCCTCCTCTGTCACCTGGATATGGCCGACGCCCTTTTCTTCGTGGTAATTCAGGCGGATCGTCCGGCCTTCCATCGTCACTTCTCCGGCAGCCCGGCCATGATCCGGCGCGATATCCCATATGATGGTGTCCGGCGGTGTCATATTGATGTGAAGTCCCGGCTTGATGCGCGGTGTCGCCGTCCCGCCGCGATAGTAGATCGGCATGATGTCAAGCGGCACCTCTCGGCTGATATACCGCCCGCCTTCATGGCATTGTCCTGTGAAAAAGTCATACCAGACATTTCCTTCAGGCAGATAGACCTTTCTGACCGGTTCATCGGAAAAGACCGGAGCCACCAGAATCTGGCTGCCCAAAAGATACTGATCATCGATGCGGGCCGCTCCCGGATCATCGGGATACTCCAGAACCAGGGCCCGCAGCATAGGCAGACCTTCGACAACGCAGGTTCCGGCCTGACTGTACAGATACTCGGCCAGGGAATAGCGAATGCCGGCATACCGGCGGTAGATGTCCTCCGCCTCAGGGCCGTAAGCCCACGGTTCCCTATCCGATGTACCGTGGAAACGTACCAGCGGTGACAGCATACCGAACTGCAGCCATCGGATATAGACACGTCTGTCGGGCGTACAGAAATAGCCTCCCACGTCATGACTCCAGAATGGAAAACCGGATAAGCCCAGAGATAACCCGCCTCTCAGGGAGTGATACATTCCGCTGTAATCCGAATCGGAATCGCCTCCCCAGCAAACCGGATAACGCTGGCTGCCGGCGTAGGCGGATCTTCCCCAGACAAGACTGTCACCGGGATAGACTTCCTGGCAAACCTCATAGGCGGCTTTGTTGTAGAGAAGCGGGTACAGATTATGCATATCCTTCCCGTCAAGGGCGTGATAACGATAAACATCCTGCGCATTTTCACCGAAATCTGTCTTGATGACCCGGATACCCTGTTCCAGAAGGCCGCGCAGCAACCCCTGATACCAGCGAACCGCCTCGGGATTGCTGAAGTCGATCACAGCCTCTCCGGCCTGAGTATCGGCGGTACGGCCATCCGCTTCCCGGGCCAGATACCCGTGTTCTTCGGCGTAGGCGTAGGTCGATGCCGTTTTCTTAATATAAGGCAGCTGCCAGACCGACAGGCGGATGCCCTTTTCAAGAAGCTTTGCCGCCATTCCTCCGACATCCGGAAAACGCCTCGTATCGAAAGCAAAATCGTAATCCCAGGTTTTGCAGTAAGCCCAGTCTATGTGCATAACATCACAGGGCAGTTTTTCTGCATTCAGCCGGTCGGCTACGCTTTCCACTTCGTCCTGCGTCATATAGCAATTCCGGCTCATCCAGACACCAAAGGCCCACCGGGGAGGCACAGTGCTCAGTCCGGTCAACCGGCTGTAACGGCCAAGAACCGTTTTCATATTCCCGGCAAACAGGAAAAGATCCAGATGGTTATCACTCACCTGAACTTCATAGGCTTTGTAATAATAGGAACACATGGAAAAGCGAATTTTCCGGGCCGTATTGTAATACACGCCATAGCCGGCACTGCTGTAGAAGAAGGGGACGCATTTATAAGCTTTGCTGTTCGAAACCCCCACCGGATTGATGACCCAGTTCAGCAGCTCCTGGCCGTTCTTATCCAGAGGCGAAAAGCGCTCGCCGAAGCCGTAGAAGGCTTCCCCCGGTGAGACACGCACACTTTCCGTGAAGCATCGCTCGCCGCTGGCCGGGTTTTCTACAGTGCCAAACGGGAAACATTCAAATCCGGGATACTGAAGGCTGATATCGGTCTCATCTCCGCCTTCACCCTCCGTATGGCCGCGGCGCCGGTCGTTGGTCACATTATGGAGATCATTGAGATACTGCTGATAGAGACAGACATCTCCCCTTTTCAGCGTCAGGCTGTAGGGTTCTTTTGTGATAACGGCTGTCAGATCGCCGGCTGTGATCTCATAGGCCGCCGGCGTTTCTGTCACGACCAAGGCTTCGGCAGCCGGCGGCATTTGGGCGACCATCAGCGTCTCCCGATCCGGCGTCTCGCGGCCGTCGGCAAGCTGCAGACGCACCGTTTCGTCCCGATAAAAATCCAGCGTCAGGCACATCTCCTCCCGCTGCCCCGTATCATGAAAATCACGGCCATACATCAACGCGCTGATCACCAGCGGCTGTTTGCGGAAAACAATGGTTTCCAGGACCGCTCTGACCCGGCTGCCCGTCCGACTGACGGACAATACTCGCCGGGGAAAACGCACCAGCACACCCTCATCCAGAAAGGGAGAAGCCCTGAAAGCTTCATATTCCTGCAGATCGATATACATACTTCCTTATCCTTTCACGGCACCGGCCGACAGCCCGCTGACAAGGTTCTTCTGCGCGTACAGGAAGAAGATGATGACGGGCAGCATGGCAATAACCGTTGCCGCCATCATGCAGCCCCAGTCCGTACTGTATTCGCCGACGAAGGAACGAATGCCCAGAGAAATGGTTTTCTTGCTGTCAGAAGAGATGAAGAGATTGGCAAACATATATTCATCCCAGCATGTCATAAAGGAAAACAGGGCTGTCGCGATGATGCCGGGTCGGGCCAGCGGCATGATCACGCGGAAGAGAGCCTGGGTTCGTGTACAACCGTCAATACGGGCGGCGTCCTCCAGTTCCCAGGGTATCTGCATGAAGAAGGTCTGCATGTTCCAGATCGTAAAGGGAATCGTGAAGGAGCAGTAGATCAGCATCAGACCCGGCAAAGAGTCTCCCAGATGTAAATTTCTCATAATGACATAATAGGGAAGGGCCAGCAGAATAGCCGGGAACATTCTGGTATACAGAATACCTGTTTTCAATTTTTTGGCCCCGAGAAGGCGATAACGCGTCATACCGTAACCGGCGGCCACGGACAGGATCATACAGACAAGCGTCGTACAGACGGCCACAATCACGCTGTTTTTGAAATACATCATGAAGTTGGCTTTGCCGACAACGGTAATATAGTTGGCCAGAGTCACCGTCGTGGGAATGATCTCATTCACGTCGTACACCTGGTCATAAGTCTTCAGCGATGTCAGTACCACATAAATCAGCGGGATGAGAGACACCAGGCTGACACAGCTCAGGAAGATATAAACGACCACATCGAGGATCTTCTTTTTTGTCCGTCTCGTCATATCAGTTCTCCTCTCCCATCAGCTTGACATAGAAGGATGTCAGTACAGCGATCAGTATGAACATCATCACCGAGACCGCTGCCGCCTCACCGAAGTCATTGCCGTTAAAGGCCCGACGGTAGGCATAGGTAAACATGATCTCAGTCGAATTGGACGGTCCGCCCATGGTCATCAGCCAGACGGCGTTGAAGTTGTTGATCGTACCGATCGTCGTCAGGATCGTGGCGATACCGACAGAACCCTTGATATGAGGCAGAACGATCCGGAAAAAGCTCTGAAACGCATTAGCACCGTCGACAACAGCACTCTCGAGTGTATCCTTCGGTACCGACTGAAGTGCGGCCAGAATAAAGATCATAACAAAAGGCGTACCCTTCCAGATACTCTCCAGTACCACCGCCCAACGCGCTGTCTCGATGTTGCCAAGAATGGACATCGGCTGATCCAGGATGCCGAGCTTGACCAGAATGACATTCACGATGCCGACGTTGGTATCATACAGAAATCGGAAAGTCATAGCCGCAATAACAGAGGGAACTGCCCACGGAATCAGCGCTGTCGTCCTGAAAAAGGATTTGCAGCGGATATTCCGGTTCAGGGCCAGGGCGATCAGCGTGGCCAGAATGACCTGTACTACCACATTGGTGACGGTCCAGAATACGGTATTCATACAGGCCTGACGGAATTCCGGCTTGGCCATGACGGAGATAAAATTCTTCAAACCGGCAAACTGTCCGAAATCCGGCATGAAGGATTTGGTCAGCACATAATTTTTAAACGCGATGACCGAACCGTAGATCATCGGATAGATCGAGACCAGAATAACGGCAACACAGGCCGGAAATACCAGGAGATAGCCTCTCCAGTTTTTTTTCAGTTCCCACTTATCTCTTTTCATAGCATTACCTGTCGATCGTGATAGTTCTTATTAAGAAAGGGGGCAAAGAAATCTTTGCCCCCTTTTACTGCCAAAAATGGATCAGCCGTAGAATTCAGCCAGGAATGTTTCTACCTTGGTGTTAAGGTCTTCCAGTGTCTGATCCGGATCAGCACCAAGGATGACCTGACGATAGGCTTCGGAAACCATTTCGTCAAATTCAGCCTGGTTGATGATGGCCGGACGAGCGCAGGAGCTGTCAAGCTGAGCAATAAACTGCTCTTCGTGCGGTGTGGCTTCGATGATCGCGGCAGTGTCGCTGTCCTTGCGGGCGGAGATACGACCATAACCCTGAAGCACATAGTTCTGTTCGGCAGCTGTCAGGTATTCAATATAAGCCCAGGCAGCATCGTAATTCTTGGTGTTGGCGTTGATGGAAAGGGTGTAACCGCCCATCAGTGTGGCTGCCTTCTTGCCGGCAGGCATCGGGGCAATACCGTAGTCAACATCGGAATCCATCAGTGACCAGTAAGCCCAGTCGCCGCAGAAGAGGAATGCACACTGACCCTGCAGGAAGGGCGCATAGGTGGAGTCCCAGGAAGAAGCATCTTTGATAGCTTCCGGATAGGCACCGATCTCGGCCAGTTTGGCCAGATAAGCCCAGGCTTCCTTGCCTTCATCCGTTGTCAGAGCCGATGTCGGTGTCGATGTGGTGTCGATGATCGGGCAGTCTGCCTGATAGAAGAACGGATAAATATAATAAGACGGGAAGTAATACGGCATCATGATGCCGCCGTAGCCCTTGGCCACAACCTTTTCGCAGGCATCCAGCAGTTCATCCCAGGTGGCCGGCGGTGCTTCGATACCGCACTCATCCAGGATAGTTTTGTTGTAGTACATACCCTCATTGTTCATATACCACGGAACGGCGTAATAGCTGCCGTTAAACATACCGGAGGCCAGCGGAGCGCTGTAGAACTGATCCGCAATACCAGCGACCTGTTCATCCAGCGGAGCCAACAAACCAGAAGCGGCTGAGTCGACAGCCCAGCCGGCTGAGTCGAGCGCCACCACATCCGGTCCGGCACCGCCGCGGGCAGCTGTGCTGAATTTTTCGCGGATATCATTCGCGGAAACGTATTCGATCGTGACGTTGACGCCCGGGTTAGCCTCCATGAAGGCATCGGTAGCATCCTGAAGCGGATTGGTGTCTTTATTAAAGGAATCCAGAACCATAAATGAGATATCACCGGACAGGGTCTCGTCTTCTGCCTCGGCTTCGGACTCTGCGGAAACCTCCGCTTCGGACGATGCCGGAGCCTCTGAACTGTCAGGTGCCTTGGAATCAGCCGCCGATGAACCGCAGGCGGCCATTGACAATGCCATACAGCCTGTCAAAAGTACTGCGAGTAATTTCTTCATTTTTCCCTCCTTGCTCACTTCGTTAACAGTGATGTGTTATACATAATCACGGTCATTCCGTGATCAGCATTCTGTCTTTTTCCTCCAGATCGATAAACTCACAATCATTGCTGTAGGTTCTCTCCGGAAGGAGTATCAGGACATTGACCGGCTCGCCCGTCACGGAAAACTGGCCGCCATGCAGGGTACCGGCTTTCAGCCTGACAAAGGTACCCTTCGGCACACGGAACACTCTCATCTTGTCAACCTGGGGGAACCAGAACGGCGGAGCCGCGTAGATATAGATATCACCGTCCAGCGGCAGGATGCCCTCGCAGGTATTCGTATGATATTCATAATTGACGATCTCACGTCCTTTTCCTTCTACCCGTGAGATCGAAACCGAAGTATCACGGCCATCATTACACAGACGAATCATATCCGGATAAAAACCCGATTCCCGGGATGTCAGCAGATCTTCATACTCACCGAAGCTGTGAAAAGCTTCATAACTGAGTTCCTCGACTTTCAGCTCACGCATACTCATCACCTCCACATTGTTTGCTTTTATCTTAGCCTGCGGTAAGCCGGGATTTGAAGGAACATATTTGTACAAGATGCGCCATTTTTATCGTTTTTTGTCCGAACTTTTTTCTATTTTTTCCAAAATGGAAACGATTTTTAGATGATTGGATACTTTTTTGCTGCCTTACCGCAGGTTTATTGACGACCATTTCATCCATTGGCTATTATCCACTTATATTTAGAAATACTGTCTTTTCAAGACATACTGCAGGAGGATCCCGCTATGTATACGAATAAAAAAGTCGTGCTCGGCATTGCACCCACCCGCCGCGACTGGTTCAGCAATGATACCGTCCTTTCAAACCGAGACCGCTATGTTAACGAGGCTGAACGTCTCTGCCGTCTCTACGGCGCCGAACCGGTCACCATCACCGGCCTCACAGCCGATGACACCATGTCCGAATTAAAAGGAACAGCCCGGATCATTGCGCATTTCCGGGAAAAAGGCGTCAATGCCCTGTTCATTCCTCATACCAATTTCGGCCAGGAAGAGACGGTGCTGAAGCTGGCCGCTGCTTTCCGCGTGCCGACACTGATCTGGGGAGAACGTGACGGTGCTCCCGAAGGCTTCGGTGAACGTGCCACCGACACCCAGTGCGGTCTCTTCGCCACCGGAAAGGCACTTTTCCGCGGCGGCGTGCCCTTCACCTATATCGAAAACTGTCGTATGGAGGAAGAGGCTTTTCAGAAAGGGTTCCGCGATTTCCTCTGCACCGCCCGCATCTGCGCCAATCTGAAGCAGGCCCGTATTCTGCAGATCGATGTCCGTCCGCAGCCGTTCCTCTCGGTTATGATCAATGAAAGCGAGCTGCTGGAGCGTTTTGGTTTTGAAGTTATCCCGGTACCGGCCACAGCGGTCAATGCCCGTGCGCTGGAATACGCCGCCCGCGATGAGGTCGTTGAACCAATTCTCGACGGTTACCGTCAGGCCGGTATTTCTCTTGATCGCATGGATGCTGCCGCACTGCGCCATATGGCCGGTCTTGAAATGGCTATTAAGGATTTCGCCGACGAAAATGACTGCTCCGCCGTGGTAAGCGAATGCTGGAATGTGTTCAATCACGGCCTCGGCATCCGTCCCTGCGCCGTCTTCGGCAACCTGATCGATCAGAATCTCCCCGTGGCCTGTGAAAATGACGTTCACGGTGCCGTCTCCATGCTGATCGCCCAGGCCTGCAACAACGGCTCAGAGCCTGTCTTCCTGGCCGACCTGACACAGCGGCATCCGACGAATGACAACGCCGAGCTTCTCTGGCACTGCGGTCCGTTCCCCAAGGGACTCCGAAAAGCCGGTGAGCACGCCTTTGTTCAGAACGCCATGGGCTTCTGGCCTCTTAAGGACGGAGCTCTGACGCTTCTGCGCTTTGACGGTGCCCGCGGTGATTATCGCCTGCTGGCCGGCCCGGCCAGAACCTGCAGCGGCCCCGAAACCAACGGTAATTATGTCTGGGCTGAAGTGGATGACTGGGTCAGATGGGAGAAAAAGCTGGTCTGCGGTCCGTATATCCACCATACTGCCTGTGTCTACGGCGATTACACCGATGCGATCCGCGAGGCCTGCCGCTATCTGCCGCTGGCCTTTGACGAGCCCTGATGATATCTGTAGACTGATTGCCCGAAAGGTTTGCCTGTTTCCATGACAACAAATACAAAACATTCCGCCGACATCGTCGGCATCGATATCCTCTGGTATGACCAGATACTGATCCTGCCGTCCATGCCCGGAGACAACAGCTCCTGCTTCGTGGAAGAAGCCAGCTTCCAGGGCGGCGGCAAGGTCGCTTCCGCCCTTGTCTCGGCAGCCCGTCAGGGTGTCTCCTGCCGTCTGCTGGCAATGGCCGGCGACGACAGCCGGAGTCGTTTTCTGATCCGGGATCTTGAGGACCATGCTGTTGAGACCGATGGCATCCGTGTTCTTACCGGCTACGAGATCGGCTGGTCCGTCGTCCTCTCGGATAAAGCTTCCGGCGGCCGTCGGATCCTCTGGCACAAAAATGATAACCAGCCCCAGCTGACCCGGGAGGATATCCGGGCTTCCCGCGACGCCATCGCCCAGGCCCGGTTCCTTCATCTGTGCCGCACCGACGAAGCGGATCTGGAAGCGGCTGCCATTGCCAGGGAAAACGGTGTCCCTGTCTGCTTCGATGCCGACTTCTATTCATCGGAGACCGAGGCTGCGCTGCCCCTTATCGATATTTTCATCGGATCGGAAGAATTCTATGATACAATGTTCGGTAATAACGGAAGCTTTGAAGAAAACTGCCTCAAGATCCGTGACCGCGGCCCGGAAACGATCATTTTCACCTTTGGCAGCCGCGGCTGCCGCGGACTGGTCGACGGTGAGTTCTTCTCCTGTCCGGCCTTCAGCGTTGATGTCGTCGATACTGTCGGCGCCGGTGATGATTTCCATGGCGGTTATCTGGCCGCGCTCTGCCTCGGTTACCGCCCCGGTTATGACGCTGCCCGTTATGCCTCAGCCCTCTCCGCCATCAAGTGCACCGCTGTCGGAGGCCGTGCCGGAATCCCCACCCGGACTATGATCGAACAATTCCTTGCCGAAGGCACCTATTCCCGGGAGGAGATCGAGAAAAGAACCGCTTACTACAGTACGATTCACTAACGAAAGTCTTATTCGCCATGAGAAAAGAGAAAAAAAGGAATTCTCCCGATCTACGCAATGCCCTGCTGCGCTACTGCCTCCTGGGTCTTGTGCTGCCTGTCACCCTTCTCGGCCTTTTTTTCTCATGGCAGGCCAATCGCTATTTGACGAAACACGCCTACAACAACATGGTTCAGGCGGTTGATGTCTGCGCTTCTCAGCTTGAAAATGCTGTCTACTGCATCAGCTACGCCGCCTCCTATCTCATCACGGATGCGGATCTTCTGTCCCGGATACAGACGATGCAGAATGATGACGATGCTGCGTCTGTCTACTCAGCCCGGGAAGCTCTTGTCAAACAGCTGCGCACGATCCGCAATACCAACCTGATCGCTTATAATCCCGAAATAGCCGTCATTCTGCCGGACGGATCTGTCTCCGGCACTGACGGCTATTCACGTCTGGATGAAGACAATACCGAAACACTCTTCGGACACGAAACTTTCCGCACCAAATATGCCCTTTGGTATGATCCTCTGACAGATGAGGACGCACCGGATCTTGTCAGTTACTGGAAGATCTATTACCGCGGCCGTATCATAGGACTGCTCCGGATCCACGTTCCCGAAAAAACACTCTGGGACAATATTTCCAGCGCCGCCCTTGACGCCTATGATATCAGCCTCTATAACGGCACCACGCTCATTTCCCATAAAAAGGCCCCGGAAAATGCTGTCTGGGAAGGAACCGCCGGCAAGAACGATCCGCAGGGATCCGGCGATACGGAAATCTTCACGAAATCTGTCCAGCAGTGGGATATGTCTGTGCGCGTCCTGATTCCGCGTGAGGATATCTACAAGGGAATGCCGATTCACATCACGACGATTCTGGTGGTCCTGATCGTCTTCCTGATCCTGCTTTTTGTATCAGCCTGCTATATTGCCGAACGCTTTTCGCAGCCCATTGCCCGACTGGAACGGCAGATGGAACAGCTTCAGCAGGGAGACACCTCCACAAAGCCCGTGGAAAAAAGCTTTGCCGAGATCGAGCAGCTCTCAGAGAACCTCAATCAGGTCGCTGTCCGCATTGATGACTTCATTAATAAAGCCTCAGAAGACGCCTCGGAGAAAGCCAACCTGTACTATCAGGCTCTGATGTCTCAGATACGGCCGCATTTTCTCTATAACACGCTGAACAGCATCCGATGGATGGCAATGATCAACAACAACACCGCCATCGCCGATATGCTGAGTAAACTCGGCAATCATCTGCGGTATTCTCTTGACCGTGACACCGAACGAGTCACCTTCGAGGCGGAGCTGGCTTTCCTTAACGATTACTTCTCCCTGCAGCAGATGCGATTCGGCAATAACATCCGTTTCTCGACATCGGTGCCCGATGATCTCATGGATGTCCAAATACCTCGCTTCTGTATACAGCCTTTTATCGAAAATGCCTTCTCCCACGGTTTTGAAAAGCAGGCGGAAGGCGTGATCAGCCTAAAGGCTCTCACCGAAGCTGAAGATCTTGTCATTCTGATCGATGATAACGGGAAAGGTGCCGATCCCGAAAAGACAGCCGCCATCCTAAACGGTGATTTTTTATCTGAAACCTCCAACGGCATCGGCATCGCCAATGTCCATCGTCGGCTGCAGCTCCTCTACGGCAGCAAATACGGTATCAGGATCACTACCCGCCCCAACGAAGGCTTCCACGTGATGATGAAGCTCAAAATCGATAAAACATAAGCCGGTTTATGACATTATGAAGGAGTAAACTATGGCAACTGTCCTTATTGCCGAAGATGAATACCTTGTCCGCACGGGCCTTCGTATGTGCCTTGAGTGGGAAAAGAACGGATTTACACTGTTGGATGATGCCGTTGACGGCATCGATGCCTATAAAAAAATAAAAACGGAGCATCCCGATATTCTCCTGCTGGATATCAAAATGCCCCGTATGGACGGTCTGGAACTGCTGAAGAAACTGCGCGAAGAGAATAACCCGATCCATGTCATCATTCTCTCCTGCCTCGATGATTTTGAACATGTCCGCACCGCCTTCCGATACGGCATCTTTGATTACATCAACAAACTGAGCATCACACCGGTCGAGCTTCTGCGTGTCCTCAGCCGTATCCCCATCGAACCCGGCCTGACTGAAGGTGACAAGCCGGCGAAACCCGCTGTCGAAGACCCTGACTGGCAAATTCTCAAGAAAATGATCCGCGGTGTCACGATCGACAGCAAAGATCTCCGACGACTGCCTCGACGAGGGGCGATTCTGGTAATATCCGCCGCTCCGCGCAACGACGGCAGTACCATTGAACCGCATCTTCTGATGACAATCTCCGGACAGCAGCTGAAAAGCAACACTATCGCCAGCATCACTTCCTACAATGAAAAGGGTTCCGTCGTCATTCTTCTGCCCTCTCCCGAAAATGCTGTCTCCACGGCCGATATTCTGTACCGCCAGCTGCAGATGACTCTGGACACCGCCTGTACGATCGGGATCAGTGCTCCCTATGATGGCACGGAAGCCATCATGGAGGCTTATCGCAGCGCCTGCCTTGCGGAAGAGTTTATCTACTGGGAACGTCCGGGCTCTGTCATAGACTGCTCAACCCCGACTCCGGCTCTCAGTCACGAGGAAAAACACCGTCTGCTTGACCGTATCCGGGCCGCAATCCTGCTGAAAAGCCTTACAACCCTGACAGAGGCTATCGACGAAGTCACAGAACTCTGCCGCACTCACACCACAGAGAATCGGGAGCACTACGGAAAACTTCTGCTGTCAATCCTTGACCTCATTCCGAGAAACGAATTAAACGACAACTTTTATACCGTTCAGACCGCCGTTCTGAAGGCCGATACCTACCGCGAAGCTCATGACAGTCTTATCGACTATGCCGCATCCTGCTATCATGCCACCGGCTTCAGCGATACCGGTCATTCCGCGATTGTCACCCAAGCTCTCCGCTACGTCATCAGTCATCCCGAAAAAGTGGTGACTCTGTCGGAAGCCGCCAGAAATTCCAACGTCTCCGAAAGCTATCTTTCCCAGCTATTCAAGAAAGAAACCGGAGAAAACTTTAATACCTACATCCATCATCTGAAGATTGATCAGGCAAAAGAACTGTTGAAGAGCGGCATGCTGATCTATGAAGTCTGCGATCGCATCGGGTTTGAAAATCCCAACTATTTCGCCAAGCTGTTCCGACGATATACAGGACAGAGTCCGAATGAGTATAAAAGGTCGAATGTGGATTAGTTTCGCTCGTGCCGCCCTCGGCTCAGGCGGGGGTATTGGAAGCGCATAGGGTATAGAATAGATGAATACGCGGTGATGGACTGCGGTTAACACGTCGCTCTGCTCTTGCTTCGCGTCGGTTTCGCTCGTGCCGGCTCGCGGCTCAGGCGGGGAATTGGAAACGAATAGTGTAGAGAGAAAATGCGCGGTTATGGACTGCGGTTAACACGTCGCTCTGCTCTTGCTTCGCTTCGGTTTCATTCGCGCAGGCTTACGTCACGATAGTAGCGTTTGTGACGACGCCTGCGCGGAAACTCGTGAAGCAAGGCGGCGCTCCTACCGTTAACCGCATGTCCATACCGCGTATTCTTGTTTCAAGGCACTATGGTATTCCGGAACCCCACCGCCGAGGAGCCGTGGGGCGGCAGGAGGCCCGGAAGAGGCGCCCGCGCAGGGACTTGCGAAGCAAGACGGCGCTCCTACCGTTAACCGCATGTCCATACCGCGTATTTCTGTTCAAGGCACTATGGTATTCCAAAAGTCCCACCGCCGAGGAGCCGTGGGACGGCAGGAGGCCCGGAAGAGGCGCCTGCGCGGGGACTCGCGAAGCAAGGCGGCGCTCCTACCGTTAACCGCATGTCCCTGCCGCGTATTTCTGTTCAAGGCACTATGGTATTCCAAAAGCCCCACCGCCGAGGAGCCGTGGGGCGGCAGGAGGCCCGGAAGAGGCGCCTGATGTCATCTCGCGAAGCATGGTTTTTTATCTTTGAGG